>CAZFWV010000099.1:0-20098 GCA_964522605.1 uncultured Pirellulaceae bacterium
GATGCCCTGGGTAAGCTGGAGGCCGCCGTGCCGTGAAAACTCTCTGTCTTTTTGCCAGAATCTGCGTCCGTTGCGTCCCCCCGTGCAGAATTGTTAGGATGACAGGAACACACCGTTCGCTTGTCTCGCCCCCAGAACACCACCCGCTTCGACTTGCCATGCGCAGCAATCCCATGACCGACGGATTCTTTGTTCTGCTTCTGTTTGCCGCTCTGAGCGTTGCTGCCGAGCCCCCGACGATGCTGCCGAATCAGGCTGCGGACTTCGTGCGTCTGTACTGCCTGGACTGTCACGACGGTCCGGAGGGGGAGTCGGGTTTGGATCTATCAGAATTCGATGGAAACCTGAACGTTTCGAGTGACGCTGGGGAGTGGAGCACGATCTTGCGCCGCGTGCAGGATGGAGAAATGCCGCCCAGTGGGAGTGAGACGCCGGAGGCCGATGCGCGGCAACGGTTCGTGAACTGGATTCAACAAGCGCTATACGGCGCCGCCTGTGCGGACGGGATCTCCCCAGGGCCCGCGCAGTGGCGGCGATTGAATCGCGGGGAGTATGCGGCTACGGTCCGCGATCTGTTGGGGATCTTCATTGACGCCGGACAGAATCTGCCGGAGGACGGGGCGGGTGGCGAAGGTTTTGACAACGCGCGCGAGACCCTGTTTCTGTCGCCGATCCACGCCGAAAAATATCTCGATGCCGCGCGCGAGGCAATTGATTATGCGTGGAAGGAACCCCGCAGTCGCCAGCGGATCCTGACGGCCGAGCCCTCAGAGGAAGTCACTGCGGATCAGGCTGCAGAACAAGTGCTGCGTGACTTCCTACCGCGAGCCTTTCGACGACCCGTGACGCCTAATGAAGTCGGGCAATACGTGAGCCTGTTCCAGAAGGCACTCGCGGACGAGCAGACTTACGAGGCGGCACTGCGGCTTACGCTCGAAACCGTGCTGGTCTCACCCAAGTTTCTCTTCCTCTACGAGCAACCGAACGTGGATTCGAAGCCCGTTCTGTTATCCGATCACGAATTGGCCTGTCGGCTCTCGTACTTTCTCTGGAACAGCATGCCCGATGAGGAACTGCGAAAAACCGCGGACGACGGGCGATTGAACGATTCCGACGCCTTGCGACAAGAGGTTCTCCGGATGCTCGGGGCAATGGGCGACGGAAGAGAGCGACGGCGTGTGGATGACCGCGTGCGCGATTTCGCGCAGAGTTTCACCGATCAATGGCTCGGAACGCGCGCCCTGGGGCGAGAATTCAAACCCGATCCGGCCCTCGACGTGCGATTTGATTCTGAATTGGAGGGAGGACTCAAGTATGAGCCCGTCTTGCTGTTTCAAGAGATCCTGTCCGAGAACCTGTCGCTGCTCAATCTGATCGAGAGTGATTTCACGTTCCTGAACTCTCGGCTGGCGCGACATTACGGGATTCGCGGCTCGTTCAGTGACCAGCCACGCCGCGCGGAACTGACAGCAGAGAACCATCGCGGCGGATTGTTGGGGATGGGAGCCGTTCTGGCGGTTTCGTCGTATCCGCATCGCACGAGTCCTGTCTTGCGCGGGAAATGGATTCTCGAGACCTTACTGGGTGCCCCACCACCGCCACCGCCGCCGAATGTACCATCGTTGGACGAAACGGCTTCGGAACAGACAACGCCGCAAACACTGCGCGCTCGACTGGAGCAACATCGTCAGGATCCGAAGTGTGCGAGCTGTCACGATCGCATTGACCCGCTGGGGTTCGGACTGGAAAACTACGACGTACTGGGGCGATGGAGAACGGAGGACGCGGGGCAGCCGATCGACAGTCGTGGCCAGCTCCCCGATGGAACTCAGTTCGATGGTCCCGCCGAGCTGAAGCAGGTACTGCTGTCTCGCAAGGACCAATTCGTCCGTCACTTGACGGCAAAGATGCTCGGCTATGCCCTCGGCCGGGGACTGACGCTGGAGGATGAATGTGTCGTCGAGCAGTTGATGGACCGACTGCGCCGCGAAGAATATCGGTCTCACGCCCTGATCCTGGGGATCGTCGAAAGCATCCCGTTCCGCTATAAAGCCGGTACCTCGGGAGCTGCTGTCGTTGCCGAAAGGTCGCCTATCGGGGAGGAAGAATGATGAAGACGCGAGGCTTTCCGATTTCTCGTCGCACGTTGTTGCGGGGTGCAGGTGCGGCGTTGGCTCTTCCGTGGCTCGAGGCGATGTTGCCTTCGTCGCTGCGGGCTGCGGATGCGGAATCGACTGCGCCGAAGCGTTTTGCCGCGCTGTTCGTGCCGAACGGCGTCCGCGACGATCTATGGACTCCCAGCGGTGAGGGGCGGACTTTTACTCTTTCGCCGACGCTCGAGCCGCTGCGCGACCTGCAGGATCGGTTGCTCGTGCTGACGAATCTCTGGAATCAGGCGAGCAACATCGGAGACGGACACTACGTCAAGACCTCCGGATTCCTGACCTGTACAACAATTAACAAGACGCTCGGGATTGACCTGAATTGCAACGGCGTCTCGCTTGATCAAGTCGCAGCGCAGCACGTGGCGGGCGAGACTCCGCTTCCCTCGCTCGAATTGGGAATTGAACCGGTTAGTATCGGGGTCGATCAGAATGTGGGCTACACGCGTGTTTACGGGTCCCATATCGCCTGGGCCGGTCCGACGCGTCCGTTGGCACGCGAGGTCAACCCGCAGCTGGTCTACGAGCGACTCTTTCGTGTCACCCAGGCGAAAACCGATTCGGCGAAACGGGACCTGCGACTGCTCGATCAAGTTCTGCAGGATGCCTCACAGCTTCGTCAACGTTTGGGTGTCGCCGATCGGCAGCGGATGGACGAGTACCTGCAATCGGTTCGTTCGCTCGAGGAACGACTCGCACGGTCGACTCGAGAAGAAGGCGATCGATGGAAGCCGCGTGCCGTGCTGGATGCGGAGAAGAAACCAGCGCACGGGATTCCGGAGCAGCATGCCGAGCACGTCCGTCTGATGCTGGACATGATCGCGCTGGCGTTTCAAACCGATACGACGCGGGTCTGTACACTGATGCTGGGGAATGCCGTCAGTAATGTGAATTTTTCGTTCTTGGAGGGTGTATCGAGTTCGCATCATGAATTGTCGCACCACCAGAATGACGCCGACAAACTGCGGCAGTATCAGTTGATCAACCGTTGGCACGTTCAGCAGTATGCGTATCTTCTGCAACAACTGCAGGCAATGCGCGAAGGCGACCGTACCGTACTGGACAACTGCATGGTGCTTTTCGGTTCCGGTCTGCGCGATGGGAACAGCCACAACCCGCACAACTTGCCGATTCTGCTCGCCGGCGGTGCCGGAGGGCGATTGGCGACGGGGCAGCATCTCGTCTATGGTTCGGATACGCCCTTGGCGAACCTGTACGTCTCGCTGCTGAATGCGTTTGGTGTCGCGACCGATCGGTTTGCCGACAGCACTGGTCCTCTCCCGGGCGTGCTTGCTTAGGATGGGCTTTTCGCGATGTCCGAACCCGAATTTCTGTTCACTTGTTGTCAGGTCGGGGCCGAGGCGGCGCTGAAGAACGAGATTTCCCAACAGTGGCCCGCGTGGCGATTTGCGTTTTCGCGGCCGGGTTTTGTCACCTTCAAAATGGCCGGTGACCTACCCGAACCGGGGCGTCTCCAGTTGAAATCAGTTTTTGTCCGTACGTTTGGGTTTTCGATTGGGCCTGTCGATCCAGGGCAATTCGCGGAAGCCGTGGTCTGTACAGGTGACTCGGGCGCTCCGATTCCGTTTGATTTTGTACACGTGTGGCCTCGCGACACGCAGATCCCCGGACAGAATGGTTTCGTGCCTGGTACGACGCCGGAAGCAGAGACGATCGGGAGCGAGCTGCTGGCCGAGGGAAAACGGCGGGGTCTGGTGTCTGATTCGGCGCGGGTAAACGGGGCCGCACGAATTGGCGAGCGCGTCTGGGACCTGATTCTGATCGATCCCCAACGCTGGTGGCTCGGCTGGCATGTTGCGAACTGCTTTGTGCATCGTTGGTCGGGCGGTGTCCTGCCGATTCGCGGGCCGGAAAACGTGGTTTCACGGACCTATTTCAAGACGCGCGAAGCCCTCGCCTGGTCCGGCTTGCCGATCCGTCCCGGTGATCGCTGCGTGGAAATCGGCAGTGCGCCCGGTGGATCCTGTCAGGCGCTGCTGGAACGCGGGCTGTACGTGATGGGAGTTGATCCATCGGAAATGCATCCGACCGTGCAACAGCACCCGCAGTTTACTCATGCGCGGAAACGAGGTGCCGACCTGCGGCGGCGCGAATTGCGCGGATTCAAATGGATGGTGGTCGATTCCAATGTGGCACCGCAGCACACTTTGGATACTGTGGAAGCCCTGGTGACTCATCCAGCGACAAGTTTTCAGGGGCTGTTGCTCACGCTGAAATTTCCCGACTGGAAGTTGGCCGATCGAGTCGGTGAATATGCCGAACGCGTGCGATCGTGGGGTTTTTCCGCAGTCCGCTGTCGTCAGTTAGCCTATCAGCGGCAAGAGATCTGTTTGGCTGCGCTCCGACATCGAACTCTCCGCCGGCTTCCGCGGCGGAAACCGAAGGCACCGTAGAGCACTCGGCCTAATCGGGCGGTGACGACGACGCGCCGGCTGCAGACCATTGATTCCACAGTCGTGCCAGGTCGGCGTTGTTGGGTGCGAGTTGCCGCGCACGCTTGAGTGTTGCCAGGGCTTCCTGGGGGCGACCCAATTCGCGGCGGACTTGCGCCAGCCGCACAAGCGTCTGCACGTCGTTGGCGTTTCGCAAGAGGGCCATGTTCAGATCGTGTTCAACGGTTTGCAGCTTTCGAAGTCGGTCATAACGCGCCAGCAGTTCGCGCGATTCGGTCTCGTCGCCTTCCCGTGCGAGCAGCAAACCGTACCAGTGATAGGTCATCGCCAAATAGGGGTCGATCTCTATTGCCTGCTGAAAATGCTGACGTGCGTTTTTCGTGTCGCCCGACAATTCGTAAGCTCGCCCCAATTGAGCATGACCCCATCCTTGCTGACTCATCAGCTGATTGTAGCGTTGCAGCAACGGAATCGCCTCTTGCGGCTGGCCGAGCCCCATGTAGTTAATCGCCATCTCGCCCAGGATGAAGGAATCTTCCGGCATTCTCTGCTGCATTTCGAGTAGGATCGCGTTCGCCTGCTCGTAAGCTCCCTGCTCGTGCAACAGCTTACATAACTCCTTTTGGGCTGGTTCAAAATCAGGCATCTGCCGCAACGCCTGGCGATACGACTGTTCCGCCAATTCGTCGAGTGACATCTTGATGTAAACCTGTCCCAGCAAGTAATGGCCTTCAGCCAGGTACGGCGCTGTCTCCACCGCCTTTTGAAAATCTTCCGCGGCCGCCGCGTAGCGCTCGCCGAGATAGTTTTCATATCCGCGTCGAAACAGCACACCGAATCGGTTCTCGATTCGCTTCTGTTCGGCAAGGTCAGCGGGGGCCGGATAGACGGGGCCAGCGTCCCGAGCGACGTCAGTGGGAGTGGACGTCGAGCCGGATGGCGACGGAGGTGCGGCTTGCGACGCTGGGTCCTCGACGCGCGTGGGCGGTTGCGTGCTTTTTCTTGCGTCGGCTGGAGGCGTAGTGCCCGTCTCGCGCCGGAGGAAGATCCCGCCGCTAATTCCGACCAAAAAACAGACGGCGATCAGCGCATATGCCCAGGTAGGAAGCGCCGTCTTCCCGTCGGCTGGTGGGTTCGGCGATTTTTCAAGCCGTCTGCTGGCGACAGGCTTCTGCTTGCGAGCTCTTCGTGACACAAGTGCGACCTTAACCCGAATCCGCGGTTCTGATTCCCGTGTCTGTCCAAATCCTATCGGGGCGCCAATCTCGGTGGAGATCCACCTGCGTCTCTATTGTACGTTGCGTTCGACCGAACCCGGCAGGGCCCCTCTGGCAGAGGGTTGGAGGACAGATTTGGGCGACTGCACTACAATACACCGCGAATCGAACCAGGCGTCGTGAAGCCGTCGTTCGATTGCGTCGATTTCCCAGAACAGAAAATGCGTTCGGATACCGAGTGGTCTGTGATGTCTCGAAGCGTGCGGCTGGTCCTTTTGTGCGTGGGTGTGGGGATGCTGGGATTGGCCATCGGATTGGGGCCCAGTCTCGTCCGGAGGCGAGCCCCGTCGGAGACGAATTCGCAAAGCCATTCCTCAAGTCAAGATTCGGTTCCGGATGCAAGCGGAACTGCGGACTGGGACGCTCAGCTTGGCAGCCTGCCTCGGTTCGTGGATGTGACGCAGCAATCGGGCGTGGAATTTGTTCACACGAATGGCATGACAGCAGGTGGGTACGAGTATCTGGAGGTGATGGGAGGCGGTGTTGCCGCCTTTGATTACGACGACGACGGGGATCTGGACCTGTACTTCACCAATGGCAACAACAGCCGCGGTTCGCTTGATCCCACAATCACCAACCGCCTGTTCCGCAATGAAGGTGGCATGAAATTCCAGGATGTCACGGAGCAGGCCGGCGTCGGGGATCCAAGCTACGGTCAGGGCTGTGCCGCCGGCGACTACGACAACGATGGAGATCTAGACCTTTACGTAACCAACTATGGGCCGAATGTTCTGTACCGCAATGATGGGGATGGAACCTTCACCGACGTCACCGAATCGGCCGGTGTTGGCGATCGTGAGTGGGGACAGAGTGTCTGCTTTTGCGACTTTGATCGAGACGGCTGGCTCGACCTGTTCGCACAGAACTATTTAAAACACGGCTCGACCGAAGGAGCTCGGGCGTACATTTACATCGGCCAGCAAAAGGTGGCCGATTATCCGTCTCCGATTGCATTTCCGGGCGCCCCAGATCGACTGTATCGGAACTTGGGCGACGGCACCTTTCGCGATGTGGGTCCGGAAGTCGGGATCAGCCGTACGGACGGCAAGGGAATGGGAATCGCTTGCGTCGACCTGGATGGCGATCGTTGGCCAGATATTTTTGTGGCGAATGACACGATGGAGAATTTTTTCTATCGCAGTCTTGGGCAGGGGCGATTCTCAGAGGAAGGCCAATTGTTTGGACTTGCGTACAACGAATCAGGAGTGCCCGAGGCGTCCATGGGGGTCGACGCGGCCGACTATGACCACGATGGCGACGTCGATCTTGTTGTGCCCTGCTATTCTCGGCAGTTCTTTACGTTGTATCGCAATCAGGGAAACCAATGTTCCGATGTTTCCAACCTTACCGGACTGGCCAAGGCAACCGCGTCGGCTACCGGATTCGACGGACATTTCTTTGACTACGATAATGATGCCGATCTGGATTTCTATTTTACCTGCGGGGCGGTTCGAACATTGGAGTTGGCTCCGGCCGATGGGACCTATAACGACCGCTACGGGATCGGCGACCTCTTAGTCGCCAACGACGGGCAAGGACGATTCACGAATGTGTCGCCACACGCGGGACCCCATTTTCAGCGCGCGAGAATCGGTCGCGGCTCCGTAATTGCCGATCTGGATAACGATGGGGATCTGGATGTGGTCGTTTCGAACCTGGCCGACCGCGCGGTCATCTTGCGCAATGACACGCAGGGAGGACATTGGCTGACGATCGAGTTGATCGACGCGCGCGGACGAAGGAATCCGGACGGTACGGAACTTTGGGCCACGGTCGGTAAGCAGAAGCTTCACGCGGTCGTGCATCCCGGTACGACCTACTTATCGCAGAGCGATCGACGACCGCATTTCGGCTTGGGAAGCGCGACGCAGATTGATCAGTTGCTCATTCGCTGGCCGGACGGTGCGGAACAAATCCTGAAAGAAGTCAACAGCAACCAGTTTTTGACCGTGCGTTACGAACCAGCAGATCGGGCAAATTAGCAAAAGGGGAGGACCATTGATGTCGTCGCAGATTCGTGTGATGTTCGTGCTTTGCAGTACGTGGGTGATCGGAGTTGGTGGTGTGACGTCGGCGGACTGGACTCAGTTTCGCGGTCCCGGAGGACTGGGGCAATCATCCGAAACGGGGCTGCCGATGCAATGGAGCCCCACCCAGAACGTGGCATGGAAGACCGCGCTGCCCGGGTACGGTGCCTCAAGTCCCATTGTGTTGGGCGATCGGGTTTTTGTGACCTGTTACAGCGGGTACGGGATGGATGAGGCGAATCCGGGGAAGATCGAAGATCTGATGCTGCATGTTCTGTGCATTCGTCACACGGATGGCGAACGAATTTGGCAAAAGGACATATCGCCCAAACTTCCGGAATCCGAGCGCGTGCGTGATCATGGCTACGCAGCATCAACTCCGGTTACAGATGGGGAACGGCTTTATGTGTTCTTTGGACGGACCGGTGTGCTGGCCTTCGACTTGAGCGGCAATCTCCTGTGGCAGACGGAGGTCGGCTCCAAGACGCACGGTTGGGGCTCGGGGACCTCCCCCGTGCTCTATGAGGGATTGGTGATCGTCAATGCGAGTGTGGAAAGTGGCGACCTTGTCGCGTTGGATAAGCAGTCGGGCCGCGAAGTCTGGCGCGTGGCTGGGATGGAGAGCTCCTGGAATACGCCGCACTTGGTCGAGGTGGAACCAGATCAGTGGGAATTGGTTGTGAGCGTCGAAGACAAGGTCCTGGCATTCAACCCGGCGACCGGTGAAGCTCTGTGGGAGTGTGATGGGATCCAGGACTACGTTTGCCCAAGCATTGTGTCTCACGACGGGGTCGTGTACGTCTTGGGAGGCCGCCAGTCGCGTGCCCTGGCGATCCGAGCCGGAGGACGCGGCGATGTGACCTCAACGCACTTGTTATGGGAGGCGAGAGTGGGAGCGAACGTATCCTCGCCTGTGATCTTCGGTGACCATCTTTATTGGGTCAGCGATCGGAATCAGGTGGCGTACTGCGTCAAACGCGATTCGGGTGAGGTGGTCTATTCCGAGCGGATGCGGGGTCAGCCCTACGCCTCCACCGTTGTGGCGGATGGAAAACTGTACGTTGTGACCCGGCAGGGTGGAACCTTTGTCCTGCCTGCCAAGCCGGAGTTTGCCGTGCTGTCGCACAATGAGTTGGACGACCGGAGCATGTTTAACGCCAGCCCTGCGATCGTATCGAATAAGATCCTGCTGCGCAGTGATCAATTCCTGTACTGCTTGCAAGAGGGGGCTAATTGATCGAGCTCCAAAGAGGCCGACGCACAAGTCGAGCGAAACGGTAGATCGAAGTGGAACTACTTGTGCTCCCAGTCATCCAGCCGGGCGGCCTCGCGCAGACGTTGCGGGAAGTTGGGGAAGGCCGCCATGACACGGGTCCAGGTCGGCATGGCTTCGGCGCCGGAGGGTTCATCGAAAAACTCCTGTCCGACGACGGTGATTCGTTGAGAAAAACCTTCGACCGCCTCTTCTTCTGTGTGGCGGTCGTAGACGAGTGAGTTCACGGCCGCGTCGGCATGGTATTGGCGGATTGCGTCCTGCGCCGTACGCAGATATGCGGAACGCAGTGTCACAAAATGGCCGGGCTGAAACACGACTCCGCGGCTGGCCAGTGTACGAAAGATGCTGATCAGGATGTCGCTGGCCATCTTCATCAGGCCTTGATCTGGTTCCCGGACCGAGAGCGTCTGATGTTTGTGTTCGTAAAGTCGACCGAGGTCAATTTGGCAGCAGCGTTTGAGGGACGTGTTGCGAAACACCTCGGCCAGCGTGCCGACTTCGAGTCCCCAATCGCTGGGAATTCGATTGGAACGGGCCAAGGTCGAAGTAATGGCGAATTCACCGGCAAGCGGGTAACGAAAGCTGTTCAGAAAGACAAGGAACTCGTCGTATCCGACGACCGACATCAGCGCACGCAGTAGCGGGAAGACGAGCAATCGGACGACTCGACCGTAAAGTTGATTTGTGCAGCGCGCGTAATAGGCTTTGCAGAAATCAAAATCCAGCCCGGGATGGGCCATCGGCAGGCAGAGCCGTACAAGGATCTCTCGATCGTAATTGATGATGTCACAGTCGTGCAGCACGAAGGCCTTCAGTCGCGTGTCACCGAGCAGATAACCGAAGGCCATCCAGACGGCGCGTCCCTTTCCCGGGACGGACACGGCTAGACCGGCTTCGTTCAAATCGGCAAGCAGCGCGGAAGCGTGCGGTCCATCGGTCCAGAGGATATTTGCTCGGTCTTTCAGCGGAGCGACTCGCTGCTTCATCTCGAGATAATCCTCCACTTGGTCGGCACGATTTAATACGATAACAATCGTATCGACGAACGACGCACCGGCCAGTTGATTGACGATCTGCTGGAATGGTTCCGCACGCATGTCATCGGCGGTGACGGGCAGGACGAGTCCGATCGGGTATTGTTGTGTTGCGACATTCAGCAGGCGTTCCAGTTCCTCTCGCTGCTCCGTTCCTAGATCATGAATCGTCGTAATCGGTCCGAATTGCGCAAAATCAGGCATGATCGCCTCCTTCGCTAGTCAGCCAGACCGTGCTGGACGGGGATAGCGTCCAATGATCACCCGCGACCGACTTCTGTGAGATCAGATCTCGCCGAGGCTTCGGCGAGGGGAGTTTGTCGAATTCCAAGTCCACCGATTCGGTGCTGAAGTTCGTGGCGACAATCAGATGTTCCGATGGATTCAACGGGGTGCGACGAAAGACCAGAAGACGGGGATCATCTGTCGAAAGCGTCTCCTGGGACGCCGCAGGATGAAAGGCGGGATGGGCAATACGTTGCTGCAGCAAGTGGCGATACCCGGCGAAGATCCGCTGCTGCAGCGGGGAGGTCTGAAGACGGCTCTCAAGTTCGTCTCGGAAATACTTGTGGCGGTTGATCTTCCGAGCCTGGCCCGATGCCTCCACCGCCGCCAGATCGTTGCGCGTTCCCACGAGACTGTGGAAGTAGACGCCCGGAATTCCCTGCAAAGCGAGCATCACGGCCTGGGAGGCGAGAAAGCGGTCGGCCTGGCCCCGTGGATCGCACGAATTTGGCTCGGACAGTGCATCCAGATAAGTGATGTTCATTTCGTAGGCAGACGAACGACCGTCGGGCTTTAGCCGCTGACTAATGCGGCCGCCCTGACGACGAACGTGGTCCAGCAGTTCTTCCAGTTGCTCGTCGGGAATGATTCCCTCCAAGGGACGCACACCGATCCCATCGTGCGAGGCAGTGAAGTTGAAGTAGGTTGATCCGGGCGGTGGGGGATCGAGGTTGTGCAGCCAGCGATTCAGATATTGCGCATCGTGTCGAACGAACGCATCGAGCAGCAAGGGGGGAAGACTGAACTGGTAGACCAGGTGTGCTTCGTCCCCGTTGCCGAAGTAGCTGACATTCTCTGCATGCGGAACATTTGTTTCCGTCAACAACCACACGTCCGGCGCGACCCACTCAAGAAGATCACGCATCAGTTTTACAATCTCGTGGGTTTGTGGACGATGGATGCAGGTTGTTCCGACCTCCTTCCAGAGATAAGCGATCGCATCCAGGCGGATGATTCGTGCTCCCCGATCGACATACTCCAGCAGAGTCCCGAGCATCTCCATCAGGACGGCGGATTCTGCGAAATTCAAATCCACTTGATCGGGGCTGAATGTTGTCCAGAGATGACGTTCGCCACGGGAAGTGGAGAACGGCGTCAACACCGGCAGACTCCGCGGCCGCGTGACGAGCGTCAGGTCGGTATCCGGAGCGCATTCGATGAAGTATCGGTCATATGGGGCCTGTCCCATCAAATAGTCACGGAACCATCGACTGTGCTGCGAAACATGGTTCAGGACCAGGTCGAACATCAACCCGAAATCCTGCCGCAGCCGCTGGATATCGCCCCAACTGCCGACGTGCGGATCGACCTTTCGGTAATCGATGACAGAAAATCCGTCATCGGACGAGTACGGAAAGAAGGGCAGCAGATGAAGCGTAGAGACAAGGTCCTCGAGATGGTGCGACAGTAGGAACTGACGTAGCGTCTCCATTGGCGTCTCCTCGGGAGACTGCACTTGGTCCGCATACGTAATCAGAACGACATCCCGCTCTGACCAGCCCACGGGTGGACGGTGACCCCAGGTTCGGCTCGTTACGACCTGCTGAATCTCTTGTAGGCAAGCGTCCGCGCGGACCGGGCCGTAGAGACGCACGAGGCGCTCACGCAATCGATCGATAGGAGGGGCCGTGGCATTCATTCCGCAACAGGGCGACGATCCGTCCGCCGTCGCGGATGCTTCACAGATCGTCCATGCCGGTGTAATTCGTGATCAACGAACGCAACCTGCGTCGGAGGACGGAGTAGCTGAAGAAACGCTTTCCAAGCTCATAATTATGATCGACCATCTCTTGTCGGTAAACGGGGTCTTCGGTCACCCGCCGCACCTGGGTAACGACGTCGCGTGTCATGAAGCCGTTGATCGTGATGACGCGGAATCCCTTGGGTTCAATGTCCGTCACGAAGATCGAATATCGATTGACCAGGACCGGCTTTCGATAATAGAACGCTTCGATCAATGCATTTCCGAAACCCTCGTATAGACTCGGGTAGGTGATAAAATCCGCGTGTACGTAAACATCCGACAGGTTGTAGATCCTTTGGCCGGAGGAGGTCGTTGAGCGCGCATCGCCGACTCGATGCGAGACGAATCGCAGGTCGACATTCTGGCTTTCCGCCAGCTCGGCCAACGCATGGCTGTAGTCTTCTCCTTCGTCGCCGGACTCGTGCGTCACGATCAGTTTGCATTTTGGGTTCTTTAAGGCTGCCACCAGATTGATGGCGTGCTCGATCCCTTTCCGCGGAATGACGCGCGTAGGCTGGAGGAAAAGGATGTCATCCGGTTCCAAGCCGATGTCCTGCCGGAACGTGCTGGAATACTCATCGGTGGCGGTGGGCGGCTTCTCGAAATCGAGGACATTCGGAACGAGGACGGAAGACTCGCCACAGCGATGACAAAGTGCCCGTTGGGCCTCGGAATTGATCGTTACGTGCTGGATCGACGCCAGCGAGGGTGGGAACGACATTCGGAGGATGTCACCGATTGCATTCACCGAGAATCGATCGCGTTCCCAATAGAAATCATGATGGTGTGCGATCGTGGGGAAGCCCGTTTCGGCAATGAAGGAGGTGATGGCAACTCCCAGCGGAATATTCATGGGAATGCACAGGGCATTCTGAACGATCAGAATTTCGATGTTGAAGCGACGAGTGAATTCATACAGTGTGCTCTTCAGATATTCAGCCAGAGCGTAGATGCGGCGAGTGACCTCCGGGTCGCGCGTGGTCCGCCCAAAGACGCGCTCGTTGATCCATTGGATATCTGGGTTGCCGAAATGAGCCTGGGGGACCAGCATGCTGATATCGGGATTCGTGTCCAGCTTACCGCCATACCAGTAGCTGATGTGCCGATGATCCCAGAGAATCTGGGCCCATTTGGAGGCCTCCAGGGAAACCCCGTCCGTTCCGGCAAATCGGGTTCCGACAAAACCCACATTATGACCGACCTTGGTGCTATTCATTGCAGCATCTTCTTTCGGCAACCATCATCTCAAGCAGTCTGGCAGTTGAGTCAGATCGGTGATCACGGCGTCTGGCCGACACGCTCCGACGCGCGGATCGCCGTCGCGCCGGCGCAGGCTGCGGAGGTCTCCGGCGAAGAGTACCGTTCGCATACCCAGGGAAGCCGGAATGCGAATGTCGTTGAGCATGTCGTTGCCGATATAAACCGTTTGTTCCGGTGGGATCTGGCTGCGCGACAACATTTCCAGGGCTTCAACGAACAGCCGCGGGGAGGGTTTCGCATATCGATACCGGTAAGAAAAGTATTGCATCTCGGTGGAGAAACCCCATTCCGCAAGTGACTTGCCGAGCAGAGCGGGGAAAAGCAGGGGGGTAAAAAACTGCGCGTTGCTTACAATCCCGAGGATAAAGCGACTTCCCAACACGTCAATCGTCGCCTCGCATCCGGGCATCGGCCAGACGGGGTTCATTCGGCACTCGTACTCGACTGCCAAACGAGAAACGTCAATTTCACGAGCCTGCGGGGGCAACTGGCCTTGCGCGATCCTGACCCGGAGCCACTGCCGCCAGACCTCCCGGATATCGACCTCGGGATAGTCGATCCCCGCATCTCGGGCCTGCTGGTGCTGGGCGCGAATCACGCTCACCGGGCCGGTGTCGTCGGGCATTCCCTGCGGATCCACCCCGACTTCCCTCAGGGAAGCCTGGATGGCGGTTGGGATCTCGTGCGCTTCGGCCGTACCCACCTCGCCGCTGCCGCTGATCATGAGCGTACCGTAGATGTCGAACAGTACGGCGCGGATTCTCGGCAGAGGCTGCAATCGAGGTGGGACGCCGCTGGGAATCGGGATCAGCGGGGCGGAGAGTCGGCGAATGACTTCAACGAGTTCGTCGCTCATTTCTCCAGCCGTATCAAGTGCAGTCGCATGGGCTCCAGATAGCGCATCAGGATCTTCTCCCCGTGCTCCAGGGCATGAACGTCGCTTCGAGGTGATTCCGCCAGCGTCCGATAGATCTCGCCGAGACGCTGTCCGGCTCGTTCCAGTGAGTATTCTTGCTCGACCCGACCCGCTTGGGAATCGAGCTGGTCGGCGACAAGCGATCGGTTCACCGTGAGTGCCGCTGGCAACCACGTGTTCAGCTCCAGTAATTCCCGACGACGAGAAGGCTCGGCTCGTACCCGGCCAATGACCGCGGCCTGGCGTTGCGAATCGAGCTGTGCAAAGTCGATGGCGTCGCCGGAGGTGAGCCGTTCAAATGCCTGTTGCAGGTCAGTCGGGGAAAGCTCGGGAAGGCCGTACTCTCGTCGCACGAGATCGACCGCCGTCGCCCATTGGGTACGGAAGGCGGTTAAGTCTCCAATCCACGACCGCGGAATCCGAAGCTGGGCCGCCAACCAGGGGAAGTCGATTCCGCGCTGCCGGAAATCGAGAGTCACCTCCGGCAGGTCACGACCGATCAACGGGTGACCGGTCAGAAGGCTCTCGAGGAACACCATTCCGAAACCCTCCGCAACACTCGTCGTGATCAGCGCGTCCGCGGCGGCAAGATTGTCGATCAGCGAGAGGCCGCCCGATTCTCCCAGACCGAACACGATCGGAAGATCAAGCGATTCGGCCAGACGGGACCAGCGCCGGTAGCTGGGTTGCTCGGAGACGTTCAAGGGAGCGAGCGTTACACCGTAGATTGTCGTGTCACTCAATGCGGACCAGAGTAGCAGTTCTCCCAGGTTTTTCCGTCGAATCCCCCGAACCGGATAGAGCACAAGTCGATGCCGGGAAGGGATCGCGAATCGTTCGGCCAACTGCCTTCGAACGACTTCGCGGTCTTGCGGAATGCTCGAGCGAGCGACCGGATTCGGCAGATCGTGCAGATTCGTGGCTGCCACCCCTGCGGCCGCCAAAACCGCCCGGTCGCGCGCATTCAAGACTGCGTAGTGGACATGTTGAGCCTGCGGATACAGCTGGCGGGAGAGTTCAAACGGCCGATTCGAGGCCAATTTGGCCATCAGCTCCTGGTAGTTTCCAGGTCGATAGTCCTCGGCGAAATCATGAATTTGCAGCAGCATCCGGTATCCTGCCTGGGCCAACGACGAAATCGCAGCGGTCCAGCCCACGTTTTTACCGAGCGCGTGATTGTGCACATGCAAGAGTGTTTGATCGGGACTGAATCCCAGTGAATCGAGCCGCGGAGTCAGCTTACGGTCGAGCTGCTCGGCCGACGTATTGGTGAGCGAATCGTAATCGAGCTCGGGCCAGGGACAAAGCCGGACTGGAACCGGGAATCGTTCATCCGCGAGATCCGGCCAACCCTCGCATCGTCCCCCGAACAGGATCGTGATATCGTCGATGATGTCACCGCAAGTCCAGTGCCGCGCGAGTGATCGCAGGTGGTTCACAATCACCTGCGTGACTCCACCCCGGTTGAGATGATAATGGACAAGGACCAGATGCATGGTGGGCACAACAGCGAATGGGCAATCAACAAGCCTCGGTCAAGTGAGCATCGGATCAGGGAGTAATTCGTTTCAGCTTCAGGTTCCTCAATGCACCGCTGGTTTGCCAAGTGACCAGGCCGAGTGGTTTCACGGGGTCTTGTTCCCAATAGATGGAGAATTTTCGGCCTTGCGTTTCGAGGTCAATCAGTTTGTCGTCATCGATCCAGACCGTGATCCGCTCGTCGGTCACACGAAGCCGGATGGCGTACCAGCGTTTGTTTTGAAAATCGACCGCTTGAGTCGTTTCATTCTCCACGGCGGAATACGTGTCGACGTTCGACAGCCCGACAACCGAGCCGCCCCAACCGCCCAGGATCAGGGTGCAATATGCCTCTTTGACCGGAAACGTGAGACCGCAGAAGAAATCGCTACCCTCGACGCGCTGTCCCTCGAGGGTAATTTCGTAGTTAGTTCGGGGGAGTGCTCCTTTCCAGGAGATTCCCGTCGCCGGTTCGCCCTGCTCAAGAAAAATCGTCTTGTCCTGCACGTAAACCTTGCCATGCCTGCGAAAGTCGAACGTATCGATGATCCGCCATCCCTCCAGGCTCTTCCCATCGAAGATGGGGATCTCATTCGTTTCCTCGACCGACTCCGATGCTCCGTTTTCTGACGCCGCCGGCTGCTCCGCCGATTGGCTCTGGGTGGTCCATGAAAAAAAAACCGGCAGCATCAAGAGGAAAGGGAAGAGCGCCATGGGACGAACGAGAGATCGCGCGAATGTTTGGAGCATGATGATTTCCTTTGATCTCCACGGGGACCGGCAGTTTTTTCAGCGAAATCCTTCGATTCTCGTATCATAACGATCGAGCAGGACATGACTACGTTCCCGACGAGCGCGAACGAGGAAAAAGTCCCTGTTTGCCGGAGAAGGAGAATTCGCGCGACCAACGAGCGGGAATGGTGGTCGAGGCGTCCTGGCATCGCGGGGGTTGAAGTCCCTATTGGACGGCCCGGGCGGATGATCCGGAGAGTGACGAACAAGGAGTTCCGATTGTTGAGGGGAGGACAGATTATGGATTGGCGAGTGGAGAACGGCGAGGAACGGGAATTTCGGCGGATCTCCCCCGACCCCCTGCCGCTGCCCCTCAACAATCAAGACTCCTTGTTCGTCACTCTCCGGTTCCCCCGCCTCAGCTCATGCACCCAGGGCAGGGCCCCTTGTTTTCCGATCCTAAGCCCGTGGCTATCATGAAGAGATTATGCGGATCCTTACCTCTCTTACAGGCAGACGGTGATGAAGTGTCCCTACTGTCGTCGCGATCAAGACCGCGTCATCGATTCCCGATCGAGCGAGGACGGCTTTGCCATCCGACGTCGCCGGGAGTGTCTGTCCTGCAAGCGACGTTACACGACGTACGAGCGACTCGAAGAACTTGACCTGAAAGTCGTCAAGAAGGACCAGGTCCGAGAGCCGTTCAATCGGAACAAGATTTACTCGGGGCTCGCCAAGGCATGCTGGAAACGGCCGATCAGTGATGACCAGATTCTCGCTCTAGTTGCCGAGTTGGAGCAGGAGATCCATGAGCGGGACGAGGGGGAGATCGACAGTCGAGAGATCGGTGAAATGCTGATGGCGCGTCTGAAGAAGCTAGATCAGGTTGCGTTCGTTCGATTCGCGAGCGTGTATCGCGAATTCAAAGATGTCAAAGATTTCGTCGAAGAGCTGCAGCCGATGCTCGACGGAGCATCGAACCGAGTCAGAGATGGCGATTGACCACGAAATCGGTCAATTCATAGAGAATCGTCTTCGCTGGACTCGGCGCGAGCACATCGAGTTGCCCCCGCGCCTCCGCGGCGAATTGGCGTGCCCGATCCTGGGCGTAGGCTAATGCGTCGTGCCGTTTCAACCAGTGGCGAACTTGTCGACGAACGTCGGATCCGTTGCCTTCCATCATGCTGATCCACTGCTTCTGCTCGACTTCGGACAGTCGCTGGTAGACATGGATCAGGGGAAGGGTGGGCTTCCGTTTCTCCAAATCGGTACCGAGTGATTTGCCGGTTTCGGCTTCATCACCCACCAAATCGAGTAGGTCATCCGCGATCTGAAATGCCATTCCAAGGGCGCGACCGAACTGTTCGAGGCACTGAACTTCATCGTCCGAGGCGCCGGCGTACTTCGCGCCGAGGTGGCAAGCACAAGCGCACAGCTCGGCCGTTTTTCCGTTGATGATCGTGAAATACTCCTCCTCGGTCAGCGCATGATTTCCGCGATGTCCCACTTGTCGAAGTTCCCCTTCGCACACCAGATTGGTGCTGCGACCAATTCGACGGCAGGCGTAGGTGCTCTCGAGGGTGCTGGCCAGGTAGAAGGCGTGCGTAAACAGGTAGTCACCGAGCAAGACGCTCGTTTCGTTGTTCCACCGGGAGTTGATCGTTGCCAGGTGTCGACGCAAGTCTGCTTCGTCTAGGACGTCGTCGTGGATCAACGTTGCCGTGTGGATCATTTCAATCACGGCGGCGAGCGTATGGTGTTCGGGACGGATCTGTCCGATGGCTTGGGCGCACAACAACAACAGTGCCGGGCGAAGTCGCTTTCCTCCCAGCTGACCACCGTACTGCAGCAGTTCGTTCACGAAGGCCGAATCATTGCGGAGCTCACGTCGAAGAATGTCTTCGACTTGTTCCAGGTCAGGCCGGATGACGTCGTACATGGAACGAACGGGGAAGGGCAGGGCGGCTTGGGGGTCAATCACCTGACTCACGAGGTTTTTTCCTTTTCGCTGCCGACAGGACGGCCGCTCGTTGATGGTTCGTCGTTGGTAAGGTTTAAATCGGATCGCTGAAAGTGACCGCTGGCTCCCCCCCACTTCTCTACGAGTTTTACCTGTTCGATGGTCATCTGCCGATCCACCGATTTGCACATGTCGTAGATTGTTAGAGCCGCGATCGATACGGCCATCAGGGCCTCCATTTCGACGCCCGTCGGACCGAGTGTCCGGACCGAAGCCTGAATGCATAACTGACCTGCCGCCGGGAAGTCGAACTCAACCTCAACTGCCGTCAGGGGCAGATTGTGACAGAGCGGGATCAGTTCCGCAGTTCGCTTGGCACCCATGATCCCAGCCAGCCGCGCGACCCCCAACACATCTCCCTTGGAAATGCCTCGATTCTGAATCAGTTGGGCCGTATCGGGCTGGAGCAGGATCCGACCCGTGGCAGACGCAAAGCGTTCGGTCGCAGGTTTTCCGCCCACGTCGACCATCCGGCTGACGCCCCGCTCGTCGAAATGGCTTAACGGTGTCATGCCCCCCAGTTTGCACCAAAATGACCGCCCCTGCCATGGGGCAATCTGAATCGGGATCGAATGGATCCATCCGCGGGCCGGAATCGGCCATTACGCCTTGGTAGAGGAACCGTAAACCTGGGGGTAGGCGTAACGGGAAAACACGAGAAATGCATGGGAGGGACGCCGGGCCGGGAACCCGTCGTCCTGTGATCAACTCCTTCGATCACCCCAAGCGCATGTTCGTGGTGAGAAAATTATCCGTCGTAGGGGTCTAACTACGACGGGCTAAATAGGGTCGGCGATGTCCTATGCGAGACGCCCTCAGCAGAGAGCGGTTCTACACCAGCTCCTTCTTCGCACCGATCAGCGTGCGGAGTCGTTCAGCCAGCAAAGCCGCGTCGAACGGCTTCTTGAACGTTTCGTTGATACTGGATCGATCGAAGCTAATCGTACTGCCGTCATCTGGAAGCAAGGCGATCAGAATGGTCTTGGCGAAATCGCTGTTGCGACGCAGATTCTGGCAGATTTGTAGAGCTTCGACTTTGCCGATCGAGAAGTCAACGATAATACAGTCTGGATGGAAGCTTTCGGCTTGAATACCGGCCTCGAATCCACTGGCTGCAACTGCGACTCGGAAGGATCGTTCCTGTGGCAGCTCCCGACGCATATTCTCGATTAAGACCTGATCCTGAGCGACGATCAGCACCTTGGCCATGGCCTCATCTTCGAGGTCACCCAACGGCATGCCGTGCTCTTTGAGGAACTTAATCAAGTATTCGCGCGGGATGCGGCGGTCCTGGGAACCGGGAATTCGGTATCCCTTCAACCGGCCCGAGTCGAACCACTTGCTGACTGTGCGCGGGGCCACCTTGCAGATCTTTGCGACCTGACCAGTTGTGAAGACCTTCATTACAGGTTCTCCATTGCTCCACGTTGACT
>CAZFWV010000100.1:0-5686 GCA_964522605.1 uncultured Pirellulaceae bacterium
TGCGGCCCGACTCTCCCAGAGGGAGAGTGAATTCGGTTCGTAAACGCCTGCAAGAACAACACTGATAAAATGCACGTCCTCTGAGCGAGGGACGAAAAGGGATCAAACCCGCCGTTCACCGGATCGCCCCAATCACCCGGTTCCGACCGGGGCGCGGTCGACGGATTGGAGGACCTGGTCAATCACGTCGTCGGGGCGCACATTCTCCGCCTGGCCCTCAAAATTCAGGATCAACCGATGTCGCAGCACGGGATGAGCGACCTGTCGCAGGTCTTCGCGGGCAACGTGGTATCGCTGATCCAGAATCGCGCGGATCTTCCCGGCCAGGATCAGCGCCTGGGCACCACGCGGGCTGGAGCCATAACGGACAAATCGCCGAGTTGCCTCGGGTGCTTCGCCGTGTTCCGGATGCGTGGCCAGCACCAGCGCGATCCCATACTGGCGGATCGGATCCGCGATCGGGATCCGCCGCGCCAGGCGCGACATTTCCAGAATCCGCTGGGCCTCCAGGCAGGCCTGCACCCTCGGGGTCTCGACTTCCGTAGTCCGATCGAGAATCGTTTCAATCTGTTGCGTCGTCGGAAACCGCACCAGCAGCTTAAAA
This sequence comes from uncultured Pirellulaceae bacterium, assembly GCA_964522605.1. Lineage (GTDB taxonomy): Bacteria > Planctomycetota > Planctomycetia > Pirellulales > Pirellulaceae > CAVZLD01. The sequence goes on from CAZFWV010000100.1 coordinate 605, forward strand.
AAGAACCGATCCAGTTGGGCCTCGGGCAAGGGATACGTGCCTTCCATCTCCAACGGATTCTGCGTCGCCATCACGAAGAACAGTCCGTCCAGTGCGTAGCGTGTCCCGGCGACGGTGACCGCATGTTCCTGCATGGCCTCCAACAACGCCGACTGGGTCTTGGGTGTCGCGCGATTGATTTCGTCGGCCAGGACGACATTGGCGAACAAAGGCCCGCGCTGAAATTCGAAGCGGCGATGCCCCTCGTTGGCCTCCAGCATCACATTCGTCCCGATCAGATCGGCGGGCATCAAGTCGGGAGTGAACTGGATACGGGAGAAACTGCTGTGCAGCGTCTCCGCGAGGGTCCGGACGAGCAGGGTCTTGCCAAGTCCCGGGACTCCTTCGAGCAACACATGCCCGCCGGCAATCAAGGCGATCAGTGTCGACTCGACGATTTCATCCTGACCGACGACGACTTTCCCGATCTCACTGCGCAGCGTATCAAAGTCCGCGCGGAACTGGTCGAGTTGATCTTTCAGCAGTTGTTCATCTGTCACGGAGGAACTCTTCTTCGCGTGAGGCGAGGCAGTACGCAACGTCGTGGAGGGGGTCGCTTAGCGATGACTCAAGAATAACTTCGTTGTTTTCCAACGAGGGTGGCTGGGGTCGAGCGCAGCGAGCCCCCAGATCACGCGGCTGGGGGCTCGACGCTCGTTCCTCGCGTCTCGACCCCAGGCACCCAAATGCCGAAGTTGTTCTTGCGTCATCCGTTAGCTGCGCGTCTTGGTCGAGGTGGATTTCTTCGACGAAGCGGATTTCTTCGCCTTCTTGGCGGTTTTCTTCTTCGCCGTTTTCTTGGTCGGTGACTTCTTTGTGGTCGTTTTCTTGGGCGAGGCCTTCTTGGCGGTTTTCTTTGTTGAGGCCGCCTTCTTCTTTTTCGCCGGCCCGCTGGCGGCCCGTTCTGCCAACCATTGTAACGCCATTTCCAGCGTAACTTGAGTGGGCTCAACCCCCTTGGGCAAAGAGGCGTTCGTCACGCCATCGGTGACGTACGGTCCGTACCGGCCGGCCAACAGCTTGACTGGCGACTGCGTAACCGGTGAATCCCCCATGATCTTGAGGGGCTCACGCGGAGCCGCTCGACCACGCCCTGTCGTTTTCGGCTGCGCCAACAGTTCTACCGCCTCGGCCAACGTGATCTCGAGCGGAGACAAGCTTGCCGGCAGAGACCGCGTTTCGTCGCCGCATTTGATGTAGGGACCGTAGCGTCCGTTGTACGCAACAATGGGCTGCTGCTGGTCCGGGTGAACCCCTACCGTCCGGGGCAAGGCGAGCAACTTCAGCGCGACCTCCAGGGTCACATCCTGGGGCTGCATCCCTTTCAACAGGGACGCATTCCGCGGTTTCTCGTCCTCGTCGGCAACGCCCAGCTGTACGTACGGCCCGAACCGCCCCTGCTTCACGTAGACCGGCCTTCCCGTCTCCGGACACACACCCAACGGCTCATCCTCCCGAGAAGCGTGTTCCAGCAACTCCATCGCGCGATCGAGCGTGAGTTCGTCCGGCGCCAGGCCCGCCGGCAGACTGGCTTTCCGTTCACCATGCTCGAGGAACGGACCGTACTTCCCGACGCGCAAATGGACCGGCTCGCCGTCGTCGGGCGTCCCCACCAGAAACCGGCCGGTCAGCCGGGGATCAATCTCTTTTTCTTTGTGCTCCAAATGCCGCTTTAAACCGGGCGTTCCGTCACCATAGTAGAACTCGTGCAGATAGCGCACATGCTCGGCCTCGCGCCGGCTGATCGCATCCAGCAAATCCTCCATCTGCGCCGTGAATTCGTAATTCACCAGTGACGGCAGATGATCTTCCAAGAGTCGCACGACGGAAAAGGCAGTCCAACTCGGGACCAGTGCGTTGCCTTTCTTGAAGACGTAGTCACGGGCCTGAATCGTCTCAATGATCGTTGCGTAGGTACTCGGGCGACCAATGCCCTTTTCTTCCAACGTTCGCGTGAGCGTCGCTTCGGTGTAGCGAGGTGGAGGCTGCGTCGTATGCTCTTTGGAATCTACCGTGCGACAATCCAGGTTTTCTCCTTCCTCGACGGGAGGCAGCAGCGTCTCGCGATCTTCCGAGTCTCCGTTGTTGGATGCGTCGCGACCGTTCGCGTCGTCCTTACCTTCGACATACGCGCGCAAGAACCCATCGAAGTCGATCGTCGTTCCGCTCGCCTGAAAGGTAGCCCCGGAACCCTCCACGGTGATCGTACTGCGTCTTTTCCGCGCATCGGCCATCTGACTGGCAATCGTGCGCTTCCAGATCAAATCGTACAGTTTGAATTCATCGGCCTTCAACCGATGCTTCAAGGACGGGGGCGAAGGAAAGTCCGTGCCCGCCGGTCGAATCGCCTCGTGGGCCTCTTGCGCGTTCTTGACTTTCGACGAGTAGATTCGGGGTGATGGATAGAGGTATTCGGCACCGTACTCACTCTGCACCAACTGCCGAGCCGCCTTCACCGCGATCTCGGCCAACGTGGTTGAGTCGGTTCGCATGTAGGTAATGAAACCGTTCTCGTACAGACTCTGCGCCGCATTCATGGTTCGCCGCGCGGTAAAGCCGAGTTTTCGATTGGCCTCCTGCTGTAATGTACTGGTTGTGAAGGGAGCCTTCGGCTTCTCGGTGAATGGTTTCACCTCAAGCTTGCGCACCTGGAACTCCGTACCGCGCAGCCGATTCGCGAGTTCCCGCGCCCCGGCTTCATCCAGCAACAGGAGCGACGAGTCCTTCAACTTGCCGGTCGTCGCATCGAAATCCTTCGCGCGCGGAATGCGACGACCATCCACCGAGATCAGGACCGCGGCAAAGGACTGGCCGTTTTTCTTGTCGAAAACGCCCTGCAAGTCCCAGTAGGTCGCTGCAACGTGCGCCATTCGTTCTCGTTCACGATCGACAATCAGTCGAACCGCAACGCTCTGGACTCGGCCGGCAGACAATCCCGGACCGACTTTCTTCCACAGAAGCTGCGACACGTCATAGCCGTACAGTCGATCGAGAATGCGACGCGTCTCCTGCGCTCGCACCAAACCCTCGTCGATCTCTCGCGGATGGGCGAGCGCTTCCGCAATGGCCGGACGCGTGATTTCATGGAACACCAGTCGGCGGACCGGCACCTTCGGTTTGAGCAACTCGCACAGATGCCAACTGATCGCCTCCCCCTCACGGTCCTCGTCCGTGGCCAGATACAGCGTGTCCGATTCTTTCAACGCCTTGCGCAGCTTGGTGACCTGTTGCCGTTTCCCGGCCGGCACGATGTAGATTGGCCGGAAATCATCCTCCACATTCACACCCAAATAGGCCCAATCCTCCCGCTTAAACTCCTCCGGTACCTCCTTCGTCCCCTGCGGCAAGTCCCGGACATGTCCGATACTAGCCTCGACCACGAAATCATCACCGAGGAATTTCGAGATCGTCCGCGCTTTGGCTGGCGATTCCACAATCACCAACGACTTCTGCTGCTTCCCGCCAGAGATCTTCTTTGCCATGGTCCGATTCTGTTCTATTCGGGGCAGGCAACCACTGCAAATCTGGATAAGCCAGGTCAGCCAGATGAGTTTCTTTGTAGTCGGTTACCGTCGGTCCAACCGCACAGGCGGCGGGCCGACATGCCTTTTGGGATTGAATTTACGTCATGTGAGCCTACAATCGGCGGTCTTACCTCGGCCCTGTAGTGGCCCATGAATAATATGGTCTTTGCCGGCTTGTCAAGTCGGCACGTCGACCACCTGGGCCCCGCCGCAAGTTTACCCAGGGTGCCACTATGTCGAACCCACTTGCCATTTTCCGCAAACATCAGAAGGTCTTGCTGGCCGTCTTTGGCGTCGCCTTGATGCTGGTTTTCACCGTTGGTGGAATCGTCAGCCAGTACATGGGGGCACCCGGTGGCTCCGGCGAAGACTCCGTCGTCGTCCGGATCGATTCGGGCGACCAGCTCGGATTGGAAAATCTGAAGGAATCGCAGATGCAGAATCTGCGGTACAGCCGGATTCTGCTGCAGAACTTCATGCGGAGTGTCAACTATCTGGCCGCGTCGCGGGGAGGCGAGCCGCGGCAGTGGCTGGGGGTGCCGATCGAGGATAACGAGCAGTCGCTGCTGCGGACCCTGCTGTTGTCGCGCAAAGCCTCCGAAATGGGAATCGTGGTGACCGATGAGTCCATTCGGCGGTACCTGCGGTCCTACAGCAGCGGGAAGATCGATGATCGCGAGTTTGGTGAATTGCTCAAGAGCGTCAGTCAGGGGCGCATCTCGCAGCCCCAATTTTTCGACGCGATGCGGAATGAGCTATTGGCCCTGCGCTTTTTAGAGTTGTTTTATCGGGGAATTGATCCCCTGCCCCCTGCCACCTCGTGGGACTACTTTCAGCGGCTCAACCGACAAGTTGCGATCGAAGCCGCTCCCTTCCCCGTGGCGAGTTATCTGTCGCAGGTTGGGGAACCGGGCGACGCGGAAGTCGCACAGCTCTACGAAGAAGGCAAAGACCGCTATCCGATGCCGAATTCGCCGGATCCTGGCTTCAAACAGCGAAAGAAAATCGCCCTGGAATATGTCAAGGCGGACCTGCAAACGTTTCTGGAGGAAGAGAAGCCCAAGATCTCGGACGCGGAAATCGCCGTCTACTACGAGGCGAACAAGCAGGAATTCCGAACGATCGGCAGCGCACCGGGCAACCCCAGTCCGGGGGCATCGGCGACGGATGCCAACCTGCCATTCGACCTGTTGGAAGAAGAACCCTCCTCGGACGGTGTACCGACCGATCCGGCGGCTTCGACCGAGGATTCCGCGACCCCCGACGCAGCCGGTTCCGACGTCGTTCCCGAAACGGCGGATGATGCACCGGAATCGGACGCTCCGGCTCCGCAACCACTGCAGGACGACCCCACCGACGAGGGTCCTAAAGTAAACGAGGCGCCTCCGGAAGATCTCCAGCTGGCCGACGAAGCAGACGAATTGACTGCCGGTGAACCTCAGCCCGTGGAGGATGAAATCGGCCCGCAGGCGGAAGAAGAACCGATCGACAACTCGGAAGCTGCTCCCGCTGAAGAAGC
>CAZFWV010000100.1:5786-19851 GCA_964522605.1 uncultured Pirellulaceae bacterium
GCTGAGGAGCCGATGGGCAGCGACGAAACGGAGTCCGCCGAGCCCGATGCAACGACCGAAACGCCGGAGACCGAATCGGCGGCGTCGGAAGACGTTCCCGCTCCGGACGAAGAGATGGAACTTGGCCCGCTGCCCGAGGCGGGCGGAGGGAATGTACCGGAGGAGCGTCCGGAGTTTCGTCCGTTGGAGGAGGTTGCGGACGAAATCCGCACTCGCCTGGCTCGACCGCGAGCGCGGGAGCGAATGGATTCGGCGATCAACGCCGTTCGGTCCAGCATGGGAGCGTACTACCGGAAGTATGTGGCTTGGAACTGGGCCCCCGAGGAAGACCGACAACCGCAACCGCCGCCCCCGGATTTGCAGGCGCTGGCGGCGGAGCACAACCTGACGGCAGGCAAGATTCCGCTCGTCGACATCCTGCAATTGCAGGAATCGGATCCCGTCACCGGCGAGCCACGATATGAAATCAGTCGTGCTTTTGACACGAGCTTCACCCCCTTCCCCCAACTACTCTTTGGGGGCAAGGACCTGCCGACCTACAAAGAGTCCATGATCCGTGGTGCCGTACTGGATACGGAGTTCATCTTTTGGGAAACCGACGAGGTGGACGAACGGACGCCGACGCTGGAGGAATGTCGCGGCGAAGTTGTCCGCGCTCTCAAGATGCAAAAAGCGCTCGAGGTCGCGTTAGAGGCGGCTCAAAAAGAGGCAGAGCGGGTGCGCAGCAGCGGGCTGTCGCTCGGCGCAGCGTTCCGAAACGACCCCAACCGCAAGGTGCTCGAAACCGCACCCTTTAGCTGGATGACACCGGCCAATGTCCCGGGCTTGCCTCCAACCATCAGCCGCGTGACTGGGATTCAATACCCGGGCCCGGAGTTCATGCGTGAGGTCTTTCGGCTGCAGGTAGGTGAGGTCGGCGTGACGACAGACCGACCGAAGGAAACGGTTTACATCGTCGCGGTGAAGTCCGAGAACACGGATCAAGAAAAGCTCCGCACCGCCTACATGCGTTCCGGAGTCACCGGCGACATCCGACAACTCTCCCAACTCGAAAACCGCGAACTGTTGAGCGAGTGGTACGAAAACTTCGAGAACGAGTTGGGAATCAAATGGGAACGCGATCCGCGTCCCGACAGTCGTCTGCAGTAGGGCCGATCAGCCAAACTGCGTCGTATCCGATGCCAAGCGCCCGCGTGGACTTCAGGAGGAGAAGGAACCACGGATTCGACGGAGGAAAAACGGATCGGCACGGATCGATCCGCGGAGATCCGTCTTATCCGTTCGATCCGCGGTTGCTCTTCTCACGCGTCGGTTCCGCTCGACTCGTACGCAACAACCAAGGCGATCAGGCATTAGCCTTCCGGCTTAAAGACCGTTACGGCCAACGGAGGCAGGGTCATCTTGATGGACCACGGACGTCCATGCCACTCGATCGGATCCGCCATCGCTCCCGGGAAATTACCCACGTTGCTTCCGGCATAGTGCTGGGAATCCGAATTAAATACTTCCTGATACCATCCGCCGTGCGGCACACCAACTCGATGCTCATGCCGCACGACCGGTGTGAAGTTGCAGCAGACCACCAGGACGTCTTGCGGGTCCTTACCCTTTCGCATGTAGGCCAAGACACTGTCATTGGCACTTTGGCAGTCAAGCCACTCAAACCCATCCGGAGTAAAGTCATGCAGATGCAACGCGGCCTCGTCGCGGTACAGATGATTCAGGTCGCGCACCAGATTCTGGATCCCCTGATGCGATTCCCATTGCAGCAGATGCCACTGCAGGGACTCGTCGCAATTCCACTCATGCCACTGGGCAATCTCGCTGCCCATGAAGAGTAGTTTTTTGCCGGGATGGGTCCACATGTACGAATAGAGAAGTCGCAGATTCGCATATTTCTGCCAGAGGTCTCCCGGCATTTGGTCCAGCAAGGATCGCTTTCCGTGGACCACCTCGTCGTGCGACAGCGGCAATGTGAAATTCTCGGTGAAGGCGTAAATCATGCTGAAGGTCAGTTCGTTGTGATGGAACCGGCGATGGATCGGATCATGCCGCATGAAACGCAGCGTGTCGTTCATCCAGCCCATGTTCCACTTCAGCGAGAATCCCAGTCCGCCACAGTACGTCGGGCGCGAGACACCGCCCCACGCGGTGGACTCTTCCGCAATCGTCAACACACCGGGAAACTGGGCGTGAGCCTGGACGTTGAATTCCTTCAGCAGTGAAATCGCTTCCAGGTTTTCCCTTCCGCCGTACTGATTTGGGATCCAATCCCCATCCTCTCGGCTGTAATCCAGATACAACATCGAGGCGACGGCATCCACGCGCAGGCCATCGATATGATACTTGTCGAGCCAAAACAGCGCGTTGGACAGCAGGAAGTTCCGGACTTCATTTCGTCCGTAGTTGAAGATCAGTGTCCCCCAGTCGGGATGTTCCCCCTGCCGCGGATCCTCGTGCTCATAGACGGCCGTTCCATCAAAACGGCGCAGACCGTGATCGTCTCGTGGAAAGTGGGCCGGAACCCAGTCGAGAATCACGCCGATACCGTTCTCGTGTAACAGATTCACGAGATACATGAAGTCTTCCGGCGTTCCGTAGCGACTGGTCACCGCGTAGTACCCGACCGTCTGATATCCCCAACTTCCCGTAAACGGGTGCTCACTGACCGGCAGGAACTCGACGTGCGTGTATCCCATGTTGCGACAGTACTCGACCAGTTGCTCGGCCGAGTCGCGGTAGTTCAACCAGTTGGTCGGACCGGAACCTTGACGGCGCCAACTGCCCAGATGCACCTCGTAAATGCTGATCGGCTGCTCCAGCGGATTGCACCGACGCCGCTGATCCATCCAGGCCTGATCCGTCCAGTTGAATTGATTCAGGTCGCTCACGATCGAAGCGGTCAGCGGTGGCACCTCGGCGGCAAATCCGTAGGGATCGCACTTGTCCACGGTGTGGCCGTGCTGATTCACGCGGTATTTGTACTTTTCTCCCACGGAGATTCCCGGAACAAACAGCTCCCAGATCCCACTGGGAATGTGTTTGCGCATCGCATGGCGCCGGCCGTCCCATTGATTGAAATCACCGACGACGCTGATCCCCCGTGCATTGGGTGCCCAAACGGCAAAATTGACGCCGGCAACACCGTCGATCGTTCGCGGATGCGCCCCCACCTTCTCGTACGATTGCCAGTGGCGACCTTCGCTCAACAGGTGGAGGTCAAATTGCGTCAGTAGGGGTGGAAAGGCGTAGGGATCGTGCATCGTCGTTTTTTGTCCGGAGAAGTCTTCTACGTGTAGCTGATAGCGCCGCATCCCTTCGTGCCCCGGCCAGGGACAAATCGCTTCGAACAGGCCGGAAGGATGGATTCGCCGCATTGGCAGTTTCTCATAATGGCTGCCGTGGGCAATCCAGGCTTGGCTGGAATGCGGCAAATAGGCTCGGACCGCTACGGCCTTGCCCCCCTCATGCTCAACCTCATGAGGGCCCAGAAGCTCGAAGGGATTCTCGTGTCGACCTTCGATCAGTGCTCCGACGCTGTCCAATTTAACACTTGTTCGCACTGGTTTCTCCTCGTGTCCAACTTGACTGCCTAAAATCCAGGACTCTCGATCCAGTCGGGGCGTGCATGTTTTCAAAACTGAACATCTCGAGAGACAGGAAATTCGTACTCGCAATAGCCTCACGATCGGTGAAAAAGGGCGACTGACAGCATTTGGACCGAGCTTCTTCCGATTCCACGGCTCCGAGCGCCCAGCCCGCCGCCTTTTCCAACCAAACTCCTAAGTCGCCGGTGTTCCGATCGTCCCCAGCGAAGGCCAGGCGCCGGGAAGACTCCACCAACGACGGACCACACCAGCCATCCGCTGCCCCCATCGCACCCAGCGTCGTGCCCGTCCACCGTGGGCCACGACTCGATCCGACCTCGGCTCGGGAACGGTGTGGGCGGCATCGATTCGCCAGCTTCGGCATTCGACCTGGTGAAATTTCATCGCCCAGTCGATCCGTTGCCACAGGTCCTGATTCTTGATGGGTACGAGTCGACCATCTCGTTCCCAACACCAACGGTTGCCGCGCCATTCTTCCAATCCAACCCGCAAGCCACGACTGACGTGCCGACTCGTGGTCAGCAGCGTCACGCGTGAGGGTTGGTGGAGCGATTCGAGTCCGCGAACAACGGCCAGCAACTCCAGCCGCTCGCCGTGCACCCCCGGCTCATCGTCCGCGGCTTCAACCATCGTTTCGCCTTGAACGGATTCAACCAGGAAGTGCCAACGGCCAACCGAGCGGGAAGAGTCGGCCTCGGAGAATAGCAAGACATGCGGTGGGGAGGTCGGCATCGTCACCAGAATCTCCGCGTCAGGTCCTGTAGAGGGTCCGCCGCGGTACGCACCACGTTGACGGAACGCTTTCAGATATCGGCACTAACTACCCAAGATCCCCAGTTTATCTTTCATTCAGAGATCTTGAGGCCGAACGATTGCGTCCCCTTGAGAAGCCTGAACGTCCGCGATCTTGCTCCAGTCGCGGCGTTGGCGGGAGCTGGGAATCCCCATTTTTCGCCGATACTTCGTGATTGTTCGGCGTGCGACATTCAGACCGTGCTGTTTGAGTTGGTGCACGAGTTGATCATCACTGAACGGTTTGGTCTTATCTTCGTGATCGATCACTTCCTGTAATTTGATGCGGATCGCATCCCAGGCGACATCTTCCCCGTCATCGCTTTTGGTCCCACCGACGAAAAACCGTTTGAGTGGGAAGATTCCGCGCGGCGTTTGGATCCATTTGTCGTCGACGGCGCGGCTGACCGTCGTCACGTGCACTCCGACCTTGTCGGCGATCTGCTGCATTTTCAGCGGTTCAATCGCCTCGGGTCCTTCCTCGATAAAGCGCGTCTGATGCTCGACCACCGCCTGCGCGACCTTGGTGAGCGTGCCGCGGCGTTGCTCGATCGATTCAATCAGCCACTGGGCAGCGTTGATTTTTCGTTTGATAAACTCGCGTTCTTCCGCGGTCGCATCGCCGCTCATCAACCGCTTGCGGTAGTAATTGCTGATTCGCAGGCTCGGCGTTCGCCCCTCTTCCAGCCGTACTCGATAGGTGCCATCTTCTTGCCGATCGACGAACACGTCGGGCGTGACGGTCGGCGCGATGCTGGCGGTAAAATCGGCCCCTGGCTTCGGATTGAGCTTTCGCAGTTGGGCCCAGGCCTGCTGAATCTGTGCGAGCGAGTAGCCGGTCTTGCGCTGAATCGCCGGGAGGCGGTTATCGCGAAGATCCTCCAGGTGCGAAGAAATCAGCGTCTTCACCTCTTCGTACATCAGCATGGACGGATCGAGTTGCAGCGTCAGACATTCGCGCAGGTCGCGGGCTCCGACACCGGGCGGCTCGAGAGATTGCACAATATCTAGCGCGCGGCGGGCCAACGTCAGGACATCCTCATTGACATCCGGTGGCAAGAGATCTTCCAGACTGCTGTTCAGATAGCCGTTCGAGTCCAGACTGGTCACGATCCGCTCTGCCATGTCGCGCAAATCGTCCTCCAGTTCCAACTCGCCCAATTGCATTTCCAGGTAATGCTGAAGAGTTTCCGCCCGCGCGGCGATGTTGGCCATGGCATCGTGTTTCCGGCTGGCCAATTCCTCCATTCGGTTCGCCGACCGGCGCGGTCCATCCTCGAACGCCTCAGGAAAATCCTGGCCCATCTCCATCAAGCGCTCGAAGTCGGCCTCGTGATCGATCGAGTCCTCGACGACCAGCTCTTTCTCGCTTTCGGCGGGCGCATCCGGATTATCACGCTCGATGGGCTCGTCCGGAACATCCGGATCACGATCGGACAGCTCGAGCATCGGATTCTCGTTCATCTCCTGCTCGATTTTCTCCTGCAGCGCCAGGACGGGCAGCTGCAGAATCTCCATCGACTGGATCATCCGTGGAGCCAGGATCTGCTTCTGCAGGAGTTTCTGTTCAAGACCAAAAGATAATCGCATGGTCGTCTCGCTGTCGTTGGGAGCTAAAGTTTCTGTCGGCCCGAGAGGGCGTCGGCCAGAATCTCCTTGTTCGTGAACTCGAGTACGCTACCGGTCGTGATGCCGCGAGCGAGTTGGGTGATTTCCACCGGGAACTCCGCTAACCGATTGGAAACATAGAGCGCCGTTCCATCACCCTCCACTGTCGGATTGGTTGCCATAATCACCTCGCGGAAGGTCCCTGTTCGCACGCGGTCCACCAAGGATTCAATCGTCAGTTGCTCCGGTCCGATCCCTTCCAGCGGTGCGATCCGCCCAAGCAACACGTGGTACAAACCGCGAAAGACGCCGGAGGACTCCAACTGAATCAGATCACGCGGCTGTTCCACGACGCACAGCAGGGAACGGTCACGCTTCGGGTCCCGACAAATCTCGCACTCTTCTTCTTCGGCCAAGTGGAAGCAGGTTCGGCAATAACGCACATTCTGTTTGACATTACGGATCGCGTCGGCCAGGGCGAGCGCCTCGGCCGGACTGATCCGCAACACGTGATAAGACAAGCGTTCTGCCGATCGGCGGCCGATCCCTGGCAGCTTCGCGAATTCGTCAATCAGGTGCGTGACGGACTCGGTGAGATGGGCCATCGGAGCACCTTCGATCTGCGGTCCCTCAGCCTAAGATACGGGCCCTGTGTTCCCAGTCATCTGCGACAACGCTTCTTCCAAGCCAGGCAACTGGATCCCAGCGGTCAGCGACCGGACTTCTTCCGCATGCAACTCCTTGGCTTTTTGCAGCGCTTGATTGGTCGCCGCGGGCAGCAGATCCTCGATCATCTCCCGCTCGTTCCGCGCCACCAAATCGGCGTCAATCGTCACACGCAGGATCTCGCCCAACCCGTTGGCCTCAATCTGCACCATTCCCCCGCCGGCCGACCCGAGCACGCGTTGGGCCTTCAATCGCTCTGCGATCTCCTGCATTCGGCCGCCCATCTGTTGTGCTTGTCGAAGCAGGTTGCCCAGGTTTGCCAATTCTTTGAGCACAATTTCGCTCCTAATCGCCTGTGGAAAAGGGACAGGCACCTCGCGGGCCATTCCCGACTCATTCGCCGGCCGATTGACCGGGCGGCGGACCGTCGGGAGGAACCTCCACACCCAACAGTTCGGCATCGAACAACTCTACTGCCTGCTCGACTAAGGGGTGCCGCGCAACTCGTCGTTTTTGCTGCTGCCGTGACGCCTGAGGCGGAGGAGGTACCGAATGGGGTGGATCTCCTGAAACCAATTCAAAATCCAGCCGCCAAGGACGTCCGGCCACCTGCGCGACGACCTGTTCCAGTTTCGATTTCCGCTCCGGTCGCTCGCAGAACAATTTGCTCGAATTATACATTCCGGGAAACCGCACGACCAGCTGATTTGGTCCGGAAGTTGCTACGGTGGTCGCATGCGCCGCGAAGTCGGCCAGGATATCATCGAGTAATTGTAGCGCGCTGTGCCACAATTGGAGTGCTTCCTGTTCGGTGGTCACGGGCAGCGGAATGACGTGCGCCGACGACAAACGCTCTTCGAGTTCCGCCGACGCATGCGGTGCGTTTGTCGCCGTTGGATCGTCAGCGGCTCGTGGCTCGGTGGCTGGAGCTGGAGTCACTTTTTTTTTTGCTGTCGCCGCGGCCGAGCCGGTTGAACGGGCCGTACTACGGCTACCGGATCCGGTAGGAGTCGACTGCAATTGCGCGATCCATTCCGAGAGTTCTTCGAGTTCTTCGAGCTGGGCAATCCGGACCAACGCAAGTTCAAGCAAAAACCGCCCGTGCACACTTTGTCGCATCCGGGAGACCGTCTGATCCAGAATCTGCATCGCGGCGAGCAGCGATTGCAGCCCCCAGCGTTCTGCTTGCTGTTTCAGTTGCTGCTGTTCGGACGGTAAGTGATTTAGCAGTAATTCACCGGGGCAACCGACCAGAACGGCCATCATATCGCGCAGACTTCCGACCAACTGTTCGGCCAGTTGGCCCGCATCGACGCCTTCCTCAATGGCCCCCGCCAATTCTTGTAGTGCCAAGGCGGCATTGCGCTGAATCAGCGGCTGCAAGATCGCGTTGAGCCGTTCATCATGGGCCGTGCCGAGCATGGCGTGCACGTCCGCGACGGTAATCTGTTGGCCCACGAACGCGAGCAACTGTTCGAGCAACGACTGACTGTCGCGCATCGATCCTGCTGCGCGGCGCGCCAACAGCTGCAACGCAGCCGGTTCGGCACGCGCTCCTTCCTGCTCGACAATGTGCTGCAGCCGCTCCACGATTTGCATCGTGCCGACCGGCGGGAAATCGAATCGCTGACAGCGTGAAAGAACCGTAATCGGGATCTTGCTAGGCTCGGTCGTGCAGAAGATGAACTTCACATGTTCCGGCGGTTCTTCCAGCGTCTTGAGAAGCGCGTTGAACGCTTCTTTCGTCAGCATGTGCACTTCATCGATGATGTAGATTTTGAACCGCGCACGGCTGGGACGGATGCCGACGTTGGAACGCAGTTGTCGGATTTCGTCGATTCCCCGGTTACTGGCGCCGTCGATCTCCAGCACATCGACATCCTCACCGCCCGCAATCTGCTGGCAGATGTCGCACTCCCCACAGGGTGTCTTCGTGGGGCCGTGGACGCAGTTCAGCGCCTTGGCGAGAATGCGGGCGGTCGACGTCTTCCCCACCCCGCGTGCGCCGGTGAACAGATAGGCATGTCCGACGCGCTCCGTCCCAATTGCATTCTGGAGCGCCTGAGCGACCGTGGACTGGCCGACGAGTTCTTCAAAAACTTGAGGACGGTATCGCCGGGCAACGACGACATATTCACCGCGTCGGGTCCGATCATCGACTTCCGTGCGATCAGCCATGTCAGCGAAACATCGAGGTGCGCGGTGGACGAAGGGCCGCGTGCTGGAGGAGCGGCAAGCGACCCCCGCACAAGAGTACACCGCTTAGGGCTGCTCCGGTTAAGGCCTGACCCGGTTCACGGCTCCCCCTCGCAGGGGCCGCCTGCCACTCCTTCAGGCCTCGACTCACCCAATTCACAAACGAGTACACGCAAGGTACCAATCGGCCGCCGCGGTACTCCGCAAGACGGGCGAATCGAGGACCGAGCCGCACAGCGGCTGGAAGCTGTTTTGTACGAAGTTCGCCGCGGGCCGTCAAACGGGACGGCAACCGCCCGCGTTTCTCCGCGTTTCTCCGCGGCGATATTTGCTGCGGCATGCCATGCACGGGCCTCCCAACTTCGCACGCCGCGCCACCGTCGGTTGCTGCCCTGCCGCTAAAGTCTGCCATTACAAGGGTTTCGCGAACAGATAAGTTGACCGGCAGAAAAGCGGGGGATAAATTTAGGGTGCTTCTCCCCTCTTTACGGTTCCCGATCGCGGTATCGGCTGCGTGGTGCAATCCAATCCCATGAGCGTCACGTATTTTAAACGTTTCCGGATGGAGATTCCTCTCCGCGGCTTCGTGTTGCCGCCGGGTCCTCTTCCCCCCGGGTATCAGCTGATCCGCTGGCACCGGTCACTGCTGGAGCAGCACGCCGAGGCAAAATACCGCAGCTTCTGTGGCGAGATTGACGCTGTGGTGTTCCCTTGTCTGGGAGACCTGGACGGTTGCCGGCGTTTAATGGGAGAAATTGCCGAGAAGCGCGGCTTTCTGCCGGACGCAACCTGGCTGCTGGTGGCCGGCAGCTTGGGCCAGCGGCAGATGGAGGCCTGCGGAACGGTCCAGGGGATCTGTGATGATGCGGGCGGTGGCAGTATTCAGAATCTCGGGGTGACTCCCGAGCACCGCGGAAACGGCCTCGGGACCCAGTTGCTGCTGGCTGCCCTGCGTGGTTTTGCCCAGGCCGGTTTGGTGCGTGCCTCGCTGGAAGTCACGGCGCAGAATGCCGACGCAATCCGCCTGTACCGCCGAATTGGCTTCCGCCGTGTCAAGACCGTATACAAAGCGGTCGAAGTTGCCTATTCTTGATCGCTTTCCGGTTTCGCGAGGCGACCCGCGTTCGATCGCGCCCTCCACGTGACCGGTCGATGGTCCTCTTCTCTGGCGAGTCAACTCGTGCCCCAAGTCATCCATTCTCACACATTCCCGAACGGGCTCGTACTGTTGGCCGAAACGATGGATTGGCTGGAGTCGGCGGCATTCGCGCTGCTGTTGCCTGCCGGTTACGCCGCCGAACCGAGCGATCGATTGGGCTTGGCGAGTTTCACCTGCGAAATGGTCCAGCGCGGGTGTGGAACACGAAACAGTCGCCAATTCGTCGAAGACTTGGATCGGCTGGGGGTCGATCGAAGTGCTTCCGTTTCCGGTGCCCACACCAGCTTTGGCGGTTCGATGCTGGCGGACAATCTGCCGGCGACACTATCGATCTTTGCGGACCTGGTGTGCGCACCCCTTCTGCCCGCGGACCAATTGGAAGACGGACGCCAGGTCTGCCTGCAGGAACTCTGGGCCCTCGAGGACGACCTCGCACAGAAGACAATCTGGCGTCTCAAGCAGCGTCAATACGGCGATCCGTGGGGCCGCTCGCCGCACGGGACGGAAGATGCACTCGAACAAATTACTCTCCAGGACATTCAGCAGCACGTTACACGCGCGTACCGTCCGCAAGGCGCGATCTTGAGTGTCGCCGGAAAAGTCGAATGGGACCGACTGCTCGACACGGTCGGACCGCTGCTGGGAGACTGGCAGGGAGACGGCCCCGCATTCGGTGAACAAACAACGCCACTCAAGGGCTATGAACACGTACCGTTCTCTTCGAGCCAGACGCAAATCGGAATCGCGTTCCCCAATATCCCCTATAACCACCCGGACTATTTCCAATCTCGCGGAGCGATCGGAGTGCTCAGCGACGGCATGAGCTCACGACTGTTCACAGAAGTCCGCGAGAAGCGCGGACTGTGTTACACCGTCTATGCCAGTTGCCACTCGCTGCGTGATCGGGGCAGCGTGTTAACGTACGCCGGCACAAGCACCGAGCGTGCGCAGGAAACACTCGACGTGTTGATCTCCGAGCTGACCCAACTGACGGACGGAATCCATGCCGATGAACTGCAGCGGCTGAAGGCGCGCATCAAGAGTACGCTGATCATGCAACAGGAATCCAGCGCTGCGCGCTGCGCGAGCATGGCAACAGACTGGTACCACCTGGGACGGGTCTGGACGTTACAGGAGCTGGGGCAAATCATCGACGAGCTTTCCTGTGCGTCGATCAACGAGTATTTACGCAGCAGACCACCGCTCGATTTCACGATTGTCACGCTGGGTGCCGAGGAATTGGAGGTGCCGCTTGGAGTTTCGTGAAGCAAGGCTGTCCAACGGCCTGGAAGTCATCGCCGAATGCAATGACCGCGCCTACTCGGCCGCGTTGGCTTTCTTCGTCAAAGCCGGATCGCGCGACGAATCGCCCGAGGTAGCAGGCGTCAGCCATTTCCTGGAACACATGACATTCAAGGGAACTCCCCGTCGCAGCGCAGCCGACGTAAACCGGGAACTCGATGAAATCGGCTCGCATTCGAATGCCTACACAAGCGAAGAGCAGACCGTCTACTACGCGGCTTTCTTGCCTGAGTATCTGCCACAAGCCATTGACATTCTGTCCGATATGATGCGGCCCTCGTTGCGGCAGGACGATTTTGACACCGAAAAGCAGGTGATCATTGAGGAGATCCTGAAGTACGAGGATCAGCCGCCTTTTGGCGCGCACGAGAAATGCATGGCGGCCTACTTCGGATCGCACCCGCTGGGCAACAGCATCCTGGGAACCGCCGAAAGCGTCGGTGGCCTCACCTCCGAAGCGATGCGGGCTTATTTTCAGCAACGTTACAGTCCAGAGAACATGGTGCTGGTGGGCACCGGGCGGGTGGACTTCGATGACCTCGTGAAGCAGGCCCAGAAATGTTGTGACGGCTGGACCCCGTTTCCCGCGCCGCGCGATACGCCTCCAGCCCAGGCGCGGGAGAGTTTTCAAACACTGGTCAAAGGAAACGCCACGCAGGAATATGCCGTGCAAATCGCCGCGGGCCCCTCGGCCACGGATGCCCAGCGTTACGCCAGTCGCATCCTGGCGACGATTGTCGGCGACGACAGTGGCAGTCGGCTGTTCTGGGAACTGGTCGATCCGGGTCGGGCGGAATACGCCGGCGTCGGCCCGTACGAATTCCAGGGTGCCGGAATCCTGATGACTTTTCTGTGCTGTGCGCCTGAACGAGCATCGGAGAACCTGCAGCGGATTCTCCAGTTGCAGCGCACACTACAAAAAGAGGGGGCGACCGAGAGCGAGCTGGAGTTGGCGCGAAACAAGATCTGTTCGCAACTGGTTCGCTCCAACGAGCGGCCGAGCAGCCGCCTATTCTCGGTCGGCAATGGCTGGATTCAGCGTCGGTCCTACCAAACCATCCAGGAACGGCTGGCCGCGTATCAGCGGGTCGAATTGGCCGAAGTCAACGCGATCCTGGAAGAGTATCCCCTGACGGTCAACACGACGATCGCCGTCGGCCCGCTGGACAACATCACCCCACCCGCTTGACGCAAGTTGGTCGACGACGCCGGCCATGCGACTCCGTTTTTCATTTAACGGCAAGCCGAAGGCGACGATTTCTCTCTCGAACCCGCCGACGCCTTCGGCTTGCCGTTAAACGAGTTGTGGACGCCGGATCTGTGGCAAAGCACACGATCAAAATCAGTCGTCTCAATTTCGTGATCCGCATCACCATTACGCCACGCGGCAATTCGCCGGGCACAATCCCACCTCGCAGAAACAGATTCGCGGTCGATTCGTCGCGTATCCGATCGAGACCTTAAGAGGTTTAAGGACCCGATCGCAAAAGGATCTGACCGATGAGATTGTCGACCGTGCTGCTTGTGCTGATCAGCGTGACTTACACCCCAGCTCCCGCACTGGCCGCCTGGCCGACCTGCAGTTGGACTTCGTTTGCGCGATGGACCGGCTACGGCTTCGGAGACGGTTACCATCAGGCCAATTGTGGATGTCGCTCGTGCGGTCACGACGTGTACGCGCCGGGATCGGCAGGATGGGCCGTTACCTCACCCGGTCAGCCAATCTCCAGCCCGCCCGCCACGGAATTGGCGCGACGCTGGAGCGTGATCGTGGCCCCCATCTCGTCCGGCGAAAATGTGCGTACGGCAAGTCGCCCCGCCCCATCGGCCCAACCGGTCCGACCGCCGATGCGTGTCGCCCCGCCGTCCCCTTGATCCAGCGCGCAGCTGCGTTCTTCCGCGCTCTTCCGCGGCTTACGATCGGCATTCGCCCGCGTTATTGGCGCATCGTCTGCTTGAGATCAAGCCACGAATGCCCTACAATCCGCCGCCAATTGCTGAACGACAAGGAGAACCACCATGCAGCGGACCTTGATCTTGCTGAAACCCGATTGCGTTCAACGGCGACTGATCGGCCAGATGATCACGCGGCTGGAAAACAAAGGCTTCCAGATCATCGCCATGAAGATGCTTTGGGTCACACCCGAGCTGGCAAAAGCGCATTACGCGGAACACGTCAAGAAACCGTTCTATCCGGGATTAGAGGCGTTTATCACCGGGGCGCCCGTCGTAGCCATGATCATCGAAGGGCTCGATTGCATCCGTGTTGTCCGAGACATGTTGGGAGCAACCAACGGGCTGAACGCAGCGGCGGGAACGATTCGTGGCGACTTCAGCAGCAGTCGGCAGATGAATCTGGTCCACGCTTCGGATGGTGAGTCGGCCGCCGAGCGGGAGATCGCGTTGTATTTTCGCCCCGAAGAAATCTGCGAGTACGATCAAACGCTCCGGCCCTGGCTGCGTGCGGCCGACGAATAAAGCGGATCGCGTGGCTGAGGCACGATTCCGACGCGACTTCCCCGATTCGAATCGAATGCCGGGCGGGCAAGGCTCTCGCGCAACTCACGGCTCGGCAGAAGTCTCGCCCTTCCGCGATCGCCGCACCCGGTTGGGACTCATGCCATGATTTACGTCGAGGCCGCAGCCAGCCGACCGGCCGGCGTCCCCTGACGCAACTGATCGATCATTTCGCGCGTCGCCTCTTCCACGGCACGCGGCCAACCGTTTCCGCTGT
>CAZFWV010000101.1:0-19847 GCA_964522605.1 uncultured Pirellulaceae bacterium
AGTGCGTAGGGATGTTGGTTGACCAGTTGCAGCAATCCACGCAGTCGACCCAACAAGTGATCTTCTCCCCACGGGGCTTTGGGATCGCGGTCAAACGATCCCCATAGTGCCAGTCCGGGAACAAGCAGCGCGACGCAAAGCAGCACCATCAATGAGCCGATCGCCATCATCAACCCAAAATCATGGACGGGTCCGACATGGGAAACGGTCAGCGCAAGAAACCCAACCGCATCGGTAACGCATGCCCAAAAGATCGGCGCGGCTAACCGTTGTCCCGTGCGACGCAGGCTCTCTTCGGGAGAGAGTCCCTGACATCGGTACTCGCGGAAGCGGACGATCACATGCACCATGGTCGCGACGCCGACGACGAGGACGACAGCAGTAAGCATGGAACTGACCATGCTCAAGCGCAACCGAAGCACGGCCAGCGTTGCCTGCGTGGTCAATAGCGCCAACTGAACGACGGCAATTGGAATCAGCACCCAGCGAAGACTGCGAAAACACAGGATAATCGTCAGGCCCAGCAGCGCAGCCGACCAACGCCCCAAGCGTTGGCCGTCTTGTTCCACGAAGCGAAATCCGTCGACCACGAGTGCCGGCTCACCGGTCAACCAGCCGTGCGGTAGATCATCCGGCAGCGACTGCATGACCTGTCGTAGTCGATCGATCGTCTCCTGGCGCGGAATGATCGTGGAATCGTCAGGCTCCAACAGACAGACCGCACAAACGGTCCGTTCATCCTCGCCGTGGGTGAATCCTGCAAACAGGTCCCGGGTCCTTTCCGCGAGCGGTTGGTCGCTCACGATCATTTCGCCTTCGAGCGGTTGATCGATGCTTAGCACTGCCCGGACTCCCGGGACCTGCTCCAATCGCTGGCGAACGGCCGTCAACCGTCGGATGCCGGAGCCGTCCTTGGCGAAAAGCTCCGGATCATCGTAGACGGCCAAGACAATCTCATTGCCCGCAAACGTCCTCTTCAACTGGCGATAGTCGTGCAGAACCCGACTGTCCGGCGGAAACATGTTCTCAATGGAGCGGTCGAAGGCGACCTGCCGCGATATCCACCAGCAGGATACGGCGAGCAGGGCGGCCAGCAGGAGAAGCAGCCAGCGTGCAGTCAGCAGTCGGTCCACAATTTTGAATCTCAACGGGCCTGCTCCTGCCAACGAGTGATTTTCACACCGAGAATCGCCGCAACCCTAGACAAAACAACAATTTACTGCTCGCGAGCCATTCCTCAACCCGCCTTGCCCGCGGAACAGCCCATTCCTATAATCCGCCCCCGACCGTCGACGGGGCTGGGCGCACCGGTGCGCCCGTGCGCGGGTCGATCCGGGCAGATTCTGCGACGACAGGCCGCGGCGCAGCCCAGGATTCCGGACGGCCCCCCGAGTCCGCGATGCATGGGATTGGTGTTGCGTACTGAGGACCCTTGGCCGCGCCGCAGTGAAGAAGACCGAGTCGGTCAGCCCGGGTAAGGAATCCCTACCCTGACCATTGCTTTGACAGATAACTCGAATCCGAATTTCCTCGTGACAAAAAGGCGTCACGACAGGCGTTTCGCAATCTGCGCACTGCAGTTGTGCGTTGGCATGCTGAGTCTGTCCGTCATCGGGCCGGCGTCGGGCCAATCCCTTCCCCCTTCCAACGACGCATGGCCGTCGACCGGTCCACCTGCCGGTTCGATCGTCGCGCCCCCCACGGCATCACCCCCTGGGGCACCACGGCGGATTCGTGTTTTTCCGCGCAGCAGTGTGCGGTGGCAAGCCCGCTGGTTCCCGAGTCCGGACGGTCGTGATCGAATCGGCGTCATCGACTCCGGCATCAACATCGTAATCGATCAGGTGGCGGGCTTCGACACGGTCGACATTTCCACGGACCGTCTCGTGATCTGGACTCCGGCCGAACAGTTGCCTGATTTGAGTGGAGAAGGGACATCTGCCGAGGTGCCGTTGGAATTCTACATGGAGGGCAACATTGTCTTCCGGCAGGCCGACCGAGTGATCTACGCGGACCGCATGTATTACAACGTCCAGGGCGAATATGGAGTGGTGCTCAATGGCGAAATGCTGACTCCGATGCCCGGCTACGAAGGCCTGATTCGATTGAAGGCCGAGGTGCTTCGGCAGGTTGACCAGTTTCATTTCGAGGGCTTCAACGCAGCGGTCAGCACGAGTCGTCTGGGGGTGCCAGGTTACTGGTTGCAGTCGGGCTCATTCCAGTTCGAGGATCTTCCGATCCGTCTGACAACGCCGCCTCCGAACGATCCGCTCGCCGATCAACCTCGGACGGATTCGCGGAAACACTTTACCAGTCGAAACAACTCCGTCTACGTTGGCGGATGGCCCATGTTTTGGTGGCCGTTCATGTCCGGCGATCTCGAACGGCCCACCTATTACCTCGAGTCATTCCGCATCAACAATGATTCCGTGTTTGGAACGCAGGTCCTGACGGACTGGAACCTCTATCAGTTGTTTGGTTTTCACCGAGCTCACCCTGGAACCGACTGGACGGCGTCGGTCGATTACCTGAGTGAACGGGGGTGGGGACTGGGAACGAACTTCAAGTACGACTGCGACTCGATCTGGGGATATTCCGGCCGCGCGACCGGATTTCTCGACGCCTGGGGAATCGATGACGAAGGCCTCGATAATCTGGGACGCGAGCGGCGCAATTTGATCCCAGAGACCAATCCGCGTGGACGTCTGCTGGGACGCCACCGCTCTCGTCATGGGGATGGTTACCAACTGACCGCCGAACTGGGGCTCATCTCGGATCGGAATTTTCTCGAACAGTACTACGAGCAGGAATGGGAGGAAGAGAAGGACGAGACGACGGGCGTGGAATTCAAGCGCACGCGAGGCGATCATTCCTGGGCAATTTCGTCCGACGTCCGCGCAAACGATTTTTTGACGCAAACGGAATGGCTGCCGCGTTTCGATCATTTCTGGCTGGGCCATCCGCTGTTGAGCAACTGGCTGAACTGGAGTGAGCACACGAACATCGGCTACGCCAAGTTCCGCACGTTGACGGAGCCGCTGAATCCGGAGCAACTGGCGACCCAAGACCCGCTTGCCTGGGAAACCGATTTCGACGCGCAGTATGAAGGAGTCCGCGCCGCGTCGCGGCAGGAGTTATCTTTGCCGCTGGAATGGGGACCGACGAAGATTGTGCCCTATGCCCTCGGAGAAGTCGCTTATTGGCAAGAGGACCTGGACCAAAACGAACTCACACGCCTGCTGGGTCAGGGGGGAGTCCGTGCGAGTTTGCCCTTCTGGCGCGCCGATCCGTCCGTTCGCAGCACGCTGCTGAACCTCAACGGGATGGCCCATAAGGTCGTCCTCGAGGCGGACCTCTTCTGGGCAGACGCCGATGCCCAATTCGACGGTTTGCCGCTCTACGACGCGCTGGACGATGATTCGGTGGAGTATTTTCGCCGCACTTTTTGCACGAACGTCTTTGACTGTCCCCCGGGCTCGTTCATCCCGCTCCCGTTCGATGAACGCTACTATGCATTCCGATCGGGATTGCAGCGCTGGGTCACGTCCCCGAGTACCGAAGTGGCCGGAGATCTGACGGCCTTGCGGCTGGCAGCCCGACAGCGATGGCAGACGAAGCGGGGCCTGCCGGGCCAGCAGCGCGTCGTGGACTGGATTACGCTCGATCTGGAAGGTTTTGTTTATCCGGATCCTGACCGAGACAATTTCGGTCAGGAGGTCGGACTGGTAAGCTATGACTTTCGCTGGCATTTGGGCGACCGCTTTACGATCTTGTCGGACGGCCAAACGGACTTCTTCGCGGACGGATTGCGGACCATTTCGCTGGCGGCATTGGTCACCCGACCGGGAACGCTGCGGTACTTGATTGGCACTCGGTCGATCGAAGGTCCGATCAGCAGCACGCTGATTTACGGATCGACCAGTTGTCGCTTGAGCCCGAAGTGGATCCTCAACTACGCGAGCACGTACGACTTTGGCACCACGGGCAACGTCGGGCAGCGTGCTGAGATCATTCGAGTCGGTGAGTCGTTCCTGGTGGGCCTGGGATTCAACTACGATGCCAGCCGCGACAACTATGGGGTCCAGTTCGGCATCGAGCCGCGGTTCCTTACACGACGTCTGGGTCGTGTCGGTGGCGTGCCGATTCCGCCGGTGGGTGTTGCCGGGCTGGAGTAAGTAAGACAGGGTGCGTGATGGCGGAACCGGACTATCGATCGGCCGGTTGGTCGCAGAAGTTCCTACATGCGATTCGCGGACTGCGCGTAGGAAGTCAGGGCGACACGAGTTTCTTTGTCCACATTCCAACCGCGTGTTTTGTGCTGGCTGCGGCCGCCCAACTCCACGTTTCCGCGATTGAATGGTGCGTCCTGATTCTGTGTATCATGATCGTCCTGACCGCGGAATTGCTCAACTGCGCCCTGGAGCGGATGGCGCGCGTGATCACTCAAGAACACAACGAACAAGTGCGGGACGCACTCGACATCGCCGCAGCGGGCGTGCTGGTCGCAGCCCTTGGATCGGTCGTCGTCGGGGCGATCATTCTGGGGTTTCGCTTGATTGCGTATCTGGGGTGGGGCCCGCTTCCGACGGGAGTGTGATCGTCGCCGTTCCTTCCGCCGCGGGAACCGGCTCGGGAACGACCGGAGCAAATTGAACCTGGACGCTCGACGAAATCCGCGTTCGCATCGGTTCCACACCGGGTTGAGTCAGATACAACGTCAAGCTGTGGTTCAACCAGCTACTCACGAGATACCCCGCCTGGGCGTCGAACAAGAGTTCGCCCTCGCTCGTTTGCGTCTGAATCTCCATCAGCGGCGCTTCGGCGGCCAGCTCGATGTTCAGTTGACAGGCCAGACGAAACTTTTCCAGCGGAGTCACCCCTTCCCCCGTTTCGGTACCCGCGTACGTGTACTGCGTCTGCCAGGTACAACGGGTGGGCAGAGAGGGCAGCGACGTTTCCACTTTCTGGACCCAATTCTCGCCAACCTCCAGAGGCGTTTCCGGAAATACGGGAAAACCCGCACGCAGAATCGCACGCCACGTGTCCTGGTTGAAGTCCCGGCGCAACAGGGACGTGTCTTTCGGTTGCGGCAAGCTGACTCCCTCGGCCAACGGCAGGATCTCGCCGCGCGGAGACAGTCGCTGTCGAGACTCGACGCCCATCAGCGGACGCCAGTACGCCGCAATGTCGCCGACCACTCCCTGCGGCTCTCCGGCCACCCGCGAGTCAAACGACACCGGTCCGACGGTGGGACAATCGATCGTCTGGTTGACACCGGTTAGAGTCTGAATGAGTTCGATGTTTCCCGCCTCGTCGACGCCCAGGACTTTCCAGTTCAGTTGTGCCTGGGCGCGCTGCGTGATTTCGAAACTGGGGCGACTCAAGCCACTGGTCCAGTTGACTTGAAGCTGATAGCTCTGTTCAGGTTCCAGACGCCAGACGAACGGAGTCGCGGCGGAGAGCTTTGTAACCGAGAGGAAGACGGCCAGAAATCCGGCGAGTTGCACGCAGTTCGTGCGTCGACGATGAGCGATCATTAGTCCAACCAGTCCTTGCGCTCCAGACGTTCGGGCACGTAAACTTGCGTGACGTAGCTGATATCCTTGCTGATCAAGGCTTCGACTTCCAGCTTAAACCCGTTCTTCTGCATCCGCTCGATCTCGCGCTGCCACTCCCGCTTGCCTTGAAACCAAGGATATTGGGCGATCTGACGTGCGCGTTTTCGATCGTTATCATTCATTGCAATCGTGACGCTGTCGGAAAGAGAGCAGCGTTCGAAATCCACGCTTCGCAGCCCGAGAAACTTCGCTTCCGGAATCGCCATCCGTCGCGATTCATACGCCAGATTAATCGATCCCTGTTTGATCACGCTGTAGATGTAGTACCCCCAAGGATCATTATCGAGCAGACAATAGATGGGCAGCTTCAACTCGTTGTGCAACCGATAGAGCAAACGCCGCACACCACGGGGCGGCTGTCCCTGTCCATGCGTCAACAGGCAATTGTGTTCCCGCCAGAATTTATCTTCATTGAATCGACGCCACACCGTATCTTTTTCGACATGCAACACGAATTTCGCGTCGCAGCGAACGAATTGCATGATTTCCGGTTCCACGATCGAAGGAATGGTGTAGCCCCCGGAACCCATCCGAGAACAGTCGATCGTGTCGCCACTGTCCACGAGCGTTATCGGGCCGACAAGTGATCCTCGATTCGAGGCGTACAGGTGCAATTCTTCCCGAAGGCTATCGAGCAAGACCTCAACGTCTTCGATGATCGGGTCGCACTCGCCCTGATCCTGAAAGGTCTCCTCGCGCGTCCCCTCGATCGTGTGTTTGAGCAGGTAGTAGAGACCACGGATGCTGGTTGTCTTGCCTTGCTCGATCAGCCGTTTGCAGCCGCTGCCGACGAGCATCGTCTGCATGTACGCTTTTGCCTGGGAAAGGTTGAACAGCTGCCGGCGATTCGTGCTGCTGCCCATCTCGATGATCCGCTTGCGCGGGCTGTAGCGCACGTTCGACAGGGTGCGTGAAGGAATGTCCAGGTGGAGTTCGCGGCGCTTCTGTGCCGCCTTGACGACCGTATCGGCCAGCTGCCCCAGAGAAGTCAGCGTGCGCCGATCCCCGTCCGACAGCGCGACATTCGGGGTGCGGGCACGAGCGGATTTTTCGCGAGCGGGCTTTCGTTTCGCCATGGTGATCTCAAAAAAAACAAGATTCCGTAGTTCAGGATTCCGTAACCGACTCGCTGGCGGATTCGGCATTTCGCTGAATCCCGGTCAGTGGATGGTCGGAAGGCACGATCAGAACGTTGTCCCCAAAGTCGGCTTCGGTCGTTTCTTCCACCGGGCGACCTCGATCATCCATCCGCAGATCCGCCGTGGCGGTTCGCTTGCGGGCGACAACGACTAACTGATCATAGAGCGACTTCGCGTCGACGCCATTGATCTCACTGACGGCGCTCGCGACTTCGCCCAGATACCGCAGGAACGTATTTCGCCGTTCTCCTTCATGGCGCACGCGGTTCCGTCGGCGCAGATACATCCCCAGCTTGCGCCCCACGGCCTGCAGAGCCAGTCGCAGCTCTTTTTGAATCTCCGGATAGGCGGCCACCGCCTCCTTGGATTCGCTGGTGAAGGGAACCCAGACGCTGGCCATATGCACCATCAGGGTCACCGGGCCCTTCGGCAGACTACCCCGAGATTGACTCAAACCATAACTGCGCCAATTCGTGCCGAGCACCGTTTGTGTGATCGCACAGGCCGCATGTTGAAACTGGAGCGGCACGCGGTTGGCCAGCCGGAGAACCTCCATCGACTGACCTTCGCTGATGTTGACACTCTGCATCGCCTCCAACAGGCGATCGACCTCGCGCGGCTTCAAACGCGCCGGTGTCTGACGCGTGCCGAGTTGGGATTCTTTCAGAATCCGATCGGCTCCATCCGAACCGAGCCCCTGGAACGTGCTCATCAAGAATTGTCGAACCGTCCGGGCATCGGTCTCTTCAATCAAATCGGCCAACAAATCGCGGGTCACGCGTTGCATTGCCGGTCCCCCGCCGTAGGCCAGCCCGACCTCAATCTGGAACGGATTGCCCCGATAGACGGCTGGCGGTCGCGTGCTGGCGGCGTAAAACTCGCCGGGGACGACCTGATGCAGTCCCTTGAGGATCAACTCTTCGCCAATCGGAGAGATGCAATCCGTGGCCGGATTCGAAATCTTGGTCTGTTGGATCGCTTCGTAGAGGGCGTCGGCTTCGCGGCGCCCGATGCGGGTCGTGCGGGAACGAGGACTGAGGCGTGCGTTCTCACAGATCCGGCGGGCCACCGCGGAGCTGACGCGCGAGAAGCTGGACACCAGAAAAGAGGACAGCGTGGGCTCGGACGTCTCCTTTAACATGGCGGCGAGGCGACCCAATTCGACGCCATAGGGGTGCGGTTTGATTTCCTTCGGCTCGGCGGGCAGCTGTTCCGTCGAACGTTCAAACAGCCGTTCGACCCCTTCGGGATCGATGTAGTGCAGCGTGACGTGCGGATTCGCAATCGCGGTCTGGTGCAGGTATTCGTCGACACTTCCGCGCCCCCGCTGATACCGCGCCTCCAACTCGATGGTCACTCGCGTCCCATGGGGGGAATCGACCCATTCAATCCCATGCCGCTCGATTGCGATGCGACCTTTTTCCCCCGGGGGAATGTCCACACCGTCCCCGCGTCCATTGAGAATCTCTGGTCGATTCTGCTTCGTATCGATCTGGATTTCGTAATAGTGTGCGGGTTTGCGCGGCGAGATCTTCGAGATGATCTTGACCGGCTTGCCGGTCGTCTGGACGCCATACATGCCCGCGGCACTGATTCCGATCCCCTGCTGACCGCGGCTTTGACGCAGCCGATGAAACTTCGAGCCGTACAACAATTTGCCGAAGATCAGCGGAATCTGCTTCTTCAGGATGCCCGGCCCGCTGTCCTGCACGCCAACTTTGTACCGCTGAGGCCCGGTCTGTTCGATGTGGACCCAGATCTCCGGAAGAATCCCCGCCTCTTCACACGCATCCAGGGAGTTGTCGACCGCTTCCTTGACGGTGGTCAGCAAGGCCTTGCGCGGATTGTCGAAGCCCAGCAGATGCCGGTTCTTGGCGAAAAACTCGCTAACCGAAATGTCGCGTTGGGCCTTGGCCATCGATTCGGCCGTGGCGCGTCGCTTGCGCGTTGGTGCGACGCGACCGTTGGCTTCGCCGTTTTCCGACGCCGCGGCAGACTGCCGGCGGCGGGTCCTAGAACGTGACGAATCGGCTCGGGAGGCAGGCAACGTGGGTACTCCTTTACGGGAATGGGCGATGATGAGCGACTACTTGGCCTCCTGCCGCTCCGCGAAGCGTCGCGAGATGCGCCCGAATTTGACGTCTGCGCGGATTATACCGACTGACGCGACATCTTCCCAGTCGACTTCGATACCGCATGATCGGTCCAGATCGAGTAAGTGTTAGATAAAGTCTCACCCCTACCGCCCTGACGAGCCGAGATACTGGGAGGAGCGACAGTCGTTGCCTCCGAGCGAACGCAACCTCATCCCTCTCCCACCTGTTTCTCCTCCCACCGACGCACCCGGGACCACAGGCCCGGCCCGTCTCCTGTCCTGCCGAGCTCCGAAAAGGAATCCTGCCATGCGATCTGCGATGCAGCACCTCGCCGGTGCGACCTCCCTGCTCTGCCTCTTGCTGCTGATGACTCCTTCGTTGCGTGCCCAAGACGACATGACCTGTCCGCCCAACGAAGACGGCATCGCCCTCTGCCCCGACGAAGGAGGCGTTATGGCTTGCCCCGACGGGGCCTGCAAGCCGCCTTTGGGTCACCGAATTCGGGGCCGTGTCGCCAACTGTGTCGCCGGGTGCTGTCAGAAGTTCTGCACCGACGGAAAAGGCTGCTCGTGGTATCGCCCGTACACCGAGGATTCTCAGCCCGACCTGTTCTACAATTTTTACGTGCCGAACCCTCGGGGTGCCGCGGCGGCCGCCTATCCGGCGCCGTACCCGACCCCCTCCCTCGTCGGTCACACGTACTACACGTATCAACCGCTGATGCCCCATGAGTTTCTCTATCGCCACTACCGTACGTACCACCAGTACTACAACCAGGGCATGGGCATGAATCGGACCTCCGTCCATTGGTACGGTACCCCGGTGCGCACCGCCGTGCATGGCGTCCGTGATATCTTTACACTTCCTCGCTGATCGCTTGCTCCTTGCCAACCGATTGTCAGCCTCAGGGTGATAACCATGAACCGGATTCTTCTCTCGCTGATTGCGATTCCATTTTTTCTGGCCGTTGGCGTGCATACCGTCGAGGCGGATCCGAGCCACCACGTGGTCCGCAACGTCCACTACGATCGCGCCGGCTATTGGTACAACGCGAACCGCTCCTGGCACGCCCCATTTGGCCATGTCGCCTGGGGACGCCCGGTGGCGTTGATCGTCCCCCCGGGGGTCAATTTCCAGACCGACTATTCCTGGGGCGTAGGACGGACGCGGATGACACCGATTAACCATCAATTCGCCCGCCCGGTCGCTCTGCGGACCACCGGTCAGCCATTCGCGCCCACGCCTCCATGGCCCACGGATACGCAGCAATTCGGCGTCTACTACGTTCGCGGCCCCTGGTAACCTCCAGCCCGAACTCCGGCGAACATTCTTCTCATCTCGGGGGCAGCCGGGCCGATCAACGGCTGCTCCCGCCGGATCCGCCGTCCGGCGCGGCCGAGTGCACCTCCACCTCAGCGGTGCTCGACAGCCCTCGCGGGGCGTCTCTGCGCCCAAAGTTCACGCTTCCGCCCGAGACTCAGCTGTCTTACGCTGACCGACTTGTCTTGCGTCGCCCCTGGTTCGCCTGCCTGCACCGCAAATCGTCGCCGAATTCTCTCCTGTGTAGCCGAAGTCGTGAGACTTCGGAGGCTACGGGGTGCAATCCGAATTCTCACGAATTCGGCTACGACGCGGACTTGGTCCAATGAAAGCAGGCTAAACCGGTACCTCAAGTCGGCATCCGTGCCCCGAACGGCCGGCCGGTTCCCACGGGTGAAGCTTCACCACAATCGGGAACGTTCACCAAAACGCAGAAATCGTCGCAATCGCT
The DNA here is from genome assembly GCA_964522605.1 of uncultured Pirellulaceae bacterium. Classification (GTDB taxonomy): domain Bacteria; phylum Planctomycetota; class Planctomycetia; order Pirellulales; family Pirellulaceae; genus CAVZLD01. Next base: position 10,625 of record CAZFWV010000101.1, read on the forward strand.
GGCTCCGCGAACGTTTAGGACACGGCTCCCCCAACCCGAATCACCAGATTGAAGAAACGGTGTGATCTGCCCACCGGACCGTGCTGCAGCGTTCCGCCGGAACGAACTGCTTATCCCATAACGGATTACCACGTGGAATCCGTTTCGCATCCAGAACTGGCACACGCCTTGCTTTTTCCCCGCCCGGTCAAGGTGGGCGCGCGTCCCACCTCAAAGGGAAGTCGTGTTGACTGACGGAGCGCAACCTCGCTTGCCGCTGCGCGCCGGGAGGATCTCTCGTGCTGAAGTCGGGAGTCCCAAACGGGCGTGGATTCGTGACGACACACAGGGCTCACGAAGATCCTTACGGCGCGCGGCAGGCGCATTGAGAGGGCGATTGTTAGTGAACGCATGAAGGGAGAGCTTTAGGGAGAGGATGTGGATATGAATGCTGCGATTTCGCACTATGACGAACAGGAGTTCATTTACGGCAGCCGAGAAAACCAGAAGAAAGCGGCACCGCCGAGTCATGCCCGTCGTTCCCGTCATTCGGCGCGACGGCGTGCCAAGAACCCCGTTCAGTTCAATGGGATGCATCGGCGGCGATCCAAGAAAATCAGCTGGTGATCCGCGTGCCAGTTTCCACTGGCACGCGGAAGTTGGACCAATCGGCAGCGACGAATCGATCGTCGTGCGCGGAGTGTCCCAACCGCTGAGTTGATCGTCGTGGATGAATGATGCGCGGGCAACGTCCTTCGTGAGATTGACGTTCTGCTTGCGTTTGCCGGTCAATGAACAATGGCATCCGCTGCGAGGGAAACGGAAAAGCAAATCGCTACCGGAGATTCTATGGAGATCGATGATTGAGCAGGTCGACAGAGGTAAATTCCGAAGGCGGAGAGTTCCGTTCTGCCAAGGGAGCGGTCCGACACCAGCGGTCGGATCGCTCCGGATTGCAGACCCGACACCATGAGTGCCTGGTACTCTCCGGCCGGCGGTCGCGTCGCGACCAGATGGCCGATGCGACGACCACGGCAGGTTGGGACACGACCGTCTGCGCCGATCCGCAGAATGCGTTGGTCGCAGCCCGCCGTTACCGCTTTCGCTTCGCCTGGGTCGATCTGGATCCATTGGAATCGATTCCGCCGCAGTATCGAGAGTTGTGTCAGTTGCTGGCGGAGATGCCCGATTTATTGCTGGTCATCTGCGGCCACGACGGGGATGTGGAGGAAGAGATCTGGGCACGCCAATTGGGCGTCTGGCTCTATGTGCCGGGTCTGTCGAACGCTTCCTCCGAAGAGCTCGCGCAACTTTGCCAACAGGCCTACGAGACTGCGGATGCGGCCCGGCGATAATTGCGAGCAGAATCCGGGGAAAAGGGGGCAACCATGAGTAAGACACCAGAAGAGCATCCGGAGTCGTCGGAAGAAACGACACCCATTCGGGCACGCGGAGAACAGAAGTTCAAGAAGCTGGTTCGACCGCTCCACGCGACGCGTCGGACCACTGCCTCGGCACGTCTGCGCGGTATGCACCGCCGACGGCGAAGACGAATGGGCTGGTAAACACGATGGGTCGTTGCGCCGTCAACGAAGAAGGTCGACCCACGAAAGTTGAGCGCGTCTCGGGCGATTCCTCGATCGTCGAGACCTTTCGTCGTGTCGTCGGGCAATCATGAATCCGACGCGGCTCACAACCTGTTCCTGGCAACAGCACAAGAGCCGCCGCGACAACACGCTCTAGAAGATTCCCGCGCCGAAATCGTCGTTCCGCGTACGATCGGCCGAAGACTCCCGCGCAGCCCGCTGCTGCGAAGGCGTGCGATGGGGTCCCCTCGGTTCCACCTCGGCCGGCTCCACATGAGTCCGCTCGGGCATCTTCGTCGGGGCTTTCTCCCCTTCGCACTCGTAATAATCATCGTACCGCGAAACGTAGCCTGGTTGCTTGGCGCGTTCCTGCTCCGCTCGATACTCGGCAATCACCCGCTCTTGGATCATCTCACGACAGGTCGAGTTGATCGGATGGGCAATATCCGCGTACAACTTCGTGCGCCCATCGGAATCCTTGACGGTCAGGTCTTCCTTGAGCCGCAACCCACACTGGTTGCAGAATCCGGCCCGGAGGTGGTTCTTGCAACCGCATTTGGGACAATGCGCCGTGAGCTTTCGGCTGGGCATCGCCACAAAGGGACCACTGGATCCTTCGATGATCTTGAGATCACGAACCACGAAGCAATCATCAAAAGTTATGGAGCAGAAGCCCTGGAGACGATCGTCCGTGTCCTCCATCAGCTTGATTCGGACCTCAGTTATTTCCACGGCCAGTCTCCTCTAGTTTGGGCTCGCGTACTGCCGCACCGGGTACGGTCCCGGTAAGGTAACCAAGCGAAACACCGACCCCAGCCGACGCGCGCGGAGGATTGCAGCCACCCGCTGCGCATGCCGGACGTTGCGGCAAACACCAAAATAACCACTGCCACTACCACTGAGTTGATGCGATCCGACATCCAACCGTTCGAAGGCTCTCCGCACGACCGCCAATTGCGGCATGGTTTCCATGGCGGCCGTTTGCAGGCGGTTGAAGTAACCGCGAGGATGCCGATCGGGCAGTCGCACTCGTTGATTCCTCAGCCATCCGTCCACGCGGTGAGGTTCCGCCGGCACCGCGGTTCGCTGATAGACCGCTGCGGTCGAGAGTCCCTGGGGTGGTCGAACCAGCACGACCGATTGCGGTGGGCCGGCCCAGACCGGCTCAACTCGCTCGCCCCGACCGCGACAAACGGCCGCGCCACCCGCCAAAAAAAACGGGATGTCGCTCCCCAGTTCGGCAGCCACAGACGAAAGCCGATCCGCCGACCAGTTGAGCCCCCAGAGGAGATTCGCACCCACCAGGGCCGCCGCGGCATCACTGGAACCTCCGCCAAGACCCGATGCGGATGGAATCCGTTTGACTAATTGGACCCGTAATCCCCGATCGACACCGCTCCGCTCACGCAATCGAATCAACGCGCGATAGACCAGATTCTCTTCTCGCGCGGGCAGATCGCCCAATGCCAACCCTCCGACTCGTGCCGTCGACCAACGGCACTGCAGGTCGATTCCCCGATCGTCACTCAAACTCAAGCGTAGAGTGTCAAACAGACTGACGGGCGTCATGAGTGTTTCAATCTCATGAAATCCGTCGTCGCGCCGACTCAGCACCTCAAGAAAGAGGTTCAGCTTGGCCGGGGTCCAGATTTCGATCCGCGTCCTGCGTCGAAGCACATACATGCCTTACCTGCACGATTCATCCCTCTGGGTTTCCATCCCAAACGTAGAAAAGCGCGACACCTTGCGAGAATGAATGAATGCATGTTCGATGAAACGTCAGACGGCCACAAGCAGATTTTCCAAAATTTTAGTCGGGTCCTGACCCTGGTCAACATCAGACCGAACCGCTGGGGCACGATCTTTTGCGCCCCGGGAAACCCTCCGCTACTCGGGCGAGTCCCCCCAGACCGTCGAGTCGCAGGGAAAATGGGCGGCCCAACTTCCCCAAACGCTGGCCCTACGCCCGCGCACGATCGTCGTTGAGAACGGAGAAATCGCACGATTCATCGTCAGGCTGATGTTCTCGTCACCCTCCAACAGCGCGCTGCCTCGAAGACGACAGTGAAATCAACGCAAATCGCACAGACACCCCAGAACCCCAGGGATTCCACCCAAATGCGGGAGGCGGGAGGCTGCAAGTCGAGGAATGCGCGGATCCCCGGGGTCTGAGAGTTCCGATTGTCGAGGGGAAGACAGATTCTGGATTGGCAAGTTGAGAACCGCGAGGGATGAGGGATTTCGACGGATCTCCCCCGGACCCGTAGTCGCAGTCCTCAACAATCGAAACTCCTTTTGTTCGTCAATCTTCGGCTCGTCCACCCCGGTCGGCCGATCCGGAAAGGCGACGCCGAATCTGCTCGAGACGCTCCGCCAATTCCTGTTCGAACCCACGAGGCACGGGATGGTAATAGGTGCGGTCGATTCCCAGATACTCCTGCGCAACGATGCCCTCTGGATCCTCGTGCGAATACTGGTAGTCGTCTCCGTGGCCGAGTCGGGCGGCGCCCGGGTAGTGTCGATCTCGCAAATGACGCGGCACCGGTTGGATCCGGTCCTTCTGAACGTCTTCCCGTGCTGCGGAGATGGCCATCGTGGCGGCGTTCGATTTTGGTGCGCACGCAAGGTAGGTCACAGCCTGGGCCAGGTTCAACTGACACTCGGGCAAACCGACGAATTCGCAGGCGTGCAAGGCGGCAACTGCCAGCGGCAAGGCGTGCGGATCGGCGTTACCAACGTCCTCACTGGCCAGAATCACCAGGCGACGACAGAGAAATCGGACGTCTTCTCCCCCAACCAGCATCCGCGCCAGCCAGTAGATCGCGGCGTCGGGATCACTTCCACGGATACTCTTGATCAGAGCACTTGCGCAATCGTAGTGTGAATCTCCCTGCGCATCATAAGCCATGGACTTTCGCTGAACGGATTCGGCCACGAGGGATCGCGTCAATGGGACGGGCTGGGTGTCCGACGAAAGAACGGCAACTTCGAGCGCGGACAGTGCTCGCCGCGCATCGCCATCACAAACGGCGGCCAAGAAATCCAGTGCCTCGTCCTCAACAACGATCGCTCGGTCACCCAACCCACGGTCGGAATCCCGCAGGGCCGTCAGCAATAATTGTTTGATTTCGTTCTCGGAAAGTGGTTCAAACTGGAAGATCTGACTACGACTCACCAGCGCGGCATTGACTGCAAAGAAGGGATTAGATGTCGTGGCGCCTACGAGAATCACGACGCCTTCTTCGACATCGTGCAGCAGAACATCCTGCTGGGCCCGATTGAAGCGATGAATCTCATCCACGAACAACAGTGTACGTCGGCCCGACGCAGCCAATTCATCGTGCGCTTCCTGCAGCAGCCCACGAAGGTCCTTCACGCCACTGGTCACCGCGCTCAGTTCACGATAGTGGGCGCGCGTTTCGTGGGCCAAAAGCTGCGCCAACGTCGTTTTCCCCGTGCCGGGAGGGCCATAGAAGATCACGGAGCCGAGCCGATCGGCGGACAACAACCGCCGAAGCAGTCGGCCCTCGCCCAAAAAATGTTGTTGCCCGACGAATTCCTCCAGAGAACGAGGCCGCATTCGCGCCGCCAGAGGCTGGGCGCGCCGAAAATGGCTCTTCTCCATTCCATCAAACAACGACATCGAGTACTCCTTCTGGCCGGAAAACTTACTCGCATCGACCGGACGAGTAGCTCTCCGGATGCCAAACGAACAGCCGGTCAAAGCGCGCGAAGATCTCGACTTGGGGCAAGTCGATCACCCGGGACGGATTCCTGAATGCCCCAGGGCCACACAACCATCTTTGCTCCCGATGTTGTTCCACCTCGAAGGCGTCGTCAATAGATCGACCATTTGCTCGGGGCTTCCAGGTCGGAGGATCCTGTAGATTCGCTGGGATACGGACCTACAATGGAACGACAACCATGGCAACTTCTCCCCCCAACCGAATCCGAGGCCGAGCTGCAGCGCAAAATCCGCCGTCGCGGTTTGCGCGCATTCATCTGGAACTCGACTCGGAAGCGGCCGAAACGGCGGAGCCGCGGGAGGGTGCCGCGCGGACGATCCCGACGGAATACTATCTGGATGATGCCCAGTCCGTGATCTCGGAGAATGACAGCCCGGACATTCCCTTTCGCTACAGCCTGAACCCCTATCGCGGATGCAGTCACGGTTGCAGTTATTGCTATGCGCGACCCACCCACGAATACCTGGGGCTGAGCGCGGGACTCGATTTTGAGACGAAGATTTTCGTGAAGTCGGCAGCCCCGCGTTTGTTCCGCGAATTCCTCGCACGCAATCGATGGCAACCCCAGCCGATCGCGTTGTCGGGCGTGACCGATTGCTACCAACCGGCGGAGCGGCATTTTGAAATTACGCGACAATGTCTTGAGGTGGCACTCGCGGCACGTCAACCGCTCAGCCTGGTCACCAAGAACGCGCTCGTCACGCGCGACCTGGACCATCTGGCTTCCATGGCGGAGCATCAGTTGGTCCATGTGGCAATCAGCCTGACAACGCAAAACCAGCAATTGGCACGCGTGATGGAACCGCAGACGAGCAGTCCGCACGCTCGTCTGCAAACAATCGCCCGATTGACGGCCGCCGGGATTCCCACCTCGGTGCTCATCGCCCCCGTTCTACCCGGCTTAACGGATATGGAAATTCCGTCGCTGCTGCAGGCGGCGCGAGAACACGGAGCGATCTCGGCAAGTTATACGCTGCTTCGACTGCCCACTGCGGTGCAACCCGTGTTTTGCGAGTGGCTGCGTCGCAATCTCCCGGACGCAGCCGCGCGTGTCGAAGCTCGAATCCGTGCAACACACGAGGGTAACTTGTGTTCGAGCACCTTTGGCGTGCGCATGAAGGGAAGTGGATCGTACGCCGCGCACATCGAACAGACGTTTCAAGTTTTTTCACGGCGTTGGGGGCTTGATGCTGCCCCGCCCGCGCTCGACACGTCCCATTTCCGCGCTCCGCTCTCCGCCGGGGGACAACAGCGATTGTTTTGACGCCCCGGCCGCGCGCCGTGGACAACGCGCGTGTTTCGAAGTTGCACGTAGCCGAATTCGTGAGAATTCGGAGGTTTCAAGCAGGGGGCCCCAGCGACAAAGTCCCCGAATTCTCACGAATTCGGCTACGAACTAACGAAATGTGCAACTTCAAAACGCGCGCGAGGATTCGACCAAAACGATATGTTCGCAAAGTCTCGTGACTTCAGGCAGTTTGGCGCGGCCGTCCGAATCCTCACAGTTCGGCGACAGAACAACTTCACGGCGTGGCCGGCGCGCTCGCTTTGCCCCGTCATGATGGCGTACGACGCAGATGTGGAATAGCGCCGCGTGATTTGTCAAGAGCGATCGCAGCCGGTTTTTCACCGTGCAAAATGTCCCTTGGTATCACTTGTCGGCAACGTTTATAATACGGGTTCCGAGTGGATTCGAGAATCGTTTTCGTGTCGTCCGAAGTACCCACCGATTTGCGATAAGGAGCTTCACCGGTGCCGGTCGTCCGACCTAAAATCGCTGAGCTGGTATTCCACGTCTACGGGCGTGCCTTGCATCCGGAGTTGTTTGAGTTTCATCAAACGCGGGTGGTCGAACGAGGCGGATATCAAGCCCGAGTGCAGATTACGAGTGCCGGCCATTTGGTGACTTGGCGGTATCAGGGCGTGACGTTGACGGAAGTTGCTGCGGCGGCCCATCATCCACTGCCGCAGCGCAGACGCTTGCTTTCGCATCGCTTACAGGGCGAGTGCACCGACACCCTCAAGTGTCGCGGTGGCTGTCGCTATCAAATGAGCGTGCAACTCGAACCACTGGATCCGGAACTGTTCTGGACGTTTCAGCACGAGCTGATCAATGACGGTCGTCGGCAGGGGATGCTGCACGCGTTTGACGCCAGCGGACGCGTATCGCTCGGCGCAATCAGTTACATCCACCTGGAAAGCCGCAATCGAAGCCTGCGCGTCCAGGCATTCCACACGTTTCCGGACGATAACGCCATCGTGAAGAGTCAGTCGTTGTTTCAGCTGCCCGAATAACGGCGAGACGACGAGTGCCCGGTTGGTACCTTTGCCGGCAGAATCCGACACGATGACAGATCGTCCGCAGCAGGTGGGGCGACAGCCGTGGGCATTCCCGGCGCACGCACGTCCCGTTCCTCCGCCATCAGCCGTAGCTGGCTCGTCGCGTCCCTCCCCACGTGAAGGTCGCGATTTCACCGACTTGCTGCCCGCTCTACCGGGCGAATCGCTCCGGGATCAACTTCGATCGGGCGGGAGGAAATGATTGCTCTCGGCCCGCCGACCACATAGGATGGGCGGTTGAGAGTGCGGCGGTGTCTGTTTGCACTGACAAGAAGTTGCCGCCTGGCGTCTTCTCGCGGACGTTGCCCGCGGAGGCGTCGGGACGGAATTCGGTGAAAGAGTTGAGCTGTTTCTTCTTGTTCGGGCACGACCTGGAAGATAGGGGCATATCTCGATGAGACATCTGAAATGGCAGAGAACCGGTTGGCCACTGTTGAGTTTCTTTTTGTTGTCGGTGGTTGCGGCCTTCCCTGTTCAGGGGATCGAAACCGCAGGCGAGTTATTCGTCGATCTCGACGCAGCAACCCTCGCGGTCGGTGATACGACCTGGATCAACGCGGGCAGTTACACCAACTTCATCGCGGATGGCACCCCGATTGTGACGTTGGATCCGGTTCCGGCCGTCTACTTTGATGGAACATCCGCGTTTTTCAGCCTGGAGTCCGCACCGGAAGGACTGACCGGTTGGGACGCCACCCGTTCGATTGAGGTTTGGGCATTCAACCCGGCGACCGTCGGCGAAGAGACGATGGTCGCGTGGGGACGACGCGGTGGTCCCGCGGGTACCAACATGGCCTTCAACTATGGCGATCACGGGACCTGGGGCGCGGTGGGCCACTGGGGTGACCCGGACGTCAGTTGGACCAGTGATGGCTCCGTCGGCGCCCCCGAAACCGAACAGTGGCATCACCTGGTGTACACGTTCGATGGCGAAGCGGTGAAGGTCTACTCGGACGGTGAGCTGTGGAACGAAGAAGACATGATTCAGTGGGGCGGTTTGGATACCTACTCGGAGCCCGGCATCGCGATTGGGTCGCAGTGGCAGACGGACGGAGTGACGCTGAACCCCGGCTTGCGCGCTAACATGTTCATCTCCCGTGTCCGCGTTCACGACGACGTCCTGACCGAGGCGCAAATTTCGGCCAACTACGACGAAGAACGCGGTTCCTTCACGGCCGCTCCCGTGATTCCTCCTCCACCTCCCAAGCCGGACCTGGTGGGTCTGTGGCGGTTTGATGACGAAAACGATCTCGGGCTCGATTCGAGTCAATCCGGCAACAACCTGACGCCAACGGCAGGCGTTTCGTTCGACGGGGATGGAGTCCTCAACGGGTCGGCTTTCTTCGATGGAGTCGATGGGATGCTGACGTCCAGTGATATCGGTTCCGATCTCCCGACGGGAGACGGCAGCTACACGGTGGCAGCTTGGATCCAGCCCGAAATGACGGGAGACCGGGGGATTGTGGGCTGGGGTGCCTACGGGTCGGGACGTAGCGTCAATGCGCTGCGGACCATGGGAGATAACGGCTTTCGACACTACTGGTGGGGTGCCGATCTCGACGCCTCGGATAT
>CAZFWV010000102.1:0-19557 GCA_964522605.1 uncultured Pirellulaceae bacterium
ACGACCGCATTAACGATTACGCTTCGGTCAAGATCAGCCTGGCCCGGCCGCACGACATCCGCAGCTGGTCTTTTGGAGAGGTCAAGAAGCCGGAAACGATCAACTATCGAACGTACCGTCCCGAGAAGGACGGACTGTTCTGCGAGCGGATCTTTGGCCCCGAAAAGGACTGGGAATGTGCCTGCGGCAAGTACCGCGGCATGAAGTACAAAGGCATGATCTGTGACCGGTGCGGGGTGAAGGTGACCCACAGTCGCGTTCGCCGCAAACGGATGGGCCATATTGAACTGGCCGCTCCGGTCGTTCACATCTGGTTCTTCAAGGCAATGCCCAGCCGCCTCGGCAACCTGCTGAACATGAAGACGACCAGTCTGGAAAAGGTGATCTATTTCCAGGATTACGTCGTCGTCGATCCGGGACAGACCGATCTGGAACGTCAGCAACTGCTGACGGAGGAAGAGTTTCGCACCGCGCGAGAACAATGGGGCGAAGGCAGCTTCGAAGCCGATATGGGGGCCGAGGCAATCCGCAAGCTGCTCGTCAATCTGGATCTCGTCCAACTCTCGCAGCAACTGCGCCAGGACCTGGTCGAAACAAACTCCAAACAAAAGAAAAAGGATCTGATCAACCGACTGAAGATCGTCGAAGCGATTCGGGATAGCGACAATAAGCCGGAATGGATGGTCTTGGATGTGATCCCGGTGATTCCACCGGACCTGCGACCGCTGGTGTTGCTCGATTCGGGCAATTTCGCCACCAGTGATTTGAATGATCTGTACCGGCGAATCATCAACCGCAACAACCGCCTGCGAAAGCTCGTCGACTTAAACGCACCAGAAGTGATCATCCGCAACGAGAAGCGGATGTTGCAGCAATCCGTCGACGCGCTCTTCGACAACAACCGTTGCAAGCGCCCTGTCTTGGGCAGCAGCAACCGACCGCTGAAATCCCTCACCGACATGATCAAAGGAAAGCAGGGCCGGTTCCGCGAAAACCTGCTGGGAAAACGCGTGGATTACTCGGCGCGAAGTGTGATCGTGGTCGGTCCGACGTTGAAGCTCCATCAGTGCGGCCTGCCCAAAAAGATCGCCTTGGAACTCTATCAGCCGTTCATCATCCGCAAGCTCAAGGAAATGGGGCATGCGGATACGATCAAGAGTGCCAAGAAGATGCTCGAGCGAAAGGACGAGGAGGTTTGGGATATTCTCGAGGCGGTGATTCAGAATCACCCGGTGTTGCTCAATCGAGCTCCGACCCTGCACCGGATGGGCATCATGGCGTTCGAGCCCGTCCTGGTCGAAGGCAACGCGATTCACCTCCATCCGCTCGTCTGCAAAGGCTTCAACGCCGATTTCGACGGCGACCAGATGGCGGTGCACTTGCCGCTGTCCATTGAAGCGCAAGTGGAAGCCCATACGTTGATGATGTCGACGAACAACATTTTCGGTCCCGCCAACGGGCGACCGATTATGAGCCCATCGCAAGACATCGTGATGGGATGCTTTTTCATCTCGATGATGCTGCCCGGTCGCCTCGGCGAAGGGATGCGGTTTTCGTCCACGGAAGAAGCGGATCTGGCCTATTCCCTGGGCGTCGTCGATCTCCATGCGCCGATTCAGCTGCGGATGCCGCACGGCCGGCGCGTACGGACCGAAGATGATGCGCGCGAAGAAGCCCGGGTGATCACCACCACCTGTGGCCGAATCATGTTCAACACCATGCTGCCGGAGGGAATGGACTTCTACAATCTGCCCCTCCGCTCGGGTGAACTGGCCATGGTGATTTCCGACTGCTACCAAGTCCTGGGCCGCCGCGCCACGATCAACCTGCTGGACGACCTGAACCGGCTGGGCTTCCGCGAGAGCACCCGAAGTGGTCTGTCGTTCGCGACCGACGACCTCGTGACGCCCGAATCCAAGAGCAAGATCATTGCCGAGGCAGAAAAAACCGTACTGAAGTATAGGAAGCTGTACGATCGCGGAATCATCACGGACGTCGAACGTTACAACCAGGTGCTCGATGCCTGGACGCACGCACGCGAGCGGATCACTGCCGAAATGATGTCGGCGATGGAGACCGATACGCGTCACGGCGGCTACGTGAATCCGGTGTTCTTAATGGCCCACTCCGGTGCCCGAGGTGGCGTCGAACAGATCCGTCAGCTCGCCGGGATGCGGGGTCTGATGGCCAAGCCATCCGGCGAAATCATCGAGACACCAATTAAGGCGAACTTCCGCGAAGGGCTGTCCGTGCTCGAATACTTCAGCTCGACACACGGTGCCCGTAAAGGTCTGGCCGATACGGCCCTCAAAACGGCTGACTCGGGTTACTTGACCCGAAAACTCGCCGATGTTGCGCAGAACGTGGTCGTCACGATGTATGACTGCGAGACGACTCAGGGAATCACCAAGGGGGTGATTTACCGCGGCGAGAAAGTCGAAGTGCGATTGGCAGATGCGGTGAAGGGTCGTGTCAGCCGCCAGAACATCGTGAATCCCGTGACGGACGAAGTGATTGTCTCTGAGAACGAGATGATCACCGGGGAGATCGCGAGGAAGATCGAGGATCTGGGACTGGAGCGAATCCAGGTCCGCAGTCCGATGACCTGCGAAGCGGCCCTCGGTGTCTGCCGCTGCTGTTACGGCATGGACATGTCGACCGGAAATCTCGTCGAAGAAGGGATGGCCGTCGGGATCATCGCCGCGCAGAGCATCGGCGAACCGGGTACGCAGTTGACGATGCGGACCTTCCACATCGGAGGTGTTGCGGGAACCGACGTCGAAGAAAGCGAATCGCGCAGCAAGAAGGGCGGAATCGTCAAATTTACCCGCATGCGGTTCGTCACCGACGAAGAAGGGCGATCGATCGTCCTGACCCGCAACGGCGAAATCTCCATTCTCGATCCCAAGGGTCGCGAGCTGGAAAAGTACGAGGTTCCCACCGGTGCGGTGCTGATGGTCAAGGAGAACCAAGAAGTCAAAACCGGTGCGGTCCTCTGTCAGTGGGATCCCCACAGTATTCCGATTCTCGCCGAGGTCTCGGGACGCGTTCGCTACGAGGATATCGTGGAAGGCGAAACGATCCGCGTGGAAAAGGACCCCGGCGGTTTCGAACGCAAAATTATCGCCGATCTCAAGGGAGATCTCCATCCTCAGATCGTGCTCGAAGACAGCGACGGAAAACCGCTCGATGTGTATTACCTGCCGGAACGGGCTCACATCGAAGTCAATGAAGGCCAGACGATTGCGGCCGGTACGGTCGTGGCTAAGACGCCGCGTGAAGCCTCGGGGATCAAGGACATCACGGGCGGTTTGCCCCGAGTGACCGAAATCTTTGAGGCGCGGAAGCCGAAAGACCCGGCCGTGATCGCGGAGGTCGATGGCGTTGTCGAGATCCTGGGCGAAAAGCGGCGAGGCAAGCGCACGATTATCGTCCGCAGCGAAAGCGGGATCGAGCGCGAGCACCTCGTGCCCCAAGGCAAACGGTTTCTCGTCCACTCGGGTGACCACGTGCGTGCCGGCCAGGCACTCGTCGACGGTCCCCTCGTCCCGCACGATATCCTGCGGATCTCCGGCGAAGAAGCCGTTCAGCAATACCTGCTGCACGAAATCCAGGGCGTGTATCGCAGCCAGCGCGTCGAGATTAACGATAAGCACTGCGAAATCATCATCGCCCGGATGTTGCGGAAGGTGAAGATCGAGAACCCGGGCGATACGAATCTGCTGCCCGGCAGCGTGATGGACCGCTTTGATTTCCGCCAGGCGAACGAAAGCCTGGCGAAATGCCTGAAGATTGCCCACAAGGGGGACAGCGAATTCACCGAAGGCAATATCGTTCCTCGCGACGCGCTGGAAACGGTGAATTCCCAAATTGAAGCGCTCGGTGGCGAACCGGCCAAAGGCGGTCGGCCGCGGCCGGCCACCGCCAGCACCCAGTTGCTAGGCATCACGAAAGCCGCCGTGCAAAGCTCCAGTTTCATCTCGGCCGCCAGCTTCCAGGAGACGACCAAGGTCCTCACGGAAGCCGCCCTGGCCGGCAAGACGGATCGGCTGGTCGGTTTGAAGGAAAACGTGATCCTGGGGCATTTGATTCCTGCCGGCACCGGTTTTCGCACGTTCCAGGAAGCCGAAGTCCGGATTCGTCCCGAAGCACTCGCCAGCCTCGCCGCAGAAAAGGATCGGGCGCTCGTCCACAGCTTCCCGCTCCTCGAATCGGCTCCCGCAACCGCCGGAGCCGGGATCGAGGAAGATCCCAGCAGCGGAGCTCCCGAACCCGAGATGCCGCTGCCGGAAACGAGCAGTCAACTGGAAGATCTGTTCCGCAGTGTCGAACCGGCAGCGGACGAGAGCCAGGACGAGGACGATTCGCTGGAATGATCCGCGATCGCACGGAGCATCCGCCGTGGATCTCAACCATCCAGGCGAACCGATCACGCGCCGGATCGCGCGTGATCGGCCGACAGCGGTCGACGACCCCACGTGGACAACTGGGGTCGATTTCCCCACTTACCGGGGCCGACCTTGACTTGACGCCGTCTCGGGAATTGATACGCTGAAAGGCTTCCCTTACCGAGTTTTTTCCCCGCTGACATTCGGATCGCTGCCCATGCCCACGATCAACCAACTGGTCCGCCGGAAGCGTCGTGCCCAACGGACCAAGCCCAAGGCGCCGGTGCTGGACAAATGCCCGCAGAAACGCGGCGTTTGCCTCCAGGTTCGGACGATGACTCCCAAGAAGCCGAATTCGGCCCTTCGCAAGATTACCCGTGTACGACTTTCCAACGGGAAGGAAGTCACGGTGTACATTCCGGGTGAAGGGCATAGTCTGCAGGAGCACTCGATTGTGCTGGTGCGGGGTGGTCGAGTCCGAGATCTGCCCGGAGTCCGCTATCAGGTCGTCCGCGGGGCTCTCGATACCCTGGGCGTCGATGGACGCAAGCGATCCCGTAGCCGATACGGGGCGAAGAAGTCGTAAGCTGGACGGCGTGCCGTGCAACAGGCCGCGAAGAGCCGCACGGGAAACGCCAATTGACCCGAACAGGATCCTGTTTCGATTCCGATTGAAAGCTAAACAGCCGAAGCAAAACCCATGGGAAATATCACCGCCAGCCGGACCCAACTGAAAGGCGACCCGCGTTACAATTCGCTGCTGGTCAGCAAGTTCGTCAATTGCCTGATGTGGGACGGTAAGAAGACCACCGCCCAGCGAGTCTTCTATGACGCGCTGGACCTCATTCAAGAGCGAATGCCGAAAGAGGAATCGCTGGAGGTCTTCCTTCAAGCGGTGGAGAATGTCAAACCGCAAATCGAAGTCCGCAGTAAGCGGGTCGGCGGAGCCGCGTATCAGGTGCCGATGCAGGTGAACCGGAATCGGCAGCAATCGTTGGCAATCCGCTGGCTCCTGCTCGCGGTCCGCGATAAGAAGGGCCGACCCACCAGCCAGAAGCTAGCCGAAGAATTGATGGCGGCCTTCAAGAAAGAAGGCGCCGCCATGACCCGCCGGGACAACGTGCACCGGATGGCCGACGCGAACAAGGCCTTTGCCCACTTCGCTTGGTAGAGGGACGCATGCGCTCCGCCGTGTGTCCGCCCCACCGCGGCACGCGGCATTTTCTTGCGCCGACTCCCGCTTCACGCGGCCTCGCGGGGTAAGTCGCCACGGTTCTCGCATGCAGGAAAGTTCTCGAGCCATGACGCGTCGTCTGCAGGATCTCCGCAACATCGGCATCATCGCCCACATTGACGCTGGGAAGACGACCGTCACGGAGCGCATGCTCTTCTACAGCGGGACGACTCACCGGGTCGGCGAAGTCGACAAAGGCACGACGGAAACCGATTTCGACGAAGAGGAACAGCAGCGGGGAATCACGATTTATTCCGCCTGCGTCACCTTTCGCTGGCGCGACGTCGACGTCAATCTGATCGATACACCGGGCCACGTGGACTTCACGGCCGAAGTGGAACGCTGCCTGCGCGTTCTGGACGGCGCCGTCGTCGTCTTCAGCGCCCGGGAGGGCGTTGAAGCTCAGAGCGAGACGGTCTGGCATCAAGCCGACAAATACTATGTCCCGCGGATCGCCTTCATCAATAAACTCGACCGCGAAGGTGCCGACTTTGAGGGCACCCTTCAGGAAATGCGTCGCCGGTTGCAGGCCAATCCGGTCCCCTTGCAGATCCCCGTTGGATTGGGGCCGGCCCACATGCCGGATGCGTTCCGCGGCGTCATTGATCTGATCGAAATGCGGTGGTTGTCCTTCGTCGAAGGCGAGCCAACCCCGAAAGCAGAGCCCATTCCCGAGTCATTACGCGACGAAGCCGATCTGGCACGGCAGGCCATGTTGGAGGAGCTGGCCAATTACAGTGATGAGTTGATGGAACGTCTGCTTCAGGAGGATCCGCTGCCGGCGGACCTGCTGCGACAGGTCGTCCGGGATGCCACTTTGCAGCAACTGATCCACCCGGTCCTCTGCGGATCTGCACTCCACGGCATTGGAATTCAGCCCCTGCTCGACGCAGTTGCCTGGTACCTGCCCAGCCCCGCCGACATGCCGCCGGTCGAAGGAACCTCGCTGCAAAAGAAGGAAGCGACCGTCATTCGACGAAAACCCGATCCAACGGAGCCGTTCTGCGGATTGGTCTTCAAGGTCGTTCCCGCCAAGACGGGCGACCTGGCCTGGGTGCGGGTGTATTCGGGGCAACTCAAAGGCAATTCACGACTCTACAACCCGGCGAAAGACAAAAAAGAAAACGTCGCGCAACTGTGGCACATTCAGGCCGCGCGGAAGGAACAAGTCGACCACGTGGAGACGGGAGATATCGTCGGAATCATCGGGTTGCGCCATTCGGTGACCGGCGACACGCTGTGTGACCCGAAGAATCCAGTCCTCTTGGAAAGCATCGAGTTTCCCGAAACCGTGATCTCGATGGCGATCGAGCCGGACACCACAGCCGAACGCAAGAAGCTGGCCGATACGTTGGAACTAATGCGACGGCAAGACCCCACGTTTCGAGCGCAGGAAAACGAAGAGACCGGGCAGACCCTGATCAGTGGCATGGGCGAGCTGCACCTGGAAGTCATTCGCAACCGGCTGCTGCGCGATTTTCGCCTGAACGTCAAAGTCCACAAGCCACGCGTGAGCTACCGCGAATCCATTCAGCATGCGATCGACTCGGCCGGCTCCTGCCACCGGCAGATGGCGGGCCAGCACTTGTTCGCTGAAATCCAGGTCCGGCTGGAGCCGTATCCGAAGGGCGCTAAGCCGGTGACCGTCACCAGCACCTGCTCGCCAGACGACCTGCCCGGTGAATGGCTGACGACCGCGCTCGATGAATTGCGCTCCCGCGGGGAAGGCGGCGGGATCCTGGGCGGGTTCCCCCTGATGAACCTGAAAGCCACCGTCACCGGGGCCACTTGTAACGAAAACACGAATGATATCGCGGTCCGAATCGCCAGCGGCGACGCATTCGAGAAAGCGCTCCGCGAGGGCGGCCCGATGTTGCTGGAACCAATCATGCGTCTATCGATCACGACCCCCGAGGAATACCTGGGGGACTTTGTCGGCGATCTGCAACAGCGCCGGGCGCTGATCCAGCGCACAGAAAATCGCGGTAAACTTGTCTGGATCGAGGCCCATGCGCCACTGGCCGAACTGTTCGGATACAGCTCGGCCATGCGCAGCATCAGCCAGGGTCGCGCCAGCTGCTCGATGGAACCGCTCGAGTATGCCCCGGCGCCCCCGGAAATCGCCAAGTCGTTCGAAGGCTGACCGACATCCCGGCCGAAGATGGGGGTATCGCGACGCCCCGATGCCGCACCTCGGTTGCTGAATCGAACACGTCCAGAAAGCCATCCCGATGCACGCCGACTCCGAACGTCGTGGGGCCTCCCTGCTGGAGGTCGTCATTGTCCTGCTGATCGCAGCCGCCGCTTGCTTGCTGCTGTTTCCCCTGCTGAACCGCTCCCGAGAAAATGCGCGGGCCAGATTTTGCATTAATAACCTGGGACGGCTAGATCGAGCGATGCTGAAATACCTCGGTTTCCGCGACGGAATCGTTCCGCCCGAACTGCCGGCCGATTTCCTGATGAATCCCGCCCCCGAACCGATTGACTGGCCGACTCTGCTGCTCAATTACCTGGATCCCGAGGCTTACGAGAGCATCGAAAATCACCATCCGATTTCCCGCCCCGTCTGCTTCACATGCCCCTCCCACCCGCTGGCGGTCGTTTCCGACGGCGAGGATCAACCGTGCCTCTACACGTTAGTGATCGAGAACCGCACAGCCTCCCAACGGATCGGCGTCGAGGATCAACACTGGACCTGGAACGGATCGTGGCGCCAGCAGGACGGACTGTTCTGGACCAACGTCCCGGGAGACGAAGCCATTCTGCGATTCGAGGGGATCGGGATCGATGTGATCGGGCCCTCGAGTGCTGTCGGAGGACGGGCCGATGTTTATGTCGATGGAGTACGACAGGAATGGCCTCTCGACGCGTTCTCTCCGGAGCCCGATGCAGACGGAGCAACGCTTTGGGCTGCTTGCGATCTCAGTGCCGTCGACGCACCCTCCACCAGCCACACGCTCAAAATCAAGGTAAGCAGCGCCGGCGATCCCCGTTCGGCGGGTCGGCAGATCGGGATCATGGGAGTGATCGTGTACAAGCAACGCGAGCGAAACCCCCGCAACGTCCGCTGGACTTTTCGCGATCGAGAAGTGGGCCTGACGCCGGAATCGGTGGAGTCCTCCCTGGCGGCCAACAGGCTCGGGGCAGAGGCCCCCCGCCGGCAGGCGAGCCGACGCTTACTGTGGCAAGTGGGGCCGCGAATGAGTTTTCCCCAAGCCGACTGGCAGCTTCGGAATCAGAGCGGACCTCATGCGCAAGGAATTTACCAGCAGTCGTTCGGCAGCGAGAAGATGAATAAGCAGATCCAGGCGGCGACGGAGGCGTTTACGGAAGCGGAATCCGACGCTGGCGCCTCGGACTGATCCGTCCACCGCCACTCATCGCAACTTTGATTCCGCGCGAGCGTCTCTCGCGATTGTGCAACGCCCGCAGGGCGGCTGTTCCAACTTCCCCCGAGCCAGTAATTAAAGGCAACCCGACCGCGGCGCGGGAGAGTACTGTAAATCTCTTCCTATCCTTCAACGTGTCAACTGCACGGTCTCTGGGCGCCCGCGGATCGGACGGCCGACGCCGCAAAAAACTTTTGGGCTCGGCTTGGTCGGAGGTGTTGACGCCCGCCAACAGGAAATCTAAGATGGGCAGCTTCCCCCACGTTCGCTGGAGCGACATGGGAGTGTGTAGGGTAAGTAGCCCTGCCAAGGGCGGAAGCAGGCTGTAGCGGGAGTTGAGTTGGTGGTCACGCCGGCACACGAAGTCATTCGGATTCGGATGGAAGCATACGATCACCTGATCCTCGATCAGAGTGCGAAGGAGATCGTGGAGACCGCCAAACGGACGAACTCCGAAGTTCACGGTCCGATTCCCTTGCCGACACGGATCGAGCGTTACACGGTCCTGTCCGGCCCGAACATTGACAAGAAGGCGCGACAACAATTTGAGATTCGAACGCACAAGCGGGTGATTGACATTGTGCAGGCCACGGCCAAGACAATCGAGGCCTTGAACAAGCTCAGCTTACCCGCGGGCGTCGACATCAAGATCAAAGCCTCCACAAAGTAACCTCATACCTACGACCCGATTCGGAGCAGGCCTTTTGCCTTTTGCCGTTTGGCTGCTCTCCGACAGGGAAACCTTATGACTTGGAAGTTGGTTGGGTAATCTAGGGCACGAATTCGTGTTCCCGCCAGATCCCGGCCAGCAATGACCGCAGGAAACAGTACGATGGCAAAGGGAATACTGGGCCGCAAGGTCGGCATGACCCAGGTCTATGATGACAGGGGACAGATCGTACCGGTGACCGTCATTCAGGCGGGCCCCTGCCAGGTACTGCAACTGCGGACGCTGGAGCGCGACGGTTATCAAGCCGTGCAACTCGGCTATCTGGACAAGCCACGTCGCCTGGCCCGCCGCAGTGAGCGGGGGCATGTTGCCAAGCTGGCCAGCAAGCGTGCTCGGAAGCTGGCCACCGCCGGTGTCGAGATTCCCGCAAAGGCCGATTGCGAGCCCAAACGTTACGTGCGTGAACTGCGGGGCGAGACGGAAGGCTTCTCGCTCGGACAAGTCGTCAAGGTGGACGTCCTGGCCGACGTCTCTGCGGTCGACGTAATCGGCACAAGCAAGGGCCGTGGTTACGCCGGCGTCATGAAGCGACACGGGTTCTCTGGGCAGCGTGCCACGCACGGCGTGAAGAAGGTGCATCGACACGCAGGTGGCACCGGCTGCAGTGCCGATCCCAGCCGAGTCTTCAAAGGCACGCGAATGGCCGGACAATACGGCGCCGAGCGGGTGACCGCTCGCAATTTGAAAGTAATCAAGGTCGACGCAGAGAACAATCTGCTGGTGGTTCGAGGAGCGATCCCCGGCCCAAACGGTGGATTCGTGATCGTGCAGGAATCGAACAAGGTCAGTTGACGAATCTCGTTGGAGCGAGAATTTCGTTCCAGCAATCACGGCAGGCAAGTAGGCGATGGCAAACTTAGTGATCTACGACCGGACGGGGAAGGAAGTCGGTACCTACGAGATCGACCCGGCCGAACTGGCTCCCCGGATCAACAAGCAATTGCTCCATGACGCCGTGGTGATGTACCAGGCCAACCGGCGGATGGGCACGCACCGCAGCAAGTCGCGGGGTGAAGTCTCCGGATCGACCAAGAAGATGTATCGCCAAAAGGGCACGGGCAATGCTCGGGCGGGTTCAAGGCGGAGTGGTGTTCGGCGGGGTGGCGGTCAAATCCACGCTCGGCGAAACCGCGATTACTCGTATCGGCTGCCCCGCAAGGCCGTGCAACTCGCCACGCGGATGGCGATTGCCTCGAAGATCCGTGATGAGGAGATGGTCGTTGTCGACGAACTGAAGTTCGCGGCGCCGGCCACCAAGGAAATGGCGTCCGTGCTCAAGGCACTCGGGCTGGCGCAGACCAGCACGCTGATTGCGACCGATGCCCATGACGTGAACGTCTACAAGAGCGCACGCAACATCGCACGGGTTACGATTTCGCCCGTCTCCGATCTGAATGCCCTCTCCGTGCTGGCTCCGGACCGGATGCTGGTCACGCGGAAGGCGTTGGACGAGATCCGCGATCGGGCCGCGCGCCGTGGACAGCGTGCCGCCGACGCAAGTGAAACCGACGCAATTACAGAGTAATCCGACTTTCGATCCACAAAGACACCGGTAAGACACGGGAACGGACAATGGCCAAAGCAACGCAGCAACCAGCCGCCACGGTGAAGCGTCACGAGTTGGCGCCTCACCAGGTCGTGCTGAGGCCACTGGTGACGGAAAAGGGGATGCACCGTTCAACGCGTTATAACCAGTACGCGTTCGAAGTGAATCCGCTGGCGGATAAGCATCAGATCAAAGAGGCGGTCGAAGATCTGTTTCATGTTCGCGTGACACAAGTGCGAACGCAGACCCGCAAGGGCAAGCCGCGTCGTTACCGATTTCGGTATGGCATGACCAAGCAATGGAAAAAGGCAATCGTGACGTTGGATCCTGAGGATCACATCCAGTTCTTTTAATCGGCGATCGGGAAGGTGGTTTCTGCCACTCCCCAATCGTTCCGATTCCTCGGCGACACAACATTCCTCGGCGGCCAGACAAGAGAAGACGATTCGATGGGCATTCGCAAGTACAAACCGACCTCTCCCGGACGGCGTGGCGCGTCGGTCAGTGACTTTGCCGATTTGACGGTCGGAGCCACGCCCGAGAAGAAACTATTGCGTCCGTTGCGCAAGAAGGGCGGCCGCAACAACCAGGGCAAGATCACGGCGCGACACCGTGGAGGCGGTCACAAGCGGCAGTATCGCGTGATCGATTTCCAGCGGAACAAAGATGGGATTCCCGCCCGAGTGGCCTCGATTCAATACGATCCGAATCGCAGTGCCCGCATCGCGCTGCTGCACTACGTGGACGGCGAGAAACGGTACATCCTGGCTCCCGATGGATTGCGGCAGGGGGCGCAGGTCGAGAGTGGCCCCGAGGCCCCGCCCGCCGTCGGCAACTCACTGCCCTTGAAGCGGATTCCGCTCGGCACAAGTGTGCATAACATCGAAATGCAGCCCGGTCGCGGCGGCGTGCTCTGCCGGAGCGCCGGTTCGGGGGCCACGCTGATGGCCCGCGAGGCGGATTGGGCTCAGCTGACCTTGCCGAGCGGCGAGATTCGTCGTGTGCCGGCCCAATGCCGGGCAACGATCGGCAAGGTCGGGAACGCCGACCACATGAACATCAGTCTGGGGAAGGCCGGCCGGAAGCGATGGCTGGGACGACGGCCGCACGTTCGCGGAACGGCCATGAACCCGATCGATCATCCGCACGGAGGTGGAGAAGGACGCACCAAGGGTGGACGACATCCGGTAAGCCCCACGGGCAAACCGGCCAAAGGTGGATCCACACGCAATCGGCGAAAGCCGTCGAATGTTTCGATCGTTCGACGTCGCCGCTCGCGCCGTTATGGCCAATTGAAGAAGTAACGCAACCGATGGGCGAATGACAGGATGGGTAGATCACTAAAAAAAGGTCCCTTTGTGGACCCCAAGTTGTACCGCAAAGTGCAGCAGCAGCAGGAGTCGGGTTCGGGCGAACCAATTCGCACTTGGGCCCGCGCCTGCACGATTGTGCCTGAATTTGTCGGTGCGACCTTCCTGGTGCACAACGGCAAGCTGCACATGAAGGTCTTCGTGACGGAAGACATGGTGGGACACAAGTTGGGCGAGTTTGCCCCGACGCGGATCTTTCGCGGTCACGGCGGCAAAGGCAAGCGTTAGATAGCGGAGTAGCGGAATCCCGACGGCTGTCTCGGCCGCGACCGGGGGAGTGAAGCGATGGCAGAATACGAAGCGACTTACCGCTTTGCACGGATCAGTGCCCGCAAGGTACGTCCGATCGCAGATTTGATTCGAGGCAAGATGGCGGACGAGGCCTTGGAGATTTTGCAGTACCAACCCCAGCGCGGAGCCCGCATGCTGGAGAAGGTGCTCAAGAGCGCTCTGGGCAACGCACAGGACCCGGACAACCCGGTCAACCGCGGCCGCTCCGTGGACGTCGCACGCCTCTATGTCAGCCAGGCCCACGTCGATGGCGGACCAACCTTCAAACGGGTGCGTCCGCGGGCGCGCGGGATGGCGTTTATGGTGCGAAAACGGTTTTCCCACATCCACGTGACTCTCGAGGAACTGTAATCGATCGTCCGGATCTGCGGGGGCCTTCCCTTGGCCCTCGGCCGGCGCGAAAACACGGAGCAGTCAGACTATGGGTCAGAAAGTCAATCCAGTCGGTTTCCGCACGGGCGTCATGGTCGGATGGAAAAGTCGCTGGTACGCCTCGAAACAGGAATACTCTTCCCTGTTGCTGGAAGACCAGAAGATTCGGAACTTCATCAAGAACAATCCCCAGAAGACCCAGTACCGGCATGCGGGCATCGATCGGATCGAAATTGAACGGACTCGCGACGAAGTCAAGGTTGTACTTCATGTCGCGCGACCAGGACTGATCATCGGAAAGAAGGGACAGGAGATCGAGTTGCTGCAGGCCGAACTGCAGAACCTGATCGGCCGGCGCGTCAACCTGAAGATCGAGGAGATCTCGCGACCGGAATTGCAGGCGCAGCTCGTCGCGGAAGACATCGCCGAGCAACTGCAGAAGCGAGCCAGCTTCCGGCGAACGATGAAGCGGGCGATGGAACAAACCATGGAGGCCGGTGCCAAAGGCATCAAGGTGCAATTGGCTGGTCGCCTGGGTGGAGCGGAAATGGCGCGGCGCGAAAAACAGATCGCCGGTTCGATTCCGCTCAGCACCCTGCGGGCGAAGATTGATTACGGCTTTACCGAAGCCAAAACGCCGCAGGGGCATATCGGAATTCAAGTGTGGGTGAATCAGGGCTTCTACCGAGGGGACGACAGCTATGGCGATGATGCCGAAGCGGGTCAAGCACCGCAAAAGCCAAAGAGGTCGTATAAAAGGTAACGCGACCCGGGGCAACCGAGTGGTGTTCGGCGATTTCGGTCTGCAGGCGTTGCAGGGCGGTTGGGTGAAGGCGGCGACGATTGAAGCCGGCCGTATCGCCGCGCAGCAGTACGTCCGCGGCGAAGGCCGATTGTACGTCCGCATGTTTCCCCATAAGTCGGTGACCTCCACGCCGTTGGAAACCCGCATGGGAAAGGGCAAGGGAGAACCGGACTTCTGGGCAGCCGTGATCCGACCGGGCGCGATTTTGTACGAGTTGGGAGGCGTGACGGAGCAACAGGCACGAGTCTGTTTCGCTCGTCTTGCCCACAAGATGCCCTTGCGAGTTCGCTTCGTGCGACGCCGTACTGCCTGAGCCAGGCGAGGAACCACGATCGGGAGCGGGACAAATGAAGGCAGCGGAACTGCGAGAAATGAGCGATGAACAGCTGGCGGTCACTCTGCAGGAAACGGCAGAGAATTACTTCCGGCTGCGAATTCAGGCGCAGACGGAACGACTGGACGCGCCCAGTGAACTGACGCGGAATCGTCGGATGATCGCACGACTGAAGACGATCCAGCGAGAACGAGAACGAGGGCAAGGCAGTCGCTGAGGAACATCGCAAGAGAAACGAGGGGACGGGACCAAACGGGAACGAAATCAGGCGGGGCGACCCCGCCGTCCCGAGGGCCGGGGGAGTACCGGTTCCGGGGAAAAGTGAAGTCGTCCTGCAGGGACCCGCGCCCCGAACATGCAGAGAACCAGAACGGCGGTCGGTTCAAGCCTTGAACAACTGGCTGCAACAGGATTTGACAAGATGCCTAAGCGAATCGCGGTTGGTGTGGTCACCAGTGACAAAATGACGAAGACTCGGCGCGTCGAGATTCCGCGTCTGGTCAAGCATCCGAAGTACGGCAAATACATTCGCCGTCGAACGGTTTGCTATGTGCACGACGAGCAGGAGCAGTCGGGGGTGGGGGACACGGTGGAAATCGTCGAGTCCCGGCCGCTTTCACGACTGAAGCGTTGGGAGTTGTTGCGCGTCGTCACCAAGGGAACGGCCGTCGACGTGGCCGCGCTCCGCTCCGCCGCCCGCCAGGCGAAGGAACAGGCAGTCGAAGAAGCAGATGCGGGCGAGACCGGCGAATCGGAGTGACGCAGCCGATCCTCGAGCGCGACAGATCACAGCACAGATCACAGCGCAGTACAGAAGGTGGCTCAGGCCATGATCCAGCAAGAAACACGATTATCCGTGGCGGACAACACGGGTGCCAAAGAAGTCAAGTGCATCAAAGTCCTGGGAGGCTCGCGCCGCCGGTTTGCCGGTTTGGGCGACATCATCGTCTGCAGTGTGCGGAACGTGATCCCCGGAAGCGATGTCAAAAAGAAGTCGGTCGTGCGAGCGGTGATTGTTCGCTGCAAGCAGCCCACCCGCCGCTCCGACGGCAGCTATATCCGGTTCGACAGTAACGCGGTTGTGTTGATCGACGGCGACGGAAACCCGCGGGGAACCCGTATCTTTGGTGCGGTCGCCCGGGAACTGCGGGAACGCAACTTCATGAAGATCGTCAGCCTCGCCAGTGAGGTGGTGTGATGCATATTCGAGTCAAAGATACGGTCGAAGTGATCACCGGCGATGACCGGGGTGTCCGCGGAAAAGTGCTCAGCGTGGATCGCAAAGCCGGAAAGCTGCTCGTGGAAGGCGTCAATCGCGTCTACAAGCACGTCCGCCGCAGCCAACGCAATCCTCAGGGGGGACGGCTCTCCAAAGAGATGCCGGTGCCTCTGTCCAACGTCCTGCTCGTCTGCGAGGGCTGCTCCACGGCAACGCGGACCGGTGCCCGGCACCTGGACGACGGAAGCAAGGAACGATATTGCAAGAAATGCGGTCGCGCCCTGGGGCAAATCACACCTCCGCGCATCGCGCACGCGAAGAAGGCCAAGAAATAAACCCTGCGGCCGGTTCCGAGTCCGGGCCGCAACCCCCGTGAATGATAAACAGACGGCGCTGAATCATGACTCCTCGCTTACTCGAACGATACGAACAGGTCGTCCTGCCCAGCCTGCAGAAACAACTGGGGCGCGACAATCGGCTGTCCCTGCCCCGGATGGAAAAGATCGTCGTGAACATGGGCGTCGGCAGTGCGATCACCGAAAAGAAACACCTCGAGGATGCGGTCGAGGCGATGCGGCAGATCACCGGACAGAAGCCGGTCATCACGATTTCCCGCAAGGCGATCGCCGGATTTCGACTGCGCGAAGGAATGCCAATCGGCTGCAAAGTGACCCTGCGCCGCGATCGGATGTGGGAGTTCCTGGACCGGCTGATCAGCCTCGCCATCCCGCGTGTTCGTGACTTTCGAGGACTGAATCCGAACGCCTTCGATGGTCGCGGCAATTACAGCCTCGGTCTGTCGGAACAACTGGTCTTCCCCGAATTGAATCCCGACAAGTTCACGCGGGTCCAGGGTATGAACATCGTGTTCGTCACGTCGACTCCCAGTGACGACGAAGGACGACTGCTGCTGCAATTGCTGGGAATGCCGTTCCGCCGCGAGACGGAAGCGGCCGGTGCCGCCTGAGGCGGACCGTTTTTCATTCATGTTTACTTTCAGTGGGTAGAAACCGGTGGCAAGCAAATCAAAAGTTGCAAAAGCGAGTCGCGGACCGAAGTTTTCGACCCGTCGCGAGCGTCGCTGTGGACTGTGCGGCCGGCCCCGCGCCGTGTATCGCAAATTCGGGATCTGCCGCATCTGTTTTCGGAAGCTGGCAGATCAAGGCCTGATTCCTGGTGTTCGCAAGGCGAGTTGGTAGAGGGAACCTGACTGTTATGATGACCGACCCCGTCGCCGATATGTTGACCCGCATCCGGAATGCGGTCCGTGTGGAACGGCCTCACGTGGACATGCCCGTGTCCAAGGTCAAATGTGGCTTAGCCGAGGTGCTGAAGCGCGAAGGTTACATCTGGGACTGGAAGACGATCGACTTGAAACCCGTCTCCCAATTACGGTTGGAGTTGAAGTACGGGCCGAACGGAGAACGCGTCATCCGCACGATTCGCCGGATCAGCAAGCCGGGTCGGCGCGTCTACAGCCGCGCGAAGGACCTGCGACCGGTGCTCAACGGTCTGGGAATCTCCGTGATCAGCACCAGCCGCGGTGTGATCAGTGATCGGGAAGCCCGCCAGCGGAACCTGGGGGGCGAGGTCTTGTGTGAAGTCTGGTAAGCCCCCGAAAACAGATCGCTGTTGAGATACAGAAGGACGAGAAGGTAACCGGCCATGTCACGTATCGGTAAGAAACCCATTGCCCTGCCCGACGGAGTCAAGGTCGTCGTCGACGGGCGACAGGTTGCCGTCGAAGGCCCGAAAGGGAAACTGGAACAAACCTGTCGACCGGAAGTCCAGGTGCGACTGGAAGATGATCCCCGGCAGATCGTCGTGGAGGCCTCCGACAGTGACCGGATGGCTCGCGCCTATCACGGACTGACCCGCGCCCTCCTGCAGAACATGGTCATCGGCGTGACCGAAGGCTATCAGAAACGACTCGAGATCGTCGGCGTCGGCTACATTGCCTCGATTCAGGGCGACATCCTCTCGTTGCGAGTCGGTTACGCCAACGAGGTCAAGAAGAAGATCCCGGCCGGTTTGAACGTCACCTGTCCGGATCAGACCCACATCGTTGTTCAAGGTTGCGACAAGCAGCAGGTGGGCGAGTTCGCGGCCGAAGTCCGCGCGATTCGCAAACCCGAGCCGTACAAGGGAAAAGGCGTCCGTTACGAGGGCGAATACGTCAAGATTAAGCCCGGCAAGGCGGCCACCTAGTCCGCGCACGCCATCCCGACACCACCAGACAACTGTTTTTGCCAAGGATTTTTTTGCCGTGAACCACGAAAAGGCCGTCCGCCAACAGCGTATTCGTCGCCGTTTTCGCGTTCGCAAGGCCCTGAAGGGGACCTCCGCACGACCGCGGCTGAGTGTGCACCGGACCCACAAGCACATTTACTGTCAGGTGATCGACGACGAGCAGGGTAAGACCCTCGTCTCGGCCAGCACGGTCGATAAGGACCTGCGATCCCAGATCAAATACTCCGGAAACCGGGATGCCGCCACAGTGGTCGGTCAGGCGGTCGCCGAGCGATTGCTGGCCGCGGGAGTTCAGGCGGCCTGTCTGGATCGCGGCAGCTTCAAGTACCATGGTCGTGTCGCGGCCGTGGCAGATGCGGTTCGCGCAGGAGGCGTTTCCCTCTAAAAACTACAGTAAGGACGCAGCCGAATCGGATCGTCAATCAGCGAACGGACATGACCAGCGAGCAACCGATCATCCTCTCCAACCGAACATTTACCTCGCACTTGGGAGCATAGACAGTGGCCTCAGCCAGCGGATCCGCATCAGCGGGAGAAGAAAAAACCCGTGGCGCCTACGAGGAACGGGTCGTCAAGATTAAGCGTTGCGCCGCCGTCGTCAAGGGTGGACGCCGTTTCAGTTTTGCCGCGATGGTCGTCGTCGGCGATCGGGAAGGTCGCGTCGGCTGGGGCTATGGCAAAGCGAATGAGGTGCCGCCCAGTGTCGAGAAGGCGGTCAAGCAGGCGACGCGCAGTATGGTTCGGGTACCGATTCAGCAGGGTACGATTCCGCACATCGTCAAGGGACGCTACGGGGCCGCACGCGTGCTGCTCGTCCCAGCCGGTCCCGGTACGGGAATCATTGCTGGTGCGGCCGTCCGCTCCGTCTGCGAGGCTGCCGGACTGCACGACATCCTGACGAAGAGCTACGGGTCGAACAATCCCGTGTTGCTGGTCAAGGCAACGCTCGACGCCCTCCAGAAACTGCGTACCCAACAGGAGGTGGAAGTCCTCCGCGGAGTCTCGCTGACATGAAGCTGAACGACGTTCATCAGGGAATCACCAAACACCGCAAACGGCGGCGGATTGGACGGGGAGTCGGCTCCGGTCACGGCAAGACGGCCGGTCGCGGACACAAG
The DNA here is from genome assembly GCA_964522605.1 of uncultured Pirellulaceae bacterium. Classification (GTDB taxonomy): domain Bacteria; phylum Planctomycetota; class Planctomycetia; order Pirellulales; family Pirellulaceae; genus CAVZLD01. Next base: position 19,047 of record CAZFWV010000102.1, read on the forward strand.
GGACAGGGCTCGCGCGCGGGTTGGTCTCGCCATCCAGTCTTCCAAGGCGGCGCGATGCCGCTGGTGCGCCGCGTGCCGAAGCGGGGCTTCAATAACAAGTGGGCGAGTCGGGTTGCTGTGATTAACGTCGGCGATCTGGATGCTCGTTTCCAGTCCGGCGACTCCGTGACACCGCACGCACTGGAACAGACCCCACTGCTCGGACATCGATACGACGAGTTGAAGATTCTGGGCGAAGGCGAGTTGACCAAGAAGCTGACCGTCTCGGCGCACCGCTTCAGCGCCTCGGCGGTGAAGAAAATCGAACAGGCCGGCGGACAAGTCGTGCGTCTGCCGGGTCCGACCCCGGTGGAAGTCAGGAAGAAGCAGCTTAAGTCGCAGGCTCCGGGTTAGTCCACCGCTCGAAACCCATCGCAGGGAACGCGCGCATGTTAGAGAAACTGCGAATCATCTTCACGATCCCCGAACTGCGGAACAAGATCCTGCTGACGCTCGGGTTGTTGGCGATCTA
>CAZFWV010000103.1:0-19466 GCA_964522605.1 uncultured Pirellulaceae bacterium
CGCGAATTTCAATCAACTTGCATCGTCCCCGTTGCGTCCTCAATAGACGACCGGGCGAAAGGAGTCCCTCCGCAATGTCAGACACCGTCTACAAGAAGATCGAAGTCGTCGGAACTTCCAGCCAATCGTTCAGCGACGCGGTGACGAATGCCGTCGAGCGAGCCAGTTCAACCGTCCGGAACACGGCCTGGTTTGAAGTGATCGAGCAACGGGGACGAATCAACGAGGGCAAGATCGACCAGTTCCAGGTGACGGTGAAGATCGGCTTCCGTCTGGAATAGGCCAGCCGCCGTCCGTCGCAATCGGCCGTGGGCTCGCCGCGTGCACGCAACTCGTTTAACGGCAAGCCGAAGGCGTCGGCTTCTGCCTCGTACCCGCCGACGCCTTCGGCTCGCCGTTAAACGAGAATCGGATCGGGGACGTGAATCAACGTCGCACTGCGCGATAGTCCGCTTCGACTGCCATGCGAATCGTGCCCTCGCAGTTCAGCTGGAATTGACCACCTTCCGGACCGCGCGTCTCCGTCGCGCTGATCGGGCCTTCCAGCGTCACAGCGACGGTGCGGCAGGTGGCGACTTCCATCACGAGTTGTCCGGTCAGTTTCATGCTGACGGCCGTATCGTCGGGGTGCTCGGCCACCAGCGTGATGGCAAACACCGCTGCCTCGGCTCCATTGGCGAGCGGGCGCGTCTCCAGAAGTCGCAGCTGAAAATCAGAGATATTGCCTACCGTTTCGGAAAACCCAAGCAGTTCCCGCGCCAGCTGGACCGGCAATTGGACTTGCTGACCGATTTCCACTCGGCGCCCATCAAAGTAGAGCGCAATGGGATTCGGAAGCCCAAACGTCTCCATGTTGGCCGCGACAATCTCTCGCTCGACGTCGGGGGGGACCTGCCCGTCCGGATATTGGACGGATAGACCCGTGGGCTGCCGGGAGACAACGTACGTCTTGCCGGCGACCGGCTGGGTGGTGGTCTGCGCCGTCGCGTCCGCGGCGCGGACCTCGACCGTGGACTGATCGTAGCGGACGCGCGCCTCGACGGCCGCCCGGCCATCGGCGCGAAGGACGGTCAATTCACGGACCTGTTGACGAATGAGGCCCTGGCGTTGCGATTGGACGATTTGCCCCCCCTGCCGAATCGACATTTCCAGGTCGAGGTCACAGTCGATCGCCTGGCGGGACACGTCGCCCACCTCAGCGGCGCTCTTGTGAAATGTCACGCTGCCGGTCGCGGCCCAGGTGGGTGCGGCCAAAAAAGTCAGCCAGAGGACGAACGAAAATCGAGGCCCGCGCGGCATGGAGGTCGCCTTTCTATGCAGAAGGAGCTGAGGGAGTGAGGGGTCTGGGGGCCGAGCGGGCGGATTCTTCGGCTTTGACTCAACCACGTCAAGGCTAATTCTGCTTGACCTCCGTCCGAGTCCGCTTGGGACGGCTGCAATCTAAAACGATTGGCGCAGGATGGGCTGATTGCGTATTTTTTTCGGGACCGCCCCAAATTATAATGAGTCTCGTGAATTTATCGCGAATTCTGGCTAATATAGACGACTTCGGAGGAACCTACCGGATACGGGAAAGGCGAAGGAGTAGTGTCACAGCAAGGTTTGCAATCCAGCCGGTTCGAATACAAGTATTGGGTTGATGAGGCGCGAGCACGTGGGATTAGCGAGTTTCTGCGAGCGTATTTGGAGCCAGATGATTACCTGATCAAGTTCGGAGGAACGGGCATCGGATATCCGGTTTGCAGTCTGTATCTGGACACGGCCGGATTGATGCTCTACGAGCAGACGATGCACGGTGAGAAGAACCGCTTCAAGCTCCGAATCCGCTTTTACGACGACAATCCCCACAACCCAGCGTTCTTGGAGATCAAGCGTCGCGAAACGGACGTGATTAAGAAGAAGCGCGCGGCGATCACTCGCGAGGGCGCCAAGAGCGTACTGGCAGGTGAGCTGCCGTCGACCGACTACCTGTACGCGAACAAAGTCAGTGCGAAGTCACTCGAAGCGTTGTTCGAGTTCTGCACGTTGCGGGACCGAATCCGCGCCGGGGGCTGCACGTACGTTTACTACCATCGAGAGGCTTACGTCTCACCGAATAGCTCACAGGCCCGCGTCACATTTGACCGGCAATTGGAAGGAGGAGTTTACGTTCCGGGCAGCGACTTGCTGATTCCCAAGGAGAGCGCGCGACCGAAAATGGAAGGGGTTGTGCTGGAACTGAAATTTACGGATCGGTTCCCAAACTGGATGGAGACACTTTGTGGATTATTCGATCTTCAACGGACTTCCATTCCAAAATACGTAAAGTGTGTTGACGCCTTGCGTGACAAAGGTACACCCGCCAAGGTTCGTCAACCGTTCTCATTCACATGAACAACTGGTTCAACCTCATATTCAATAGCGGTTACGATTCGGCCAGCGGCCCCGAATCGACTCTTTTCTTGCTGCTGCTGGCCTTCGTGATTGGCCAGGTCATCGGCTGGACCTATATGTACACCCATCGGGTGTTGTCGTATTCCCAGACGTTCACCGCCTCCCTGGTCGTCTTGCCTGTCCTGGTCGCGTTGATGATGATGTTGATGTCCGGCAGCGTAATCATCGCCTTTGGGCTGCTGGCCGTATTCGCTGTCGTCCGTTTCCGGAATGTGCTGAAGGACACGCGCGATACCTGCTACGTGCTATGGTCGATTGTCGAGGGAATGGCCGTGGGGACGCGTCAGGAATCAACGGCCTTGATTGGCGCGATTGTCGTTGTCTCGATCTCCTTTTACCTACGTTTAACCCAATTCGGCAGTCGCCAGCGATACGACGTTGTGCTGAACCTGCTCTGCGCCGCCGACGCCAACTTGTCGCCGGTCCTGAAACGACACAGCCGTCGAGTGCAGCTAGCTGGTTCGCCTCGAAAAGTGGGCGATGACATGGACGTGTCGTATCGGTTGCAGTTGCGAGACCCGTCACGCAGTGACGACTTGCACGCCGAACTGGAGGAGACGGAAGGCGTGAAGCGGGTTTCCCTCTTCATGCGAGAAGACGAGTCGGAGGTCTAGGCAATGGCTCATACTTCTCGCATTCGAACTCCGCTGCGGCAACACTGGAACCGTTTCCGGCTGGGCGCTTTGCCGGTCCTCAGTTTCCTGCTGTGCATCGCCGTCACCCTTTGGCTGTGGCAGCGACAGGCGATGTATGGCTCGATCGTGGGAGAAGTCGAAGCCTACCAGGTCGACGTTACGGCCGGCATCGACGGCCTGCTGATCGCCCCGGAACAGAACTACTGGCACCTGCTGGATAAGGTCAAACAGAATCAGGTGCTCGCGCGTCTGGACGATACCGCGTTGCGGGCGGATCTGCTGGCCGTGCAGGCGGAATCCGAACGACTGCGCGCCGAAGTGCAAAGTGCGATCGCACGGATGAAGCTCGACCAGGACCAGTTGACGCAGAACCATACGCAGAATCGGCTGCGATTGACCTGGGAACTGGAGCAGCGGCGCGTGGAACGACTTCAGCAGGCGGCCGTGATTAAGGAAGACATGACGACGCTCAAAGGCATCCAGGCCAGTCTCGACCTGCTGGAAGGACTGGCCCAGCGGCAGGCCGGTCTGTTCTCCCCCGCCCAATTGACGGATCTGCGCCAGCAGCGCGACGTGCTGAACACCCGCATTCAGGATAACCGCGACGTTCTCGTGGAAATCGATAAGCAGTTTCGCGATGCACAGAAACGGCTGGAGGAATTTCCTGATCTGGACATGGCCGAGTCAGACGATTTGCTGGCACCGATTCGCGAAGGGATTAAAGTCCAGGAAGCGATCATGGAGACGATTAACGTCCAGATCGAGAACCTCGTGATCCGATCGCCCGTGGATGGAACCATCACGGCCATCTATCGTTGGCCCGGGCAACGCATTGCGGCCGGAGACCTGATCTGTTCGCTATTCCGCGAGGACGCGCAATACGTCGTCAGTTACGTGCGGGAACAGCAGCGGATTCGTCCCTACAAGGGCATGGAAGTCAGTCTGCGACTGCGGGCCCCCGGCAGTCCGGAGTATCGCAGCTCCGTCGAGTCCGTCGGTCCACCCGCCGCGCCCGTCCCGCCGCGCCACCTGCGCGATCAGGCCGTTTTGGAATGGGCTACGCCGGTCAAGATCCCCATCCCGCCGGAACTGCAGAGCCAGAACCTGGAACCTGGGCAACTGCTGCAGGTCATCTTCGACGACAACAGCTGATCTTGACGCTGTCCGGCCTTCGGCCTACTGTTCGCACCGTCGTGGTCCGCCAGACCGCTGCGAATTTCCTCGTTTTTTTGCCGGAAGTCCCCCATGAGCACATCTCCATCAGCGCCCAAGTCAACCGCCGCCAGCGTGCCATCCATCCCCGTCCCCCTGCTCGATATCGGAAGGGAGAACCTCGCATTGGCAACCGATATCCAAGCGGCAATCGCCGAGGTGTGTCGGACGGGTGCCTTCGTGCTTGGTCCCGCGTGTCGCACATTGGAGCAACAGATCGCTACCTTGTGCGAAACCCGATTCGGGATCGGCTGTGCTTCGGGCAGCGACGCATTGCTGCTGGCCCTGATGGCGCTCGACGTGGGCCCCGGAGACGAAGTCCTGGTACCCAGCTTCACGTTTTTTGCGACGGCCAGTGCCGTCTGGAGACTGGGAGCCAAACCGGTCTTTGTCGACATCGAACCGGAATCCTTCAATGTGAGTCCCGCCTTGATCGATGCGGCCGTGACGCCAGCCACCAAGGCCGTGGTGCCGGTGCATCTGTTTGGACAACCGGCCGACATGCCGGCTCTGATGCAGGTCGCGCAGGACCACAAGTTGGGCGTCGTCGAGGACGCCGCGCAAGCCATTGGAGCGGCTTACGACGGCCGCCCGGTGGGCAGTTGGGGAGCCGTCGGCTGCCTGAGCTTCTACCCAACCAAGAATCTGGGTGGCTTCGGAGATGGCGGCATGATGGTGACTTCGGATGAGGCCCTAGCGGAGCGTCTCGAGCGACTGCGCGTTCACGGGATGAAACCGCGCTACTACCATCAGGAAGTCGGAATCAACAGCCGCTTGGATGCCATGCAGGCCGCCGTGCTGAATGTGAAACTCACTCAACTGCCGGAATGGACTGCCCGACGCCAGCAACATGCCCAGCGATACGACCGTTTGTTCCGCCAGGCCAATCTGGACCAGCATCTGACGTTGCCGCGCGCCCTGCCTCGCGTCACGCATGTCTGGAACCAGTACACCATCCGCGTGGCCGGTGGTCAGCGAGACGCCTTGCGAAACCACTTGCAGGAAGCGGGCATCGGTTCGGAGATCTATTATCCCGTCCCACTCCACCAACAGACCTGCTTCCAAAGCCTCGGATACCGTACCGGAAGCCTACCCGAAACGGAGCGCGCCGCGGGTGAGGTGTTGAGCTTACCCGTGTTTCCTCAGATGACGGAGCAGGAACAGGACGCGGTTGTCGATCAAATCGGCCGGTTCTTCCGCCGTCGTTCGACCATTGTGCCTCCGCTGCACACAACTCACGTGCCGACGCAGAATCTGTCGACACGGTGACTGGCAGGCAATGAACAAACCGAAATCCTCGCTCCCTTCTCCCCGAAACGGGGCGAGGGGAGCCAGAGTGGATCGGGTCCGCTACGGACCAGACGGTCAGATTTTCAACGGGCGAGCCTCGCCCTCCCGGCACTCGATATGAAACGGGAAACCTGTTCTTGAGCCGTCCCGCGTTCCCGTCCAACCGGATCCCACGTGAACCTCATTCGGTCGCTTCGCTGGATTTCTCTTCGACGACGGTCTCGATGTCATCCCGTTGATCTTCGCTGGAGCGACGTTTCAAGTAGAGCTTGATCGGGACCTCGCCAAAAGGCAGCTGGTCGCGCAACACACCGAGCAGGTACCGACGATAGGCCGGCGGAAAGTCGCGGGGTTCGTTGCAGACGAGAATCATCGTGGGCGGTTGAGTTCCCACCTGGGTCGCGTAATAGATCTTGGGTCGCCGGTTGTGGACGAGTGGCGGCGGATGGTATGTCAGGGCATCGCGAATCAAGCGATTCAACTGGCCGGTGGTAACGCGCGACAAGGACTGCTTGAACAACATCTGGGCATGATTGATGAGCGCCTTCACATTCTTGCCCGTTGTCGCTGTGACAAAGGCAATCGGCACATGCCACATGGTCTGGAATGTATCGCGTAGATACTTGACCCAACGTTCCGTCGGCATCTGCTTGTGGTACAAGTCCCACTTATTGACCACGAAGATGCAGGGCTTGTATTGCTCGGCCACGTAACCGCAGAGTTGCTTGTCGACTTTGCTGATCCGTTGGCTCGCATCAAAAAACAGCAACACCACGTCGGCTCGTCGGATACTCCGCTTCGCCCGATGAGTCCCGTAGAAGTCAATGTTCGTGCGAACGCTCTTGGTGCGTCGCAAACCGGGCGTATCGATGGCAAGGAAGGCCTTTCCATCGAGTTCGAACTGCACGTCAACACTGTCGCGCGTCGTCCCGGGTACTTCGCTGACGATCATTCTCTCGGACTTGGCCAGTGCATTCACAAACGTGCTCTTGCCCACGTTTCGGCGTCCGACGATTGCGACTTTCATCAGCGGCTCATCGATCGTCTGTTGCTCCAGCGGCGGGGGCAACCGTTCCAGGATCATTTGCAGGAGCATTTGACGATTTCGGTCGGCCTTCGTGCTGCAACAAATCAACTTGCCTCGCCCCAACCGATGGAACTCTTGGGCCTGCGCCTCGAGTTTCTCCGAATCGACCTTGTTGGCGACGCAGATGATCGGCTTGTCCAGATAGCGCAGCCGCTTCGCGACTTCCTTATCCAGCGGTACCGTACCCTCTTGGGCATCGACGACGAACAAAATCAAATCGGCGGAGTCAATGGCTGCCGTAATCTGATCTTCGATTTGCCGCGTCAAGTTGTCGCTGTCCTCGATCCCCATGCCCCCCGTATCGATCAGCTCGAAAAACCGACCGCCCACGTCCATCAAATGGCTGACTCGATCCCGCGTCACCCCCGACATGTCGTCGACAATCGCCAACCGGCGCTGTGCAAGCCAGTTCAGAAGGCTGGATTTGCCCACATTGGGCCGACCGACGATGACAACCTGAGGCAACTGCATGGGAAGACGGGGGCTCACCCCGGAGGAATGACGGCGACGTGCGAGGGATTGGGGACTGCGCCGAGCGCGCCCTTTTGATCATAGAGCATTGCCGCAAGGGGCGGAAGATGCGGCATCCGGGAGTGGAGTGGCTGCGGCTGGAATGTTTCACGCAGCTAACGTGCCCCGACTCGAAGGGTCAGAGGAGCCGGAGAGTGACGAACAAGGAGTTCCGATTTTGGAGAGAAAGGCCGATTTCGGATCGGCGAGTCGCGAATCGCACGGAACCGGGAATCTCGACGGGCCGGATCTACGTCGATCTGGCGCGCACTGGGATACCACCCGCAACGATCCCCAGTTCCCGATCCGGATTCCAACTCCGCGGATCTCCACCCGTCCGCCCGTCGCTCCCCTCCCCCAATCGGGACTTCTCTCCCACCAGACGGGTAAGCGCCACAGGCAAGCGGTCCACTCGTAGGACGGATTGCCAATCCGTCCCACAATCAGCCGCCCGCCGACTTGCACTACCCTGGCAAGATCGCCCCACGGGCGTCAAGATATTGATGCGATGCGATGCAATGCGAAGAAATCTTAACCACCAAGACCGTTTAGAATCACGATCCGAGCGCATGATGGAAGCCACTCCCCAGGATCCGCAAGAACGAATTCGGCGAGCAGTTCGGCAGCGTTTGGAAAGCTTGCAACGGGCCGGAGTCGAGCAGTTTCGACATGTGTCCGCGTCAACCTCCATCGGCAGGCCACCGGAGATTCAACGAACCTCCGGTCACCAGGCCGAGCCCGCGGTTTCTGCACCAGCAATCTCCTCCAGCCCCCAGGTCCCGATGTCCGAACCGCTCTCCTCTGACGATTCCGCTCCGCGTTTAACGCGGCAGGAAGCTGAAAACCAGTTGCACGAACTCGCGGAAGAGGTCCGCCAATGTCGGCTCTGCGCCGAACTGGTCGCCAATCGCAGCCAGACCGTTTTTGGAGTGGGCAATCCACAGGCTCGACTCTGCTTCTTTGGTGAAGCACCGGGAGCGGATGAGGATCGCTTGGGCGAGCCGTTTGTTGGACGTGCGGGTCAACTTCTGAACAAGATCATCGAAGCCTGCACGCTGCGCCGCGAAGACGTCTACATCCTGAACGTCCTCCGTTGTCGCCCGCCAAAGAATCGGACGCCAACCGGCGAGGAAGCGGAGAATTGTCGCCCCTTTTTTGAGCGTCAATTGGAGATCATTCGGCCCGAGTACATCTGCTGTCTGGGTGCGGTTGCCGCATCCGCGTTGCTCGACGCCAAACAACCGCTCGGTCGATTACGGGGTAGGCTGCACGACTGGCACTGGGCCAAAGTCCTCGTCACCTATCATCCGGCTTACCTGCTGCGCAATCCTTCCGCCAAACGCCTGGTCTGGGAAGACATGCAACTTCTGATGAAAGAGATGGGGATCGAGATTCCCACCCGCTGAAGGGGTTGCTTGTGGGCGATTGCTTGTGGGCGATTGCTTGTGGGCGATTGCTTGTGGGCGATTGCTTGTGGGACGGATTGGCAATCCGTCCTACAAAAAATGGTCAGCTCACGGGCGCTTGGCTGAGCAGTTTCTTCAGCAGCTGTCGGAACTCGCGCATCCGGAGCGGCATCGTAGCCACGATGCGATGGTCATTCAGGACGGCGCCGCGTTCGAGTCCCGCTTGCTTTTCTGACAACAGGAGAATGGCGGGGATGTTCCGTGTGTGTTCCAGTTGGCCAAAGCGATTGAACGCCTCGACACCCGCCTTGCCCAGGCTGTACCCACCGATCACGACACAATCCGCGACGCGGTCCTCCGACTCACATCGCTGCAGTGCCCGCAGAGGATCGCTCAGGACGAGCACTCGGTAGCCAACTTTCTTCAGGCCCTTTCGGAACAGATCCTGCATCGTTGGATTTGAATCCACAATCATCACTGCCCGATCCTGACCTTCCTCGAGCAACGACTCATCGCCCGCGTCGTCCGGGGCATTCAGCCGCCGAGCCACGAGCTTCAAATCGGCGAGGAATTCGGCAGCGGTCTGATAGCGCCGATTGACATCCAACTCCATCGCCTTGTTGACCAACATGGCGATTCGATGCGGCAGGTCGGGCTCCAGTTCACTGATCGGCTTGATTTCCTCGAACCGCGTCTTGCTGAGTCGCTGACTGCGGTCCTTGGTCTCGACCAACGGTGGGCGACCGGTCAGCATGTTGTAGAAAATGCAGCCGGCGAAATAGAGATCGCTGCGGGGATCGTCCTTGCGGACGCCCGTCGCCCGCTCCAAACCCGCATAGTCAATCGTGCGTGGATTGACTGCCTCATTAAAATCATTCTCGCTCGCACTGCCGCTAACGGCTGCCAATCCAAAATCCACCAACTGCGCACGCCCCGTGCTCGACATCAGGACGTTGGACAGTTTCAGGTCGCGATGCTGCACGCCAAACTGCGCGGCATAGGACAAACCGGAAGCGATATCGATCATGAACTTCAAGGCTTCTTCCGGTTTGAGCTTCTTGCGGACACGAACGAATTCGCGCAGATTTCGCCCCTCGATGAAGTCCATCACCATGTAGTGCGCACCGCGGCTGGAATGCACTTCGTAGATTGGAACGATGTTCGGGTGCCGCAATCGCGCACCCATTTCGCCCTCGCGGACAAACTGGTCGGTCATCACGGGGTCATCGCTGAAACGACGACGCAAGACCTTGACGGCAACCACCTTGCCCGTGTCCTTGTGCACCGCGCGGTAGACTCGCGCGAAAGAACCCGTCCCGACCAGGTACAACACCTTGTAGTCGCCGTAGAAGAAACCTGTCTTTTCGCCTTTCGCAAGACGATCGACCTGGTAATTCGTCAATAACCCGCGACGGACCAGAGCACGCTGCAAATCCGTCGCTGAGATACTTCGTGTACCGAACTCGCCCCAGACCGATTCCAGTTGGCGCTGATCCAACAGGTTCAGGTCAAACGCGCGGCGTGCGAATTCTTCCGCCGATCTCTCGACCATCGACATGCAGACAGACCTTGTGGGGGGTGAGACGACTCGGCTTGGCCGCAGTCACCGACGGTTCCGCGAATACAACTTGGCAGGCTCGGGCCTACCTCTTGTCATCGACTCGGAAAGTGCACTCGTCTCGGGGGACGCCCGGCGGCAAGCCAGCCCCATCGGCCCATATGCCCGATTAAGCCCGCGCAGGGAAATGTGAACGTCTTCCGAATGTCTATCCTATGAGATCCTCACGACTCTGGCAACGAACCAGGATCTTGTCCGGACCCGACCGAATTCCGCGAACAGCATCCCGGTGTTCCCACCCGCGCTCCTCCGCCAATTCAAGGCCGGCGAACCACCCCGTTCACTCAGCTCTCCTCTTCGTGATCCAGGGCCTCGCGGTATCGATCCCGCTCGCGCCGCGTCGCTTCCAGGTCAAACAACAGGTATTTCATGTCCAATCGCAGTTGTCCCAAGGCTTCCTGAACCAACGACAAAATCCGCTGACGCCGCCGCGTGCTGTCCACGACGCGTTGACAAATCGGTTCCAGTCGAGCTCGCTGATCGGCCGGCAATTCAGCAATCGCCGACGTCAGTTCCGCAACGTCTCGAGGAAGAGGTGGAGCTTGGAGGTTTACCAATCGCGAGCTTGCCATAGATGCCGTTCTCCAGGGAGGGATTGACCGCGTTAGCCGATTCTTAAGCAGACGGCATACCGCCCGGGCAACGACGCCGAACCAGGAACCGTAACTCTTTTCTGTCAATAGACTTATATACAGAAACCTGACCAAGCGATGATTCCGCCCCTGTGGCAAAATGTCCCCATCTGATCTGGCGAAAAAACGCAACTGTATTTATATGCTCGGGTTACGTATTCTCGCACAAGATCGGGAACACGTTGCCTTTTGACCACGCAAGGCGGCAGGACCGCGGCCAAACGGTCTGCCCAGGCACTTGGCCCATCCGGTCGCCCCCGTTGGTCGCCCGAAATCTCGGCGTGAGATGACACCCGACTCCGCCGGCAGCCGTGCAAGGAGGTTCGATGCTTCGTTGGGCAATGGCACTGTGCGTCTTGGCCACCGCGGCCGATGGGGCAACCGCCAGCTCCGCAGACCTGGACTGGACCGTCGTCGAAGCCGACTGCGATTACGGGATCCTGCGTCACGAGCGAACCGATGAGGCACGGCGGCGTGGAATTCCTGTCGAGAACCTCGTGGTGCGCGCAACCATCGGAACCTACATCCATGCCCAGCGCGCGATCGAGCCGGCGCGGATTGTCGAGGATCTCGTGGCCGGCGTCTGGATCAAAGCGGACCGACAGGGACTCCAGGTTCGGGGCCGCGTCGTCCTGCCTCGATCGGTCGATCCGCAGACCGGCGAGCCCTATCGCGTTCTGATTGCTGGCCAATCGTATCGGCAACCGGGCCTTTGGCAGAAGCTAAACGTCAGTGACACCCCCCGCGAGCTGCAGCGGAGCGTTCGCGTCCTGCGCGCCCGAACCAACGAATCGATCGACCTGCGCGGTGCCTATCTGGAAGCGCTCGTGCTGAACGTCTTCGGCGGTCCGGGAACGACCCGAGCGTGGATCGACCAGGTGGAACTCGAGGGATGCATCGCGCCGGATCCGTTGCAAGGCGAACCAATCGCCGACGCCAGCTCCGAAACGGAGACGAGCTGGGTTCCGTTGGAGCCGGAAGACCGACCGCGTCTGCGTGTGGAAACGCTGCATGTCGGAGGCCGACCGTATTTTCCTCGCGTCATCGAGCATCGGGGTGAGGAATTCGAATTGCTGCAACAGCTCGGCTTCAATACGGTCTTCCTGCCGACCCCCGCGACGCCCGAGCAATTCGAGCAGGCGCAGCAGCGGGGGCTTTGGCTGGTCTGCCCACCGCCGGACGAGGTCGAGCAGGCTCGGCCCGATGGGCCCATTCTGGCTTGGTTCTGCGGTCACGAATTATCCGAACACCCCCAGGCGACGCTGTGGACCGAGCGACTTCGGCGGCGCGATCCGGGCCAACGGCCGCTGATCGCCGGGGCGGAGCACAACCAGTGGGTCGCCAGTCGTCAGGTCGACATTCTTCTCCGTCGTCGATTGCCGCTCGGTACGACGATGGAGTTATCGCAATTCGGGCCGTGGTTGCAGACCTGCACCCAGTTGGCTCGTCCGGGGACACCGTTTTGGAGCACGGTGCAGACGGAGCTCTCGGAAAATGTACTGCAACAAGCGGAAACATGGACCGGTCCACCATCGGACCCGCCGTCGGCGGTCGAGGCGGAACAGGTGCGACAACTAACCCTTGCTTCCATCGCGGCCGGAGCACGCGGTCTGTGGTTCGCTTCGAGCCACCCGCTGAATGACGGTGATTCGAGTACGCAGCTTCGCCGCCTTTTTCTGGAGCGAATGAACCTCGAGTCGCTACTGATGGCTCCGTGGGCCATGGGGGGACAACCGATCGGCGAAGTCCCTGCGGCGAACAGCGAATATCGTGTGCAATGCCTATCGACCGAGCGCTCGCGACTGCTGATTCCGACGCGACAACACCACCACAGCCAGCTTGTGTGCCATCCTGCTTCGCGAGGCAATTCCCTGGTCGTCGCCGGCGTTCCAGATTCGATCGATGCCTTTCTGCTGACGCCGGTCGGCCTGCGCCCCGTGCAACATCGACGAATCAGCGGCGGACTTCATCTGGAGACCGATCCGCTCGACTCGGATTCGCTGATTTTGCTGACCCAGGATCCACTCGTCATCTCGCACATGAACCGGATCATCTATCGAATCCGAAATCGAGCGGCCGAGCTGGAGTATCAGATCGCGAGCTGGCAATGGAAGGATCTTCAGCAACAATCGGGAATCGACCAGAAGACGATGCATTTGGTCTCGGCCGACTTGGCGGAAGCCGAATCGAGTTTGCAGACGTGCGGGCAGCTCCTGAAGTCCCAGGACGCGGCGGCCATCTACCGCTTCGCGCGGCAGTCGCAATCCGCCCTCGCCCGCGTTCGCTCGATGATCTGGCACCGACGGATGGCGGAGTATGGCACACCCCTCGCCCACCCCAGCGGAGCCGCATTCGCACTCTCACAGACCCTTGCAGCGAACGACATCCCTCTGTCCGACGATGACTGGGGTGCCAATTTGCTTCCCTGTGGTGATTGTGAACAGTTGCCGCAAATGGTGTCCGCCGGCTGGCGTCAACATCGGACGCCGACGGCAGACCTGACAACCTACATCGCGCTTTCACCTCATCGGCCACATTCTGGGAATCATTGTCTGCGGCTCCGCGCGGAATCCCAGACCAAGGAGACAGACGTCCAAATCGCCGAATCACCGGCGATTTGGGTCCATACCGCTCCCATCACGGTCCGTCCGGGCCAGATCGTCCGGATCAGCGGGTGGATTCGCATTGACCAACCCCTTCCCGCCACACCCGACGGTTGCCTGATTTCGGATTCGATTAGTGGACCAGAACTCGGGCTGCGATTCTACGAAACCGACGGATGGCAACCATTCCAGATGCTGCGATCGATAGCGCAACATGATCACTTAACGGTGACGATTACGCTCTCCGGATTGGGCGAGGTGTACCTTGACGATCTGCAGGTCCGCACACTGACAGAAGAATCTCGACTCGCATTGCGAAAGAAGCAATAGCGCTAACTCGCGTCGACCGACTCGTCCTCTTCCGCCTCGGATTCATCCTCGGCTTCTTTCTCGTCGTCGTCTTCCTCGTCGTCGTCTTTGGCGACGCTGCCGGCTCTCGGCTTACGTGGTTTGGCGCCGTCGACCTCACCCTCGCGGATCGCGTCGGCGTAAGGTTTCCCCGCGGCGGTAGGAATGGCATCCAGGCGTTTCAAGACAATCACGAATTCCTCGGCCAATTCCTTCTCGATCTTCTCCTTGGTTTCCTTGTCCGCCTCTTTGCACGCTTGAACGCGTGAATCGACGTCCATTCCCTCGAGCAGTTTCTGAACGGTCGCCCCGAAGTCGTTGACCTGGTCCTTCTCTTCCCCCTTCACATGACACGTATTACAGGAGACCAGTCGCAGGTTGTACCGCTTCTGAAACGGTTTCTTCATGAAGGAGTGGGCGTTGGCGGAACTGGGGAGTACTCCAACAATCAGGACGAGGGCAACAATAGACAGGATGCTCTTCATGGTTTTCACCTCGAGACACAGTGCGGCAGGGCCGCCCAACGGGGTGCTACCGCACCCGGGTAAGGATCGCTCCCGTTGGTCGCTCGATTTCTTGCCGAGATAACAACAAATTCTACCGTTAGCAGTCCAGGGGGTGCGGCGTGGAGGGTTTGGCGAAGGTACGACGAGTTTAGCTTGGACTTTGCATCGGCAAAAAGACCAAATCGTCTTGCGTTCATCGTACATCACGCGTCAAAACCGTGCGATACTGTTTGAGCGCCAGCACTGGAAGCATTAGGCTTTGTCTCAAAACTGCACTGGCTGAGCCAGTGGCACACTAGTTCCGCGGGTGCCACTGGGCTCTGCCAGTGCTGCCTCGGGTGCCACTGGCTCTGCCAGTGCTGCGGAAGAGTCCTGAGACAAAGTCTAATACGCCACCATCCCCATCCAGCCGGACGCGGCACCGGTTTTGCGGGGGGGCCAAGGCCGCATTTTTCCGCCCGTGCCAGAGAGAAATGCCAGGAGGATGGCCGCGGAAGATCGCGGAATGCCGCCGAAGGCGAAGCCCGATGACTGGACAAGAATGCAACCGCCGAGAATTCCTCGCCCAAGCCGCAGCCGTGTCATCCTCGATTCTCGGACCGGCGGTCGGAGCTACCTGGGCGCAGACGGAGCCAGCATTTTCGCTAAGGTACCTGCTGGCGTCGTCACTGTATGGCTACACCGAACTGGCCGAGGTTGTGCGGCAGGTTCCGATGTGTGGCGCCAACGCCCTGGACATCTGGCCGCGGGTCCATGGCAACCAACGGGAACAGCTAGACGAAATGGGGGAAGCTCGCTTCGCCGAATTGCTCCGCCAGAATCAGGTTTCGCTCGGGTGCATCTCGCAGTTCCCCCTGGGCCCGTTTCGTCTGGAGCACGAAATGAAACTGGCTCAGCGGTTCGGTTGCCCGACGATTGTCACCGGGGCCGAGGGGCCCAAACAACTTCAGGGTAGCGAACTCAAGGCGGCGATCCACCAGTTTGTCAATCGCCTGCGCCCGCACCTGGATCTGGCCGCCGAATGTGGCGTCACGTTGGCGATCGAGAATCACGCCAACAGCCTGATTGAGAGCCCCGACTCGTTGAAATGGCTGATCGAGTTCCGACCTTCCGAACATCTGGCTGTCGCGTTGGCGCCGTATCACCTTCCGCAAGACGAAGCCTTGTTGAGTGATCTGATTCGCGCGCTTGCACCCGACGGAATCGCGATCTTTTACGCCTGGCAACACGGAATGGGCTGCATGCAGAAACTGCCGAAAGAACAGGAACTCATGCAGCTCCCCGGCCGTGGAGCGTTGGATTTCACGCCGCTGCTCGCCGCCCTGCAAGAAACGCAATACGCCGGCTGGACCGAGATCTTCATGCATCCCGTCCCCCGCGGAATTCCCATTCGAGAAACCACACAACAAGTCACAGCAGAGATCTGCCAGGCTCGCGACTATCTGCAGGCCTGTTTGCAGTAACGCAAGGCACCAGCGAGAGGAAATCGCGTTCCGGATGAACGTCATGCGGAGGAGTAACCACGGATTTGACGGAGAATACGGATCTACACGGACAGATCCGCGGACATCCGTTTCTTCCGTTGGATCCGTGGTTCCTCTTGGATCTTCGGTTGCGCTCAATGGGTGCGTCACAACCAGGGAACGGCCCATTCGAACAACGAAACCGCTCACAGTTGCTTCAACGGATGGCTGCGATCGGACCGTGGCAGCGAGACCGGACTGCCGGCCACCTGGGACGCGAATACGGCCATGATCATTTCGACGGTCGTGCGTGCTTCATAGACGTTCGCCTCCGGCAGACGATCCTGTTCGATCGATTGCACTAGATCAAGGCAAGCGAGTCGGTTGCCTTCTTCCAACCCTCCCTCGGTCAATGGTTCGGGCCGATCGAGTCCCGCAGAGCTGATCGGAATCCAACTCTTGCCAGATCGGCCGGGAGACCAAAGTGGATCGGGCAACAAGAAGGCGTCGGGCAGATGGCCGGTCAGCACCTCGATCTGTCCCTCCGAACCGAGAATCCGCAGGCCGAACCGTCCCGTCCCACCGGGCCCCGCTTGCCGCTGGGAACCGAAGTAACCGGTGATCCGTTCGCCGAAGCCGAACATCGCCTCAACATCGTCGCCGGCGAGAGGCCCGAGGCCTTCGTTCCCTTCCACAACATCCTCCGCGCGAAGGTCACGTTGATCCTGCAACACTTTGGCAAAACACCATTCAGGTTCACCTGCCAGATAATGCATCAGATTCATGATGTGTGAGCCGAGCACCCATAGATCTTCCGCACCACCACGTTGATCTTCTTTCCCGCGCCCTCGCAGTTCGAGAACCCGACCGATCGCCCCGTCCTCCACCAACTGCCGGATCACGGGTAATCGCGGACTGTACCGCGTTTGAAACGCCACGGCGAGCTTGACCCGTTGCCGCTCGCAGGCTGCCACGATCTCGTCTGCTTCCGCCAAGGTTCGGCAAAACGGCTTTTCCATGTACACATGGACGCCGCGTTCGGCGCATGCAACCGCCATGTCGCGATGCTGATCGATCCAGCGCGGCGCAATACTGACGATATCCAACGGAACTCGCTCGAGCATCTCGCGATAGTCGGCAAACGCCTGATCCACGCCCAGTCGTCGCGCTGCCGCAGCCAGACCGTCGGGATCCGCATCAGCAACGGCTACGATCCGGCAATTCGGCACGGATTGCCAGACGATATCCAGTCCATGCCCGTAATTGCCACGTCCCGTGTGTCCAATGACGCCAATCCGATACTCGGCCATAGAAAACTCCTTCGACGTCGATCAGAATTCCGTTTTGGAATCCGATACTGGTTTGCAGTCAGAAACCGGATGTGCTCAACTCACACGCATTGTAGGAAAAGAGCCGCGTCTGGAGGATGCGACAAGACGAGGATTGATCGATCGCATGACAGAAACTCGCACGACACAAGCTTGGCCAACGGCAAATCAGACGACCATGGGCTTGCTTTCCGTAGCGCTGGTGACGCTACTCGGCTTGGTGAGCATGGGGCGTGTCTGGTGGTGTGAGGCGGGAGATCTGCGGCCCTGGTCGTGGGATGTGTGGAGTCGCCACAACTCCCAGCACTTGATCGACCCGTATTCTCTTTCCCACATTCAGCACGGACTCGGATTGTACCTACTGCTGACCCTGCTGCTCGGCGCCCGATTGTCTCCGAATCTTCGCGTCTTGCTAGTCGCCGTTGTCGAAGCGAGTTGGGAGCTGATCGAGAACACCAATTGGATGATTCAGCGATATCGCGAAGTGACCATTTCGCTTGATTATTTCGGTGACAGCATTCTGAATTCGCTGGGTGACTACGGAACGTGCCTGATCGGTGTGCTGCTGGCGCGTCTGCTGCCCTGGCGGGTGACGATCGTCCTGTTTCTCGGATTGGAAGCGCTGAGTATCTGGTGGATTCGCGACAGCCTGCTGCTGAATATTCTGATGTTGTTTTATCCGATCGAGGCAGTTCGCCAGTGGCAGATGCCCGCGTGATTTGACGCGATCCCGTGACACCCAAGGATCCACGGCTAGAATGGTATGTGCGATGCATGTTTCTTGCCATGCGGGGATTACAGCCCAAGACAGGGGGACTAAACCATGCGATCTCTTCTGGCATGCTCCTTAGCAATCCTCTTCGTCGGAATCGCCATGGAGACTCGGGCGATCGGACAAGAATCTTCCCAATCCCGCACGTGGCAAGTTGTCCTGAATCCCGCGGCTGACGAGACGGACACCTTTCCCGCAGAGGAATATGCCCGATTACTTAACAGCCCGACGGAGCGTGGACGTGATCGCGGATTGAAGCGGATGCTGGCGCAGCATGCCAATCACCCCGAGGTCACTCGGTTGCTGATCGATGCCGTGACGTCGGCGATCGAATCGAATTCGATCACGAACACAACGTACCGGATGATTGACATTTTGAGCCAATCCGAACATCCGGAAGTGCGAAACGCGATCCTAGGTTGGTTGCAGGCAGCAACCGAAGTGACGGATGTTCAGGAAATCACTTTTCGGTTGATCGATTTGGCGTCGCGAATTGATCAACCTGAATTTCGTGAGACGCTCATCGAGCTGCTGCGTCACGATGATCCGCGGGTAGCGATCGTGGCAACGGATGCTTTGGGTAGAAAGCAGGTCGAGGATGCGGTCGAACCGATTTTGGACCTGAGGCAACAACCTGACTATCGGGCGATGTACGCTTATCGGTTTTCGGTACTCCATGCGATGGGTCAATTCAATAACCGCCAAGCGACGGAGTTCTTGATCACTCAACTGCCAGCACTGCGAGGGCAGCAGAAATTCCTGGTCGTTGATCATCTTTCACGAAATACGGGCCAGCCTTTTGGTGGAAACACGCAACAGTGGACGCAATGGTGGGCAAAGAATCGCGATCGATTCAAGGCACCGCAACAGAAAACCATCACGAACGGTGACTATGCGTGGGACTATGTCGTCCCGATGTTCTATTCCCAGAAGGTATACAGCACGCATCTCGTCTTTGTGATTGATATCTCGAGCACAATGAAAGAAAGAACTCGTAGCGGAATGGCACGGCTGGACCGGGCCAAGCTTGAGCTGCAGGGAGCCATTACCGGACTGCCGTTCGACGCCGCCTTCAACATCATCGCATTCGATCAAAGCCGACAACTCTGGCAACCCCAATCGCTGCCGGCGATTCCGATCAACAAGGAATTGGCCAACCGTACCGTCAGTACACTCGCAGTGGGATACGGTACGGCGCTTTACGATGGACTGGAAGCGGCGTTTCAGGTCGATCCGGATCTGGAGGCAATCTACTTGCTGTCCGATGGGTTACCCACGGCGGGGAAGATTCGAGATCCAAAAACAATCCTGGACACGATCACGCGGATCAACCGCTTCCGCAAAATCTGTATCAACACGATCGCCGTAGGCCGCGACAGCGAACTGTTGCAGCAACTGGCCGCGCAGAATTTCGGCGACTACCGGCGAACGGACTAGGCTCTGTCTCAAAACCGTAGGCCGTGGCTCTTGAGACAAAGCCTACCGCTTTGTCTCAGCAAAGAATTAGGGTCGCGGAGCACGTGTACGTCGTGCCTCAATCGTCAGCTGTGAATTGGCACTAGCGCCGTTTCAGCAGATCCGCGGCAGGGGGGCTCCCACCGGTTCATCGAGGGCCAGTTCCTG
>CAZFWV010000104.1:0-19448 GCA_964522605.1 uncultured Pirellulaceae bacterium
CTGGAGACTGGAGACTGGAGACTGGAGACTGGAGGATCCTAATCCCCCTACAGCCTACAGCCTGCAGTCTGCAGTCTCCCGCCAGTCTCCTACCTCCCCCGCAGCGGATTTGTTCGTCCGGTGTTCTGTCGCGGTACCGGGGTAGAACGAGCGGTGGTTACTTGAGGTTTTCGCTGCGACGCGTAATGCGCTTTGACCTTCGGCCGCAGTGGGTTTCCGCGTCCGGTCGACGTCGAGCCCGACTCGTCTTCCGTTGAACTGGCTTCGAAATGCTCTTCCGCCAATTCAACAACGTGACTGACTTGGGCAACCGGAATCGCCAGCGGCCCCGATGCTCGTCGATGCGTGTTCCGCGACAAGGGCGGCATGGCATCGCCGTCATGCTGGCCAAAATCGAGTGAATCCAGGTCGTCAAACGGGTCGTCTGAGCCGGGCGCTGGGGCAGGCGCATCGGGTGTCGTTGCCGGCGTCGAAGGGTTTGGCGTCGGCTGCAAATCGGGAAGCGATTCTTGGCTTTCCGGGAAATCCGGCAGCAGCAAATCGTTGGATTCTGCGCCGGGAATCGCGAGCGGATCGCTCGGACCGGGTAGAACCGCATCTAGCGGGTTGGTTTCTTCCATGCCGGGCGTCGATTGGAGCATATCGGCAGTGGGACCACTCGGTGTCGTCGGCATTGGCGCGGCCGACCGATTGGGCATGGGAGCCTGGGCATCCTGCGGCGAAGCGGATACCGGGCTCCGTTTGCGGAAGATTCCCGACGCCTCATCGCGCGGATCTGGAGTTTCGGCCGTTGGGGCCGCAGTGCGGTCCGGTACGACGAACGGCGATAACTCACCCAACTGGCTGACCGGCGATTCTTCCGGCCACCGTCGCCAGTTCTCGTGGTAGTAGCCGTACGTCAGCGCTTTGGGTGGACACGGGCGGAAACCACATGCCGCGTTGGCGGCGGCCGCTGCATCGTGAGATACGCGGGCGAAGATCTGTGCTGAACCGACCCGTGCGGGCAATGCGATCAGCACGACGATCATCCATAACGCGTGTGCGCGACTCGCAAACCCTACCATGGTGACCTTTCCTTGATCTATCAGATACATCTCGCGTGTAGAATTCATCCTAGAAGAACAGACCCTTGGGGAATCGTTGCATGAACTGAATCGTTTGGGCACCGAGCAGTGAGAAGCCGAATACCCGCTCCACCGGGTTGATCATCTTGTTGACGAAGGAGCCGAGTGCGATCATGCGATCTTCGGCAATGAAAATCCGGTCTCCCGGCAAAAGCTGGTAGTTGGTTCCGGTGGAGGCCCCCTTCGTGATTGCCTGCCAGTCGACCGGCAGAATCTGGTCGCAGCCGGAATTCTTCGGTGCGGGCCTCGAGATCCAGATCCGCTTGCTCGATATCTGCTGCAGCCCACCAATTTGTGCGATCGCATCCAAGACCGTTTCGTTTCCGGTGACCGGGATTCGCACAATGTTGTCACCAAAACCGGCCCCTTCCGTGATGACATAAAAGAACTTGCTATTGTAAATCAGGACCTCGACCGACACTTTCGGCTGATCCAGGTACTTGGCAAGCTGCTCTTCGATTGCCACACGAGCTTCGTCAACGGTCAAACCGGATACGTAGACGCTGCCATAAACGCCGAGGTTGATGTGCCCGTCCGGCCCAATCAGGTGTTCTCCCGCAACCTGCTGTAATCCCGAAGCCTGGAGGAGGGCGATCGACACCTGAGGCTGGTCGATCAGCCGAGACAAGTGCTTCGCGATGGCCTCGTGGGCTTCGTCCAATGTCAAACCCGCAACCTTTACAGAGTCGTAAGCCGGCCCCAAATTCACCATTCCTGCCGAGTCGACCTGGAAGGTGCTGGCAATTGGCTGGTCGATCAACGAGTTGGGCACGACGATCTGTAGGAAATCAGATGTCTGCAGGTAGTACGGCGATTTGGGGAACAGGCGAACGGCCTGAATCACCAAGATGTCCGGCGGTGCCATTCGATAGCGCGGCAGCGAGACTTTCGCTAGCTCCGAAGGGGGGCTTGTCAGCGTCGGCACCGGCTCCGCAGAGATGAGTCCCTGCTCGTCGACCTGGGTTCCATCCAGGATCGGGGCGAGATTCGGATGTTCCGTCAGTTCGGGCACCTGGGTCCCCAGATTTCCCGTGGAAAGCGATACGCAGCCGCCGGTCGCTGTCACGGCGACCATCAGAAGCCCGATCGCGAGCCAGCCGGTGGCTGTCCGCCTGTCTTGGGGAGTTGGGGAACTGCGACGAGTCTTGACCATTTCCGCTGTCCTTCTGAGGAACGCCTGAAGACGGCGAGCCACGGGATTCCTCCGTTACAGACTATCTGACCGCTACAGGCGGAATAATCGGCAGAGTTTGACACGTTCTTTGCTTTGGTTCCTGGATTCCTCTGAAAATCCCTGAATTGTCGAGCCCGTAACCGTTGGCATCCGGGATTTGATACTCTTCCTGCCAGGGGGCTGGGATCGAGGCAGTGGCCCGACTCGGTTCGGATCCGCCTCGATAATTTTCGGTCGCGACCGGGGCCGCGAAGATCGGCGCAAATGGAGCAACTGATTCCCGCTCAGACACTCCGCCCAGAACGCAGCCCGGTTTGGCCCGTGCCGGCGCCAGATACATGCTCAGCTTGGGTATACTGGCGAAGATGGCACGTATTTTCCGCCGACTCGTGGGCGATTCGAGCACATCCAGCGTGATTCACACGACGGTGTATGGTTTGACAACCTTTACAGGCCGCTTAGGATGGATCACGGCGCGAGCAAGATGCCTCAAGCGAACGTAATACACGTCATTGCTGGGCTAGCTGGGCGGAAAATGCGCGTCACTTCTAACCGACCTTGCCAAGACCCGGAAGAGAATACGGCGACCCCTCCGCAGGGCGGTGTCTGTCAATTGCGATTTGGGCCCGTCGGGCCGACTCACGGTTTGCTACCGCGGCCCTGCCGCCCCCTTCTAACGATCAACTCGAACGAAACATGAAGAAGCTCAACATCCCGCTACTGCTGATCCTCGTCGTTGGAACTTTCGCTCTTCTGGTTGGCCTCGTCTTTCTCCGGCGCTACCAAGTCAATCGCATCGCCGATGAGCTGGTCGTTCGCGCGGAGCAGGCCGAGGAGGACGGGGATCTGGGTGAGCAGCTTCGTCTGCTCGGTCGCTATCTGCGGTACCGACCGAAGGACGTGGAGCAATTGAAAAAGATGCTGAAGGCGAGTCGGGAAGGTTTACAGGAATCGCCCAATGATCCGGAGACGGTCGGAGTCGTACTGGAACTCTATCGGCCGCTGCAAAAGGCGATCATGGAGCATCCCGAGGATGTCCAGTTGCGGCGTGACGGGGCGTGGTACGCAATGCAGTTCTACGCTGGCGGATCCGATGATCGCGAACGATTTCTCACAGAGGCGACCGATCACTTGAGGCAGTTGGAAACGCTGGGCGAAATGACACCGCGGGACCAGGTGACACTGGCTCAACTAGAACTTTCGGTCAACGACAAAGCGGCCGCGACTCAGCGGCTCTCGGCATTAGTCGGCTTCGATCCCGAGACGAAGAAGTTCGATTCCGAAAAGGCGTCCAATCCTGACGAGTTGTCGGCCTATACGGCACTCGCGGAGATTTTTCGAGGTGAGAGTAACGGTGTCGCAGAGGATTCATCGCTGCCCGACCAGATTATGCAACAGATGATCGATGCCAATCCTGACTCCGTCGACGCTTACCTCATGCGGATCGAGTATCTGCAGGCCCTTTGGCGTCGTTCCGACGACGAATCGATCAAGCAACGGTTGCTCGCGGATGTGGAAACGATGGTCGCTCTGGAACAGAGGCAGGCTGCTGATGCGGGGCGCCCATTTTCTGTGAGGGTTGCACTGATTGCAGCTCAATGGACAGCGGATTCAGGGGATGCGGCGAAAGCCAAGACTTACCTGGAGAAGGACGGAGAAGTGATTCATAAGGACTCGCTTCCGTCGTATTTGCTGTTGAGTGAAATTGCTCGGATTGGTGGTGACCTGAAGGGGGCGATCGCCTACATCGAAAAGGGGCTTGAGCAGCTCAAGTTGAACGTGGACCTGTTGTTCCTTCGGGCGAATCTCGAACTCGATGATGGGGACCCCACGTCTGCACGCCGCACGTTGGCGGTCCTGGAGCAGCAGATTGGTCCCCGTCGGTATCAGGATCCGAGATTAGAGCTGGTTCGAGGCCGTTTGCTGATGGCCGACGGCGACTATCCGGGTGCCGCACGGGTGTTTGAGCGGCTGTCGGATGTCCGTTTTGAGCGAGCCACGTATGCGTATTACACCCGATCCCGCATGGTTTCCAATTACCTGGCGACCTGCTACGCCCGGACGGGCAGATCCCACTTGGCAGAAGAAGCCACCCGTCAAATCATGGGCACTGTCGCGACCAAGCTGGAAACCGCGAACAAATTGGACGCGCAGGGAGAATACCGACAGGCAATACAAATCCTGCAGGAACTCTCGCAGGACGAGAAGTTGCCTGCCGCGTATCGCCGACAGCTGTTTTTCCGGATGCTGTTCCTTGGTATCCGTGAGCAAATGGCACGGCCAGAAAGTCAACGGAATTGGAGTTTGGTCGATCAGCTCGCCGGTGACTACTTGAAGCAAGATGGTCTATCGGACCGGGATCGGCAGAGTTTTCAAATCGAGCTGTTAATCGAAAAGGGGCAGGCGCAGGAGGCACGTCGGCGAGTGGAATCCCTGGTCATTAGTGATCCCGATGAATCTCGCTACTGGATGCTGCTCAATCGACTGACCACTGACAATGACGCAGGACTTCGCATCCTGGATCAGATGGAACAGCGATTCGGGGACGCCGCGGCAATCCGCGCTGCCCGGGCAGACCGAATTGCGACGGCAGGTGGGGATAATGCGGTGATCCTCCTTGAGGAGTTGGAGGCGGACTTAACTGAGAAGTTCTCCATCCAGGACCAGCAAGCGATTTGGGGCACCCTGAGGCTTGCCTACGAAGGCCTGGGGGCATATGACAAAGCGATTCACGCAGCGAAACAACTGGTGGCGCTCGATGATCAAAATGTCTCGCTGCAGAGTGACGTGTTCAATCTCGCGGAGCGGGCGGGCAATCTGTCAGTCATGGAGGAATCCTTGGATGCGATTGCGCGAATCGCGACGAAGGATTCGACGGAATGGAAGTTCGCTGAAGCGAAGCGGCTGATCTGGCTCGTAAAGAACGAACAGCGCGATGCATCGGCAGTGAATGAGGTTCGAAGACTGGTCGAATCGATTCGCAGTCAGCGTTCCGACTGGGCGCCTCTCTATGAATTGCAGGCGGATGCGCGACTCTTGGAAAAGGACTATTCGGGTGCCATTGAGGCGATGGAAACCGCGGTCGAAAAGTCACCCAGAGACGCGATGTACCAACGTCGACTGGTCCAACTGCTGATCGAAAATGGTCAGGGCAGTCGGGCGATGGGGGTACTCGCGACGATCCCGAACGACCAGAAGATCCAGCAGCACCTTGAGTTCGAGATTGCGACCCTGGCTAAGGAGAATCCTGCGGAAGCGCTGAAGAAGGCCAACGCCTTGGTGCCCCGCCAGAATGATGTCCGCTACCTCAGCCTGATGGCAGATGCACAGCAGGCCGCAGGTAACTGGGATCAATCGCTGGCCAACCGCAAACGAATCACCGAGATCGCACCGAAAGAGGGGGCGTCTTGGCTGAGTTATGTTCAGGCCTTGAAGATCGCCGGCCGCACCGAGCAGGTGGCGGCCGTCATCGAGGAGCTGGAAAAATCGGGTCCCACCGAAGAACGCCCGTTGCTCATGGCACAGATCTACTCCGTGCTGGGTGATCCAGATCAGGCTTGGAACTACTTGACCCCAGAGCTCGAGAAGCGACCGAAGGATGCGAAGCTGCTGGGCACGGCTTTCCTGGCGGCGCAGCTGATGCAGGATCAAACGAAGATTACCGAGTTTGCCGATCGCCTGATCGCACTGGACGGATCGGAGGCGACGGAGACGGAGAAACGGGCAGCCGCGATGGCTCGACGAGTGAAGGCGGAGCAGCTCGTGGCCACGGGCGCTTACAAGGACTTCCTCGAGGCCCTGGCGCTGTTGGAGCAGAACGCGCCTCCGGGAGGCGAATTGAGCGGTGGCGATCTGATGACCTGGCTTCGGTATTGCGTCAATCGTCCTGATGCCCCCTCGAGGCAGCGAGCGATCGATCGGCTGAAGCAAGTGGAGAGCCGACGGAAGCTCTCATGGGATGAAAAGGCGATTCTGGCCAACGCATACAAATCCGCCGGTCGTTGGTCGGATGCACAGAAGATCGTTGTGGACCTCCTGACAATGGATCCCAAGAATTCGCTCTGGATCGCCACCTACAGCAATTGGCTTCTAGAACGGGACGATTTGGCGCAAGCGGCGGTTTGGATTCGGAAGCTGGATCCCGCCTCCTATCAGGCCGTGCGCCTTAGCTCGATCCTCCAGGTTCGGCAAGGCAAGCAAAAGGAAGTCGCCAGCCGGCTGATGGCTCAAGTTCCGCAGAGTATGCCCAAGGAACAGGCCGACAACCTGCGCAACATCGCCACACTTTGCGAAGAGCTGGGTAAGCACGATCCGAAATTCTACTCGCTCGCCGAGCAGCTGTGGATTCGTTACGTGAAAATGCGTCCCGAACAGATCAACATGCTCATTGCCTTCTATGCCCGAATGCCCAAGGGGGAGAAACTCGGCCAGGTGATTCAGTTGTGTGAGCGACAGATCAGCAAGGCATTAAAAGAAGGGAAGCCGCAGGAGGCGCTTGCGTACATGCAGCTGGGCGTCGAATCACTGGAAATCCACAAGGCGGACCTGGCCAAGGACACGCCCTATTTTGACCGTCTGACGAAATGGTTCGAGGTGGCTCATAAGGCCGAACTTGACCCGTCAAGATTGATGAGTCTGGAAATCACGTTCAACAATACCCGCGGTGATTTCGAGCGTCTGGAACAACTCTATCGAGCGTACTTGGTTCGTACCGATGTTTCGGATTTCGAAAAAGCAGCGATGCGAAACAACTTGGCGTTTCTCCTTGCGGTGACCAGTCGTGGGCCCGAAGCGCTCCAAGTGATTGGAGACGCGATCGAGCAACTTGGGCCCTTAGCAGCGCTGAAGGATACGGAGGCGATGGCGTATCTCGCCAGCGGACAAACGGAAAAGGCTCTGTCGGTACTGCAAACGATTGCCAGCAGCGGCGAAGCAACTCCCGGCATCTATTTCCATCTGGCGCTGGCGGAATACCGGAGTGGCAATACGGCAGCCGCTGTGGATGCGTTTCAGAAAGCGCAACAGTTGGGTCTGAGTGAAGCGACCCTCGATCCGCCGGAAGTTCCCATTTATCAGAAGCTGCTGGAGGCTTTGGGGCCAGAACTGAAGAATCAGTCGTCGGATCTGGAACTGAGCGCCCGCTGAGCTGTCCTTGCGAGAATGCGACAGATTTATCTCGATTACAACGCGACGACACCCGTTGCTCCGACGGTCTTTGAGGCCCTGCGGCCCTTCTTGACCGAGCACTTCGGGAATCCATCCAGCACCCATCCCTTGGGACGAGCGACCCAGCAGGCAGTCGAAGAGGCACGCGAACAAGTCGCCGATCTGCTGGGAGCGCAGCCGGACGAAGTGATCTTCACCAGTGGAGGTTCGGAGGCCAATAACTTGGCCCTGAAGGGCGTCCTGGAGACCGAGAACGGCTACCGCGGCCACATGGTGATTTCGGCGATTGAGCATCCCGCCATCGTGGAACCGGTTCGCTTTCTGCATCGCTGGGGCTGCGATGTGACCGTCGTCCCAACGAATCGCGAAGGATTGATCGATCCGCAAATGGTCGAAGCAGCACTTCAGGAAGACACGGTGCTAGTCAGCATCATGCACGCGAATAACGAGATTGGGTCCATTCAACCGCTGCAGCAGGTTTCACAGTTCTGTCGTCGACGAGGAATTCTGCTGCACACCGACGCGGCTCAATCGGTCGGGAAGATTCGGGTCCAGGTCGAGGAGTTGGGTGTGGACCTGCTCTCGCTAGCGGGACACAAACTATATGCTCCAAAGGGGATCGGCGCACTCTATGTGCGACGTGGTACGAAAATCCGACCGATCCTCCACGGCGCAGGACAAGAACAGGGTTTGCGCGCCGGTACCGAAAATGTCGCTTTCCTCGTTGGATTGGGGAGCGCTGCCCGGTTGGCCGCCCGCGGCCTCGACGAGAACGCCCAGCGATTAGCCCGCTTGAGAGACCGCTTGGAAGCCGGGCTTCGGCGGGAAATCGGATCTGGCCTGACGTTCAACGGCCCACGCAGCCAGCGGCTGCCGAACACTACAAGTGTGAACTTCCCTGGAGTCGTCGGTCAGGAACTGCTCCATCGCACGCCGGAGCTTTGTGCTTCGACCGGTGCTGCCTGTCACAGTGGCTCGACCCAGTTGTCCGCCACGCTCAAGGCGATCGGGCTGGACGAAACGACCGCTCGAGGCACGGTTCGTCTGAGCCTTGGTTGGACGACGTCGGAGGAAGAAATCGATCGCGCCGTACAGTCCCTGGCCGCCGCCTGGGACAGTCTGCACGGAGGCACATAACGGCGTCTTCGCCGACTCAATCCGGCGAATGGGTCGTTTCCATCCTTCCGTCCCTCGCATCCGCACCGAACAAGCAGCGCCGACCAGACACGGGTCGCTCTCGAAACCTGGTGCTTGGCGTTGACGGGATTCTGCGAGCGTGCTCACTACCCCATCCGAGACTGCAGCAGGTGGGCTCGATCGCGCGCCTGCTCGGCCAGTTGGATGTAGTCCGGATTCTGTGTGGCCTGCCAGGCGCGCTGGTAGGTCACGCTCATCGCCGTGAATGTGAACGGATCTTCTGGATCCAGTTCGCACGCCCTCACGCCATGCGCGACTGCTTGCTCCGGCTGTCCGACCTTGCCATAGAGCACCGCCAGGGCCAAGTGAGACAGTACGTGAGACGGATCCGCCTGCAAGATCTGCTGAAGTTTTTCAATCGCCTGATCGTACTGACCTTCGTCCTTCAAGCGGTCCGCCTCGTCGTACAACGCATTCAAATCTGACATCTTTGACTCTTCTCCCTCGGTTCAAGTTCTTTCCGGCGTCGGTCGTCTAACCAGCCGGTAGGCGGTGATTTCGGGGCGATCTCCAGGCCGCTCGTCGTTTTCCGGTCTGCGTCAGTTGGCCCGCTCCGCAGGCAAAACTTCGCAAGTCGAGCGGCTTTTCCTCGCGGATCGCGACGGGTTCCTAGCTTCCGTGTTCTGCGGTGGAGGATGACATCCAGAGGGCGATCCGCACCGAGTATCTGCTTGAACCGGAAGCCAGAAGGAAGTGTAACAGTTCGCGGCCTACTCTGCAGTGCGGCGGGGGACGCAATCAGTCCTAGTCGTACGGCACCGTTCAAGGCTCGCTGCCGTTGATCACTCGGAATGCTTGCCGGAATAACCCCTTGTTCTGCGCTTGGAGGGACAGGGCGGGCGAGCTCATCGTGAGGCGGGGCGTTGCCGCATTTGTTGTGAGAATTCCGCGGCTGCGGTTGCGGCTTCCGCCAGCAAACCAGCTCCGAATGCTCACGCCTTCCGCGACGTGGGATCGAAACCGGCAATTTCAACGCCCGAGCCCCGGGAGCGGCAGAAACGACAGTTTCCCTTCAATCGGGAGGATTTGAACCACCGATATTTAGGTGGGGCCTGGAATGCGAGCGAATTGCTGGCACAGCAGCAGTTGGCGCTTCCGGCGTTGCCTGACTCCCGAATCCTGCCGATGGCTGGTCCGTTTGTCCCGCGAACGGTGGAAATGTTGTCATCTCGGCAGGAAATTGAGCGACCCACGGGAGTGACCCTGACTCGGGTGCGGTAGCACCCCATTTGGTTGCGGCCCCTGCCGTTTTGTGTCTCATTCAGGGAGCGATTCGTGTCCAGGATTCATCCGTCAGCCTGCGTCAGCCCGCATGCGAAGATCGGCGAAGGCACACAGATCGGCCCGCTGTGTGTTGTTGAGTCGGAGGTCGTGATCGGCAACGATTGCCGCCTCGAGAGTCACGTCGTGATTCGGAGCGGGACGGTCGTTGGAGCCGCGAATTACCTGGCCGAAGGCGTTATTCTGGGTGGGCTGCCGCAACACAAGAAGGGCTCAGAGCGACCCGGAGGCTTGCAGATCGGATCGCGGAATGTGCTTCGTGAGCACGTTACGATGCACCGTGCCCTGTCAGAGCCCCACGTCACGCGTCTGGGCGACGACAATCTGTTGATGGTCAATACGCATGTCGCTCACGATTGTGTGGTCGGTAACGAGACGATTCTTGCCAACAATGTGATGTTGGCCGGTCACGTGATCGTCGAAGATCGGGCCTACCTGTCTGGAGCGGTCGGCGTACATCAGTTCTGTCGCATTGGTCAGCATGCCATGGTCGGCGGGCAGGCCCATATCACGAAAGATGTCCCACCGTTCGTGACCATCGACGGGGCGACCAGTTTTATTGTGGGGCTGAATGTGGTCGGCTTGCGACGAGCCGGGCTGACTTCCGAGGAGCTGGCGGAATTGAAAGAGGCTTATCGGATCGCGTTTCGCCGCGGACTGCGGTGGGCCGAGGCGATCGAGCTACTGCGGAAGACGTTTCCGACCGGTCGAGGCGCCACGCTTGCCACATTCTTGGAGACGACGAAACGAGGGTGCGTCCAGGAGCGAAGCGTTCCTCGAGGGGCAATCCTGAAACTGCGTTCTCCGGATCGCGAAGTGGCCGTCGAAGGCGCTCAGCAGACCGATCGCCGACGAAGAGCATCCTGATTTGTTGCTCCGCGTCGGTCCACCAGCTGATTCAGCTGTGCTTCTGTTTCATCCGCCGGCTGTAATCTTCCAGGATCTTGCGTTCGCTCGGCGTCAAGCTCGACTCTCCTTCTCGGTAGAGCTTGTCCAGCACGGCGTCTGCCTTTTCTTCCAAGGCGTTGTAAGCTTCGGGCGGCCGATGCAGCTTGAGTTTCGTCCTCGTCGCTCGCTGAGGACGTTGCAACCACCTGGGCCAGGAACCGCTCCACAGGGATCCGACTTCCCAGCGGCTGCGAAAATAGAGCCAACCATAGGCGGCTCCGACAAGATGTACGTCGTATGCGACGCGCTGACCACCAATTGCCTGACTGGCTCCCTGCATGCCAAACAGGTTCATTAGCACGATCAAGACGCCCAGCACCCAGGCCGGCATCGGAATGAACATCATGAAGAGGATCGTCTGCTTGGGAAAATTCAAAATGAACAGCATTACGATCGTTGTGACGGCGCCCGAGGCGCCGAGCAGCAGGGCCCGGCCGTAAGTTGGATCGGACTGGGTTACCATCAGCAGATTCTGTGTCCCACACCAGACCACGGAGCAGAGCACGATTGCTGTGAGGTACACACGCAGGAACGCGTTTCGCCCGTAGAGACTTTCGACCGGCTGCCCCAGAAAGAACAGCCCCAGCATGTTCCCCAGAACATGCATGGGAGTGGTTGGGTCGTGCACGAATCCGTACGTTAAGAACTGCCACCACAACCAAGGGTGTGTCAACGCGTCGGCCTTGAGCGCCAACAGATAGCTCAAGTGGCCCCGCTCGGCGCCTAGAATTGGCAACAGATAGACATCAACGACCCAAATCGCGACGTTGACGATGATCAGATTCACGATCATCGTGCGTGAACCGGACAATGGAGCGAAATGACGTTGCGGTTCGTCCTGATAATACGGCCGATCGTAAAGTCCCATGTTCGTTACCCGGGCTTGTCTCGCCTAGCGATTGCCAAACGTCCTCAACCGACCTCGGAATGGTTTCGCCTAGTCGAATTCCATCCGACACGGAGTGGACAGTGCGGATCCGGTGGGCCTGGATTCATCCCAAAATCCGCGGCCGTTGGAGGGGATACCGGTTTCGTTATCTTACGCTAGGCCGCCGCAAAAGGGCAGTCGGTTTGGGAGAGCGAGGGTGGCCCCGATTGCGTCCTTAGTGGACCACCGAGATGGCGCGGGTTTCCGTCGGGGGTTGCCGCTGAGCGCCTCGGTCGCCGGCGCGCGTTTCCTGTTGCACGATCTGCTTGTTCGCCCGATACAACCGGCTCAGATCGCGACGGATCGTATTCCATTGCTGCTCGAGAACTCCGCGATA
This sequence comes from uncultured Pirellulaceae bacterium, assembly GCA_964522605.1. Lineage (GTDB taxonomy): Bacteria > Planctomycetota > Planctomycetia > Pirellulales > Pirellulaceae > CAVZLD01. Next base: position 12,156 of record CAZFWV010000104.1, read on the forward strand.
GTTCGCGATGACCTCCCGTTCGCGATTGAAACCGTCTCGGTCTTGCGCCAGCTTTTTCCCTTGATCGGCGCGGAATGCGATCTGCTGCCTCAAACTGCTTACCGATTCATTGATGCGATCCAGGTCTTCCTGGGCCGTCGTGAGTTGTCGACCGATCGCTTCGAATTCGCGGGCGAAACTCCGAAAGGACTCCGCGTAGTCTCGCAGACGCCGCTGATAAATCGGCTCCACCTGTTCGGCGATCCCCTGATTTACCAATTCCTGAGCCGTCTCGAAATCGAGAATGGCCTCATCTCCCTTGGCGAATTGCGTTGGCTTGTCCTGCTGCAACGTCGCCTCGATCGATCGGCCGCTCGGATCGTACGCCGTATCCGGCAGCGGTGTGGGCGTCTGAACGTCCACATCCACTGAGTGCGCCTGGAGGAATTTGATCTTCATCCATTTTCGCTCAGGCGGATCGGTTTCATTGGCCCGCGTCTGATCGCGGACATATTCGCTGACGAGCTGCTCGTATTGTGGGGCCGGAAGATTCTCTGGGGCCGGCAGCAACATCTGCATCTGCTCCGCGGTGAATCCCTGCAGCGCTTCATGGGAATCCACGGGCATTACCTCGTACAAGGCCCACGTCGCACCGTCGTCCTGCTGTAGCTGCTCGATCTGGGCCTCGCTGAGAGGCAGGTTGGGTGTCAATTCGATGGTCGACGGATTCGCCGCCGGATCGCTGGTGATCCGGTACTCGCCCATGTAAACCGTCGGTAGACGGCAGAGGCCTTTGACGTCCTGTTCGGGAAGTTGACTTTCCTCGTACAGCATGGCGCGCAGCTCAGCGGGCAAGGTGTTGAGCGGCTGTTCTTTGAAGGCGAAGACCAGCGCGCCCGTTCCCAGGCCCAGCGGGGCAGCTCCCGCGGCCGCCGGCGCGGCCCCTTCCGCTGCCGGGTCATCCGCCGGCATGCCCGCATCTTCGTCTTCCGTCAATTCCGATCCGATCCGTTCAAAGTCACGATCGCCCCAGTTCGACGCATCCAGGGTCAGGGTGCTTTCCTGAGCGTTGATGTTGGCCAGGCGAAGATTTCGCCAGACTCGACCGCGGTCGACCATGACCTGACCCACGCGGCTCCGCAATTCTGCGTACGATGGCTCGGGTTCGGGATCTGTCGCGCCGTCGATTAATCGCTGACGAGTCTCCAGTTCTCGCTGAAGCTGCGCCGTTTGCGTGTTGTATTCTCCGCGCCACCTCTGCTGAGTTTTCATCGTGGAAGCCGTGAGCAGGAAAGCTCCTCCAGCTGCCATGAAAAGAAACACGACTAGCACGACGTGCCAGACATGCCAGGCTTTGGCGCCCATGTACGCCAGCAGGATGAAGAGCAGGACGATCCCGCCCAGGATTGCCGGACCCATCGAGCTTCCTGTTCCAAGAGTGGGGCCTGACGGTTACGCCATCAGGCGAGAATTGAACGGTCTCTGAATCATCCATGATAAATTGGGGAGTTTGCACCGTCAAGCATTGCCAAGGGAACGCTCTGGCCGTAAACCCTTACAGGAAGTAGAGTTCCTGACAGTTGAGCGGGCAGTCGACCGCACGTGCCGAGCATCTGGTGCGCATTACCCGAATCCGCCGTGCTCAGGTCCGTTTTGTGGTGTGCTTCCCAGAATCAGAAGGGGGGCTGCCGAGAATCGCGGAAACTCGCGGATTGGCGGTTTCGCCTGTTCCTGTCGGCAATGGATTCGGCCTGAGCGGACGAAGTCACGGCGGCGTTGCTCCGCGGTCCTCCGCGGCCGTTTCCTCGTTGTCTTCCCTTTCCGGCTCCTCCCATCCCAATCGCTGGTGGGCCTCGTCGGCCCACGGACTGTCCGGTGCCAGACGCAGGAATTCGGCCCAGTAGGGCTCCGCGTCGGCCTCGCGGCCGACGCGGTCCAACGTGCGCGCCATGTGGTAATGGACGTCGGGATATTCCGGGTGAGTCTGCAGGGCACCTTGGAAAGCTGCCAGGGCGAGCTCGAAGTCACCGGTTTCGGCGAGCACACAGCCCAAGTTCGCGCGAGCTTCAACGTAGTCCTCATCCAACTCGACGGCCATCGAATACCGCTCGCGGGCGGCGGAGATATCTCCGGTTAGATAGAGCAGTTCGGCGAGGCGGAAGCAGATCTCGGCGCTCGGACCGCCAGCAACGAGTGCCGCCCGATACATCTCGATTGCTTCGGTGAACCGGCCGGTATCCTCCAGGATTGCGGCCTGGCTCTCCATTTCTTCCAAGGACCAGACGGATTGTTCCTTGGAGAGTACCTGGTCCATCGAGATTACGCTGCTGGCCGGCGGAGTCTCCGCCGCGGCGTCTGGTTCCGATTGCTCGGCCGCTGAGAAATCCAGACGCATCTGGCCGCCCGGCTCGATCAAGCCCTCTCCCTGACGAAGAAGCAGTTGGCGACCTTCGACGATGACCGACAACTGAGCCAGTGGCCGTTCAACGTCCGGCACGAGCCGCGTCAACTGTTCCAGCTTTCGTTCGATCGCCTGGGGCGTCGCCCCGGCGGCAAGCAATTCGGCGAGTCGTCGCGCCGTTGCCACTTCCTGAAAATCGAAGTAGGGCAGACGATGGATCTCGCGGACGGGAACGATCAACCCTCGCCGGTGCCAGCGCCGAATCACGGCTACCGAAACCCCCAGCAGATGAGCAAGCATGGCGGGCGTGTAAAGGCGGCGAACGTGCCGATCACTTTCCACGACGCCCAGCCGCTGCCAGAACTGAGTCTCGCTGATGACTTCGATCCGGCCTTCCGCGGTCGCATCGCGAATCGTGTCGTCCAACAGGGTATCGTCGGCGATCGGAAGTTCATCGGCCCCGATCACGATCAGATCCACCGTATCGTCGGCCCGATCGACCGCCGTTCCACCCGCTTGCCGCACCAATCGGTGTGCTTCGCGACGACTCATGCTGCCAAGTCTGCCGACGAAAACGACGCGCCGACCGGCGAATTCCGTGGGTTCCGTGGGGCCTTCTGATTCCGCCGTCATGGTGCACCTCGGCACTGCGAACGGTCGAGATCCATCGTGACCTCTCGTGCAGCCTTCAAGTGGTGGTTCTTTCGGAGTCTCCGAACAGGATTCGTGGCCATTCGTTTAACCCGCAGCCGTAAGGCGAGGTTCGTTGTACCGCAGACTCACGCCGCGCGCATGGAGTCGCACGTTTCCGGAAGGATGCGGCCAGCGAGAACCGGATCCAGAAGCGGACCTCGCCTGACGGTTGCGGGGTAAGCGAATAGCAATGCGAGGGTGTTGTCGCTTCATCCGAGCCATCCACGTAAAGGCCGCAAGACCTCCGCGCGGGAGGGTGTCTTAACCTCTTATGAGCCAGAAAGTCAGAACCGCACGACCTCCATGCGGCGGGGTCAGGAGACCCATGCCGAGCGGACGTGGCAGCCGCTGCGTTAGTTACGGCCTTGCCGCACTGCGGTTACTGAATGGGCGGTGCAGGCGGCGAGGGGGTTTCGATCGAATCCGCGAAATCGATCCGCGGACGCCGCGTGATCGTCGTTCCGTCAGAAGACGAGGTTGTCGGTCGGCGCGATTCCCGCGCTTCTCCATCCGCGGAAGGTTCCTCTGCCGGTGTTGCGGGCGGACCGCTGCTCGCTTCCGCGGGTGCCGGCTCGTCGCTAGGGACAATGATCTGCGGAGCGACAGCACACGGGTCGAGCGGGACACGCGTCATGACCGTGCGCGCGACGGTCTGTGTCGACTGGGTCGGGACCCACCGGGAGACCTCCCGTTTCACCTCGTCGACTCGCTGTTCCGCGACCCAGCGGCAGACGCGCACGGGGATCTCCTCGGTCCGTTGTTCCTCCACGTACCGGACGGTCGTGACGGGAATCTTGCGAACCACGACCTGGGATTCCCAGCGAGTGGTCTGCACGGGGACCTTGCGGACCACGTTCTCGACAACCGGACGCTGCACCGTGTAGGGAACCATTCGCCGCTGTTCTTCGCGCTCCATCCGAACGGTTGACACGGGAACTCGACGCGTTTCGATCGTCGGTTCATACCGTGTCACATCCACCGGAACTTTCCTCGCCACCGTTTCGGGAACGTAACTGGTTTGTTCCACTGCCTGTGGAACGAGATTTGGCACGTACGCCCGCTGCACTGTGTAGACACCCTGTTGAGGTTGCGGTACCCAGTACATCCCGCCGCGCTGCGTCGTGACCAAACCGGTGTAGGGATTGACGTAATTCGTGCGGGGTACCCACTGGAGTCGATCGCGGCCCGGCGGCAGTGGCTGCATAACGTATTGATCCACGAAACTGCCCTGGTCGACCCACTGCGTTGTGGTCGAAGTCACCGGACGCATCACCGTTTCACATTCATCGCGATACTGCGTTTCAGTGACCGGTCGCCATACCGTTCGCTGTTCCTCCCGCGTGGATGTTTCCATGACCGGTTTTTCGACAACGCGGCGTTCTTCCCGCATTTGCGTTTCGGTGACGTAATGCGTTCGCTGTATCGTCTCCTCGCGATAAGACGTTTCCTGAACCGGTTTGAGTACCGTGTATCGTTCCTCCCGTGTGCTCGTTTCCCGCACAGGCCGCAATACGGTGTAGGTTCGCTTGCGTGTCTCGGTCTCCCAGACGGGCCGATACGTGGTCGTCGGTCTTTGTTCGACGATCGTTTCGGTTTCCAGTCGATAGGTCGTCACCGGCCGCTGTTCGTAGATTGTCTGCGGCACTAAGCGATACGTCTCGCACGAGTCGTAAGCCACTTGGGCGGTCAGGATCGGCCCGGACACAAGTGACAGAAGGATGGCTGTAACAAAGACGACGCTTTTCATGGCACTATGCATTCCTGCGAAAGAAGACGAGACGGAGTGACCGATAGGTGTTCCTATTATTAATCTCTTCGTGGCCCGGCAAAGTCATGATCCGGCAAAGTTCCCGGATCGCCGGCGCGCGCCCCAACGGCACAGACACGCAGCCCTCTTTCGAATTTGGGTGAAAATCGCGATTTGGGCAACTACCCGTGTTGGGGTCGAGCTCGATTTTCTTGAAGCAAATCGAAACCGCGTAAGCGCTTAGCGATTGAAGCGCAATTTCCGGTTTATGTGCTAGCTCGTTTCGCGACGGTTTGCCCCGTTGACCTAAGTCCATACGGGAATGACAGGTTGCGCCGCGATTTTTCCTGGTTGCCCTAATCGTTACAACCGGTTCTGGCGACTCGTTGCCGATTCTGACAGTCCGTTGGCATAACGCGAATCAAGCTGCATCGGTCAATTGGAGCGTCGTGCCTCCAATGCCTGCAGTGTCGTGCGGGCGTCCATCTCGATGCCGCGACGTACGGCTGGAGTCAGTTGGGGATCGGCGAGAAGTTTGTTTACCCCATCCTCGATAGACTCTAAGTTCAGCGAGGGGTTGAGTCGGGCGAGATTGGCAGCGGATCGAAGCGCGTTCTGGAGAATCGTAGTCAGGGTCACATCATCGAGCGGCGGTTCTCCGGGGACCTGCAAGCGAGTCGGCTGCAACATGTCGGCGAGACAGGAAAGCGAGCGCGGATCACCGTAACGAGCCAGTCCATTCGCTGCGTTGTAGCGAACACTCGCTGCGGGATCACTCAGCATTTTCGCCAGTTGATCCATCGCTTCCGGCCCGCCAAGGACCCCTAGTGTGTACGCAGCACGGGATCGCAACTGGGCATTGAGTTCGGTTTCTTCGGGGGAGCCGCCTTGTTGCTGGGCGGCTTGCATCAAAGTTGCCATGACGTCGGTCCGCGCACGCAGAATTTCTGCTCCGGAAGGCATTCCTTCCGCCCGACGCGCGATGGCCTCGAGTGCCGTCTTGCGAACTTCAATTTCGCGCGGATCACGTTGTGTGGATGCGGCCTTGATCAACGCGGGTAATCCCTCTTCGATCTCGAAGACGCCGAGCGCCGTGCAGAGATAGACGCGCAGCTTCAGCGACTCCGGCTCCAGGTTCCCTTCGTCCAGCTGCTGCTGCAAGATATCCGCCAAACGTCCCGCCAGTACCGGATCCTGTCGTAGTTCTGCCTGTTGGCGGTCACACAACAAATTCGCGATCGTGAGCGCTTTCTGCCAGCTCCCTGGATTCAAACGCGTCAAATCATCGACCAGCTCTTCCGGACGCGTGCCCAGATGCGCGAGCCAGTTGAACATCAGGCAGACGAGCACAATCACGACGACGATCACCATGGGCACGACGAACAACTGCATCAAGAATCGCGCCGACGGGGGGGTCACCGGAGGCAAGTTGTGCTTCGGATCGTTTGGCGGGACGCCGTCGGATGATTCGTCTGCCGGAGGCGAGGGAGCGTCAGTCATCGGAGGGTTCAAACCGGAAGGGAGCAGGGAAGCGGCAGAAACTCACAGTGCGGCAGCGCCACAAGCCAACGGGGGGGCTACCCCACCCGGGTCCGGGTCGCTCCCGTTGGTCGCTCGGTTTTTGCCGCAAGAACAACATTTTCACCGTTAGGAGCACAGTGTAGGGGGCTGCCGGTCACCGTCAAGCCAACCCAACCGATCGGGGCGGGCGGGCCATTTTCGCCGATGCGCTGGCAGGCTACAACATGCCGCATGGATCTCTTAGAACTCACGCTGCCGACGCCCGCCGAAAACCTGGCCCTGGATGAGTCGCTGCTGGATTGCGCCGACGAGGAAGGGCCGTCGCGTGATCTGCTGCGGCTTTGGGAGTCGCCTCAGGTCGCAGTGATCGTCGGGCGAGGTTCGCGGATCGAAGAGGAGGTCGAGGTCGCTACCTGCCGCCGGGAGCAGATTCCGGTTCTTCGCCGATGTAGCGGCGGAGCGGCGGTCGTGATCGGCCCGGGTTGTCTGATGTACTCCGTCGTCCTCTCTTTGTCCCACCACGCGGACCTGCTGGTCGTCGACCGTGCCCATGGTTTTGTCTTGCAGCGCATTCAACAAGCCTTGTGTCGTCTCGGTCTGCCAGTTCAACTGTCGGGTACGAGCGATCTGACGCTGGATAACCGGAAATTCTCTGGAAACAGCCTTCGCTGCAAGCGGAACGCGCTGCTCTACCATGGAACACTCCTGTACAACTTCCCGCTGCCGAGAATCGCTTCCTGCCTGAAAATGCCGCCGCGACGTCCGTCCTATCGAGAAGATCGATCTCACGACCAGTTCTTAGTGCAATTGCCCGTGACCGCCCAACGTCTGCGTCAATCGCTGATCGATGCGTGGGAGTGTGAGCAAACTCGGACCGACTGGCCGCGACAACGGGTGAGCGAACTGGTCCACCAGCGCTATGCGCGGGATGAATGGAACTGGCAGCGTTGAT
>CAZFWV010000105.1:0-14374 GCA_964522605.1 uncultured Pirellulaceae bacterium
CAACAATCGAAACTCCTTGTTCGTCAATCTCCGGCTCCCCCACCCCTGGCCTTCCCACAGGGAGTTCAGCTCCCACGATTCTCCCGTTGACTTTTCTGACCGTAGCGCAAGTCGGCGGGAAATGACATGCACCCGGGATCGGAGCGTAAGGAGGCGGCGAATCCTATCGCGTTGCGGTCCGCGCCCGTCGGCGCAGGCGATCGCTCAGTTGGCGCAGGCGATCAGCCGTCTCGTAATCTCGCTGATCTTCGCGGTCATTCGCCAAGTCATCCAACTGGCGACTCATGCCCCGCAGAAAGCTTGCGGTGTCGTTCGATTCCAGGGCGGGAGATTGCTGAGGACCCGGAGGCTCGTCCGCAACGGTGGAGCTGATCTCAGACGGTGCGGATTCGACGACGCGATGCAGCACCTGGATGAACTCCGCCTCGTCCGAGCACGCCGCCCCCGTCCCAGCCGCGGAAGTCGACGGATCGGCGTCCAGGACGGACCCCGCGATCGGACTCATCCGCAGAGACCGTCGCAACTGGACCAACTCACGCGTTTGGGCCGCGACCGCAGGTGACTCAGGTGACAGGATTGTCCTTTCGACCGCTTCGGTTCGACTCCCGTCCGAAGCGGGCAGCAGACACGCCGCCGGGGGCAGATCCGCAAGTGGGGGCAGAAATGGAAGAATCATCCCGCAGCGAACGAGCAGAGGGGTGAACATGACAGCATCCTTTCTGGTTCCGTTCGGTATGGGAGGAGCCACGACGGGACGTTTATAATCCAGACCACCGGACGGCGACCAGTTCAGCTTGGCTCCTGTGGGCCGACTTGTCTCAAGTCGGCTGCGCCTGCGAAACCCCAAACGTGAGAAGAATCGGCCGTCTGGAGACCCATGCCGACTGGAGACAGGTCGGCCTAGGGAACGGCTCAGAGACACCTTCCTCGTTTCACCGCGCGGGCATCGCCCCGCGGGTAGAGGGACAGATGTTCCGCGGCCCGCTGGGCACGCGGTTAAACGAGAGAACCGAGATGCCGAAGTTATTTCTGAGTCATCCCTGGGGAGGACGAGTGGGCTGACGAGTTCCTTCGGGCGGAAGCACACGTTCTCCCACTTTTTTCATCGACGCGGATCGCAGCGGGACCCAAGCCTGTGGCCATACCCACTTCCCATCGCTTGAAGAAAGAATTGGGCCTGTGGAACGTGTACGCGCTGGCCACCGGCACGACGCTCAGCGCCGGTTTCTTCCTCTTGCCCGGGCTCGCGGTCGCGGAGGCGGGCCCGGCTGTCCCCCTGGCCTATTTGATTGCGGCCATCCCGATGGTGCCGGCCATGTTCAGCATGATCGAGTTGGCCACGGCGATGCCCCGCGCGGGCGGAGCCTATTACTTTCTCGATCGCAGTCTCGGGCCCTTGATGGGAACAATCGGCGGGTTCGGAACCTGGTTGGCCCTCGTGCTCAAAACCGCATTTGCATTAATCGGAATGGGCGCGTACGCCAATCTCATCGCCTCGGAGGAACATTGGTTTGCCTTCGACATTCCGGATACGTTGCTGGCCGTCGCATTCGCTTTACTCTTTTCCCTGGTGAACCTGCGCGGAGCCAAACGAGCGGCCGGCTTCCAGACGATCCTGGTCAACTTCCTGCTGATCGTCTTAGCGATGTTTCTGACGGGAGTGACTCAGATCCGTCCCGAGCATCTCACAGGCTTCCTGCACGCTGGGCCCGAGGCGATTCTGTCGACGGCGGGCCTGGTGTACATCAGTTATGTGGGAATCACAAATGTCGCCAGCATCTCGGAGGAAGTTCGTGATCCGGAGAAGAACTTGCCGCGTGGCGTGATCCTCGCGCTAGCAACCGCCGTCGTCGTCTACGGAGTCGGCACGCTCGTCATGGTCGGTGTGCTGGGAACCGATGCGATGACCAATATTCCTGAGGCCCACATCACGCCGGTTGCCGCGGCGGCCCGCGTCGTCTTCGGAGACTGGGGAGCCATCCTGTTGTCCGTCGCGGCCGTCTGTGCCTTCTCGTCCGTCGCGAATGCCGGCATTCTCGCCGCCTCACGCTATCCGCTGGCGATGAGCCGCGACCATCTGCTGCCATCGCATTTTCGCCAATTGACCGCGGCGGGAATGCCGATCGCCGGCGTGACCGTCACGGGAGCGGTCATTATCCTGCTGCTGTTGACCATGCCCGTGAAGGAGATCGCGAAACTGGCGAGCGTGTTCCAGTTGCTGCTCTTCGCATTGCTGTCCTTGGCGGTGATCATCATGCGCGAGAGCCGCATCGAGTCGTACGATCCGGGCTATCGTTCGCCCTTCTATCCCTGGATGCAGTTACTCGGGATCGGATCCACCTTGATCCTGATCATTGAAATGGGCGCGCTGCCGCAGATCTTCTGCCTGGTCCTGATCGTCGTCGGCAGTCTTTGGTATCGGTACTACGCACAGCAGCGTGTCACCCGCGATGGAGCGATTTTTCATATCTTCGAACGACTCGGGCAGCGACGCTACGTCGGCCTGGATTCCGAATTACGTGGCATCATGAAGGAGAAAGGTTTGCGCGACGAGGATCCCTTCGACGAGGTTGTCGCGCGAGCTCAAGTCCTGGAGGTTGCGCCGGCGGAAGACTTCGAAAGCGTTGCGGGACGCGCCGCCGCCCTGCTGGACGACCGCGTTCCCGAAACTCCGACGCATCTGCTGACCGGTTTCCTCCGCGATAACCGAATTGGTGCGACCCCCGTCGCCGCGGGCGCCGCCTTGCCCCACTTGCGCATTCCCGGACTGGAACACCCAGAACTAATTCTCGCCCGCTCAGGCGCCGGTTTGTCCATCCAGGTCAGTGATGCGTTTGGCGAAAAGATGCTGCCGGACCAAATCGTGCACGCCATTTTTTTCCTGGCCAGTCCCCAGGGAAACCCCGGTCAGCACCTCCGCATCCTCGCTCAGTTGGCCGGTCGCGTCGATGAAGAGACGTTCATGGAGACTTGGCTCGCGGCGGAAAACGACCAGCAGCTCAAAGAAACCCTGCTCCGGGAGGAACGCTTCATTTCGCTCGTTCTCTCCCCCACGACCGCCAGCCAGGAATTGATCGGCCGAACACTGCGCGACCTGCGATGGCCACCGGGCTGTCTGGTCGCCCTGGTCCACCGCCAAGACTCCACCTTCGTGCCCACAGCCAATACGACCCTGCACGCCGAAGATCGCATCACCGTGATCGGCGAATCCCGGATCATCCGTCAGTTGTACGACCGCTACCACCCGGCCCTGCCGGACGGATGACGCTTGTGGGCCGACTTGTCTCAAGTCGGCTCGTCCTCCCCACCTACGCATTTGACCGGAATCTGCGGCTGGAGGCACCGATGCCGACTTGAGACAATTCGGCCTACAGCTCGTCGGCCGGCGTACGCGAGACGACCAGAACGGGCCGCCACAGAAGCCGAAAGCGGACGCGCACGCGCAGAAGCTGTTTGGAAGATGAGGTAGCACTGGCTATGCCAGCGTCTTTTTTCGATGTCGCAACGGCACTGGCAGAGCCCAGTGGCACGCTCGGGAGCTCGGTTTCTCGTATTTCCAAACACGTTCGCGGGCAATCGGCGGCAAATGTGGGGAAATCCCAGTGGTTTTCTCCTCGGGTGCAGAGCCGTTCGCTGGCAACCAGCGGCTGGGCTGGATAGGATTGGAGAGAGTTCCCAACTTCCCGCTCTTGGGACCCCTCCCAATGTCGAGTGATGTTCCCCAAGCACGATTCCTCCGCCTCGTCCTGGCGGGCTGCGCCATCGGGGCGATCCTGCTGTTCGGGACTCGATCGAGCTTCGCAGCCGATGCCCGTTTTCTCGGCAGCCTGGCTCTGTTGGCCGATGAGTCTCTGGCGGCAAAACTCGAATTGACTGCCGAACAACAGCGGCAGGTTGAGCAGTTGATTCGACGTCGCGAGGCAGCCGCGCTCGAGCTGGCGATCTCTGCTCGACAGCTTCCCGCGGCGGACCGACGCGCGCGCCTGACGGCTTTTGTAGAAGAATCCGAACGCATGGCGCGCGACCTGCTCACACCCGATCAGCAGCAGCTCTTCCAACAAGTTGCGTTGGCCCAGGAGGGACTCGCGGCACTCCAGCGGGTGGAGGTTGCCGAGCAACTCGGACTGTCGTCAATCCAACGGGATCAGCTGCAGAAGGTCCTGACTGCCCGCGACCGGGAACTCGAGGATGTCGACGATCTCGAGAAGGCCGTCGTGCGTTCTCGGTTCGAGCGTCAGCTGCGACAGGTGCTCACGCCCGCACAACAGTCCAACTGGCAAGCGATGAGCGGTCAGAGCACCACTCCGGCTGGCACCGCGACGGAGGATGCTGTCGAGGGTCCGCTCCGGGCCGCGTCGACAGAGTCGACGGAACGCGGGGACGAGACGACGGCGGTGAGTCCTTCGTCGAACGCCGCCGCGCAAGACGGACTTTTGTATTTCAATTTCCGCTACGCGCCCTGGAAAGATGTTCTTGATTGGTTCGCCGAGAAGGCCGACTTGTCGCTGGTGCTGGAGGCGCCACCGCCCGGCACCTTTAATTACAGCGACAATCGTGGTTACACGGCCGCCGATGCGATCGATCTGCTCAACAGCGTGCTGCTGACCAAGGGGTATACGCTGGTGCGGCGCGAACGGATGCTGATTGTCGTCAATCTGGAAGACGGGATTCCGCCGAACTTGGTGACCGAAGTCCCGCTGGAGGAACTGGAACAGCGCGGCACCTACGAATTGGTCCGTTGCCGCTTTCCGCTGGGCACCATGGACGCAGCCAGCGTGGACCAGGAACTCACCAAGCTGATCGGTCCTCAGGGTCGACTCGAGGTGTTACCGCAGGCTCGACAAATTGTTGTCACCGAGACAGCAGGTCGGTTGCGGATCATCCGCGATGTGTTGCAGGCAATGGCCGACCCGACCGCCAGTGGAACGGCTCAAGTCCGCGCCATTCCGCTCAAATACATTACGGCAGAGCAGGCCTTTCCGGTGATCCGAGAGATGCTTGGTTTGCCGGAGGAGCTGAATGCGGCACCAGATGGATCGCTGAGAATGGCACCGGACCCGTCCGGACGACAGATCATGCTGACCGGTCAGCCCGATAACGTCGCGCAGGTCAGTGAGATTCTGCAGTTGATCGACGTTCCCGCCTCCGAGAAGGCCCTGGGGGGGGCAATTTCCGGCACGCCGCAATTGGAAGTCTACAGCGTTCCCAATGCGGATTCCGAAACGGCACTGCAGATCCTGCAGACACTCCTGGCAGACGATCCCACGATTCGACTGGCGACGGATCCCCAGACCGGTCACCTCGTCGCCCTGGCCCGTCCCTCCCAACACGCCACGATTCGTGCCACGCTCGAACAGTTGCAGCGTGACGCCCAGCAAGTGGAAGTGCTCCGCCTGCGAACCGTAGATCCTCAGGTTGCCGTACTCTCGATCAACAAGTTGTTTGGCGGTGGGGAGGAAGGCAGCAGCAAAGCGCCGAAGGTCGATGCCGACATCACCACGGGCCAATTGCTGATTCGTGGTACGCAAACCCAAATCGACCAGATCCGATCGTTGCTGCAGAAGATGGGCGAGACGAATCCGGACAGCGATTACCTCGGAAGCGAGGAACGCCGGTTGCGGATTATTCCGTTGGTTGGTCCGCAAGCGGAAGCGATACTGCAGCAAGCCCAGGAGATTTGGCCCACCTTACGGGAAAACCGCATCCGCACTGTGACTCCATCCGCGCCATTTCGCGCCGTCGAGCCTCGTCGCCGAGAATTGATGGAGGAACCGACCGAGGATGGTCTTGAGACGTCCGACAAGCAGCCCCCTTCTTCGAAGGACGGAGCGGGACTCCCTGCCCCGAACGTAACCGATTTGGTCCTTGGTGGCGGACCTTTCGCCGTCTCGGGATTAGCGCTGACTGCGGAACCACCGACCGCCTCATCCGACGCATCGAACATTCCGGACTCACCAACGGCGCCGCAAACCGGTGAAGTACCGGAAGAACGGGCGGATATTGTCGTTTCTTCCGGTCCCACGGGGCTGCTTGTTGCCAGCCAGGATCTGGAAGCACTCAACGACTTCGAGGACTTGCTGCTCACCCTGGCCAATCGCCAGAACAATGCGGCACGGCAGTTTGCGATTTTCTATTTGCGATATGCGACGGCGGAAGCGACCGCGGCGCTACTGACCGATGTATTGAGCGGCGGATCGGGCGGCGGTGACACGGAAGGTGGAGGCGACCTGATCAGCAGTCTCGCAGGCGCTGCCTTGGGAGATACGGGCGGCGGCTTGGTCGGCTCACTTCTGGGACTCGCGGGAGACTCCGTTTCGTCTCTCACATCGTCCGGTTCTTTCATGATCATCCCGGAACCACGACTGAATTTCCTGATTGTTCGTGCGAACCCCGCCGACATGGAGTTAATCGAACAGTTACTCGAGATGGTCGATCAGCGTTCAAGTCCCGAAGAAGTGCAAACGATTGCCGCTCCGCGGCTGATTCCGATTCTGAACACGAGCGCCGAATCTGTTGCTGAGGTCGTGCGGCAGGTTTACGCAAATCGAATGGCCAGCACGCCGGGACAACCGCGTCAGCCGTCACCCGAAGAGTTTCTGCGCGCGTTGCGGGGCGGAGGACGCGGGGGCCGCGGAGACAACAACGCACAACTCGAACAACAGCAACAGATGACCCTCGGCGTGGATCGGCGGAGTAACTCGCTGGTGGTCGGTGCACCGGATGATCTGTTTCAAGAGATCCAGCTCTTGGTGGAGCAACTTGACCAGGCGCATTCGGATGTGATGGAAACAGCGCGGGTCATCACGTTGAAGCGAGTGAATCCCGAACTCGTGCGTCAAGCGGTATCGGCCGTTGTCGGTTCCCCGCCGCAAGCGACCGGCGGACCGACACCCCAGACCTCCCGGCCGCCGACCTCGCCATCCTCCAACAACGGACCGCGTCCCGAGATGGATGCCGAAGGAATGCGCCGCCGATTGGAATTTTTCCGCGCGTTGCAGCAGGGCATGGCGCGCCCCAATCCATCTCCGGAGCCTCGCCGAGGTTCCTCGCGCCGCGCAGCCGGTCGCTGATCAACCAAGGATTCTGGTGAATTATGCGCACGTTGATCAAGAACGCGACGGTCGTTTTTCCCGACGAACTGACTCAAGTCGGCGTGTTGTTGGAAGATCGTCGTATTGCCGCCCTGGATCCCGCATCACAGATCACCGTCGATCACGTCATCGACGCGCGCGGTTTGCATCTGCTGCCCGGTGTGATTGACGACCAGGTCCACTTTCGCGAACCGGGCTTGACCCACAAGGAAGATCTCCGCAGCGGGAGTCGTGCGTGTGCCAAGGGCGGTGTCACGACCTTCCTCGAAATGCCCAATACGGTGCCGACCACGACAACTGTCGAGCGACTGCACGAGAAGCTGGAGTTAGCCGCGCAGCGATCCGTGGTGAACTACGGATTCTATATCGGCGCCACGTGCGATAATCTGCGCGAACTTCAGCAGGCGGAACGAACTCCAGGGATCAAGATCTTCATCGGCTCGAGCACCGGAGACCTGTTGGTCGACGATCAGGACGCGCTGGAGCGAATCTTTGGCGAAACCACTTTGCCGATTGCTGCCCACTGCGAGGACGAAACAACCGTGCGAGCCAACCAGCAGCGATTCGCCGGCATCCATGATCCTGCGATTCATTCCCGAATCCGTGACCACGAGGCCGCCTATCGCGCAACCGCGCGCGCCCTCGATCTGGCCCACCGTCACAAACACCGCTTTCATGTGCTGCACGTGTCGACCGGCGCCGAAATCGAATTGCTGCTGGACCATCAGGATCGAATTACGGCCGAAGTCTGTCCGCATCATCTGCTGTTCAACATCGATGACTATGAACGACTGGGATCCCTGGTCCAGATGAATCCATCGGTCAAAACGAAGGCGGATAACGACGCCTTGTGGCAGGCACTGCTCAACGGCCAGATTCAAGTGATCGCGACGGACCATGCCCCACACACTCTCGAGGAGAAGCAGCAACCCTATCCGCAGTCGCCATCGGGATTACCGGCCGTAGAAAACTCGTTGGCACTCATGCTGGATCAAGTCAGCCGCGGTCGCTGCACGTTGCAGCAAGTCGTGCACTGGATGTGCGACGCCCCCGCACGCGTCTGGGATATCGTCAACAAAGGACGAATCCAGGTGGGGTACGACGCAGATCTCGTACTCGTCGATCTGCAAAAAGCCGCTCCCATTCTCAACGAGAACCAGCTGACGAAGAGCGGCTGGAGTCCCTGGCACGGCACGTGGTTGCGCGGCTGGCCGGTCGCCACTTGGGTCATGGGCCATCCGGTTTATGCGGACGGACGGTTGGATGAATCCCATCTCGGATCGGAAGTGGAATTCGACCACGATCGCGGCGGCTATTGGCGGACGGATTGAAACCGCATGCGGCCGCTGAAATCGCATACGGGCGCATTGACCCAGCCCGCTCTTCGTAGGCCGACTTGTCTCAGGTCGGCTTCTCTTCCGCCGCCGGCCAATGATCAGACGCGCCCGCGAACCGGTTGCGGCTTGAACATTTCGGATTCGCCGCACGCAGCCAGCATGTCCCGACTTGGAGCAGTTGAGGAGCCGGAGAGTTCGGCCGGAGGAGCCGGAGATTGACGAACAAGGAGTTCTGATTGTTGAGGGGAAGACAGATTTTGGATTGGCGAGTGGAGATCGGCGAGGAACGAGGAACGTCGGCGGATCTCGGCCGGTCCGCTGGGCACCGCCCCTCGACAATCGGAGCTCCTTGTTCGTCACTCTCCGGTTCCTCTTGCCCTTGCCTGCCCTCAACAATCGGAGCTCCTTGTTCGTCAATCGTCGATTCCTCCGCCCCTGGCCGCCTAACAAGGACTTCACACCCCACGATTCTCCTGTTGACGTTGCCGACCACAGCACAAGTCGGCCAAAGCTGACGTGCACCCTGAAACACGTATTTGCCGAAATCTCTCTTGTTCGCCCGCGGCAACTCCGGGTATATCTTTGCCCCGCGACTATCGCACTCGATCGGCCACCGCATCCCGCACCGCGGCAGGGCCGCAGACGGTAGTAGGCTGTCGACTGTAGCCTGCAGCCTGTCGGGGTCGCTCGAATGCTAGCCGAGATCACAAAGATTTTCACGGTTCGCAGTGTACGGAGCAGAGCCTCATGACCCGGAAACTGATTCTCACGGCGTTGGTTGCGGCATTTGGATCCACCCAGTTCCCGACGACGATCCTTGGCGACATCGGTTCCGCCAAGAATCAACTTGCAAGCACTGAATTGAACTCGCTGTCATTCGCCACGAGTTCGCCGCTCACATCGCTGCCCCTTTTCGATGAACAGAGCGACGGGAAGCTTGCACCGCTATTGCTGCCAGCGGAGACTCCCATCACGACCGAAACGATCCATGCCAACTCACCGCGTCGCCAGGACGCCGCTGAGCAATTGGGAAACTGGCTGGTTGTCGCCGGGTTCGGACTGAGCTTCACGGTGGGGTTGATCATCACAATCGCGATGACTCGTCCGACAACGACGCTGCCCCGGCCACTCCTCTGAGATTCCTCGCCGCCGGTCGTGCACATCCGCCTTGGCGTTGTTCGTCCTGCCTAGACCAAGCTGTCTTTCGTAGGCCGACTTGTTTCAAGTCGGCCTACGAGATGATCCCGCCCACCGAGGCGAGATCGATCTTAGCGAACGACGATCCCGATCCGGGCAGCGCGAAGTTTCAATCCGCGTTCAAAGTAGCGATAAGGATACGGACGTTTATCCCGTGCCCAATCGAACGTGCTGCGAACCAGATCGAGGGGCAACGTACCTTTCTCGACCATCGTTACGACGCGCTCGATGAATTCGAATTCTTCCGGCAGGCGCGCGCGCAACCCTTTCTCCAAGGCTTCCTGCAGATTCACCGATTTCGCGCCGCGCTGCGTGCGCGTTTGACTGAGTGTCGTCCGCAGAGTGCTGTTTTGGGCGGTGACCGGGGCGACGACGGTCAGAACCAACAGTAACGAAAGCTGCTGCCAACGCATGCAAAACCTCTTCGACGGGGGAGAGCGTTGTCGGCTCCGCACATGCGGAATGAAACAAAAAGGGAACGGCTTGTAACCGAATCACTGCGGGGCTGCCAAGAGCGATCCAGGAAAAGTTTGACAGTCGCGCGCCGCGGCCCCTATACTCGGGCGGATTAAAGGGATCAGGGACCTTTCTTGGGCCCCAAGGCTCGTTTGGAGAACCGACGAAATGCTAGTCGTGCCCGGCCAACGAGGAAAAGACTTGTGTGACGACGGCTTGGGAGTCACGCGACGTGATCTGTTGCGCGTTGGCGGGTCAGCCCTGCTGGGACTCCATCTGGCGGGCCTGCTGCGATCGGAGCAGAACATCCGGGCCGAGCCGGTGGCGCAGTCGACAACTCCCGGATTCGGCCAAGCCCGCAGTGTGATCATGGTGTATCTGCAGGGCGGCCCCAGTCATCTCGATCTTTGGGATCCGAAGGACGATGTTCCCGAGAACGTACGGAGTGCCTTCCGACGGATTCACTCGATCGTCCCCGGCATCGATTTGACGGAGAATCTGCCTCAGCTGGCCCAGATCACGGACAAGCTGACCTTCATCCGGTCGATGAGCTACTCCCCGAACGGACTCTTCAATCACACGGCCGCCATTTACCAGATGCACACGGGTTACACGGCGGACAAGGTCAGCCCCTCCGGTCAGCTTGAGCCACCGGCACCGAACGATTTTCCGACCTTTGGTTCGCAGATTATCCGCCTGCGTCCTGTCGAGACACCGATGCTGCCGTTCGTCATGTTGCCGCGTCCGTTGCAGGAGAGCAATGTGGTCGGCAAGGGAGGCACCGCCGGATTCCTGGGGCGCGGGTATGATCCGTACACTCTCTACCCCCCCGGCGACGACATGGCGATGGACAAGCTGGATCGAATCCAGATTGACGACCTCCAACTGCGCTCCGATATCTCACCGGCTCGTCTGGAGCGTCGGGCACGGCTGCGAGACCTGATTAACGAAGGCATGCCGCAGATTGATCAGGCCGTGGCGGACTACGAATTGGATTCGTATTACGAGAGTGCTTTAAGCCTGATCGTTTCGGGCCGTGCTCGCGATGCATTCGATCTGACCAAGGAACCGGCGGCGGTTCGTGATCGGTACGGACGGAACACGTTTGGCCAGAGTTGTCTGCTGGCTCGACGACTCGTGGAAGCAGGAACACGCGTCGTCGAGGTGATTTGGCCGAAGGTAGCCAACTCGGACAACCATTCCTGGGATCACCATGTGGGTCTTACGGAGCGCATGAAGAACCAGTCGGCCCCGATGCTCGATGCCGGACTGTCGGCGCTGCTGAGCGACATGGACGATCGCGGTCTGTTGAGTGAGACGCTCGTCGTGGTTACGGGAGAATTTGGGCGTAGTCCCCAGCGCGGCGTCAGCACTTCGGGCAATGGCAACTCCGCGGACGGCCGCGACCATTGGCCCTATTGCTACACGGCCTGTATCGCAGGCGCGGGGATTCGCCGCGGGTATGTCTATGGTCAGTCCGACAAAACGGCGTCGGCGCCGGTGGCGCAGGCAGTCCATCCGACGGAATTACTCGCGACGATTTACCATGCCGTCGGCATTCCACCGCAAACGATCGTCTATAACCACCTGAATCAACCACGAGAACTGGTCAAGGCCGAAGCCGTCACCGGCTTATTCGGCTGAGACCTGCGTTACAGATTCGTCTCCTCCCGCTTCGCCACGGGGGCAGTTCAATATCGGAGGAAAGTCAGTATGGTCCCTCGAGTCTTATTCACCATCTCGGTTTTGACTTGCATCGTCGGCTCGACTCCGGCTCCGGCTGCTGATGCGCAGCCCAACATCCTCTTCATCATGTCGGACGACCACGGCTACCAGGCGCTCAGTTGTTACGGCAGTCGCGTCAACGAGACGCCAAATCTGGATCGCCTGGCAAAGGAAGGGATGCGGTTTGATCGCTGCTTTGTGACGAACTCGATCTGTGGTCCTTCACGCGCCACGATTCTGACCGGCAAATACAATCACCTGAACGGGTTCGTACGAAATGGGAACACCTTCGACGGCTCCCAGCAGACCGTATCGAAATTGCTGGGCGCAGCGGGCTATCAGACCGCCATGGTGGGGAAATGGCATTTAAAAAGCGAGCCCACGGGCTTTGACTATTGGAATGTCCTGATCGGCCAAGGACCGTATTACAATCCGCCGATGAAAACCGGATCCAAAGATCGATCCGGATCTCAGACGATCAAGCACACCGGTTACACCACCGACATCATTACCGACCTGGCTCTGGACTGGCTCAAGAACGATCGTGATCCGGCGCGTCCTTTCTTTTTGATGTATCACCACAAAGCGCCACATCGGAACTGGCAACCGGCACCGCGTCACCTGCACCGGTATGATGACGTCACAATCCCCGAGCCGGAAACTTTATACGACGATTACGCGGGACGTGCGTCCCCGGCGCGGAAACAGGAGATGACGGTCGCAAACCACCTGACGCCGCACGATCTGAAGCTGGCTCCGCAGGGCGGTTTGAACGAGGAGCAGCTGGCCGCATGGAACGCCGCCTACGAACCGAAGAACGAGGCATTTCGCCAGGCGGACCTTTCGGGACGAGAACTGATTCAATGGAAGTACCAGCGTTATGCGAAAGACTATTTGCGCTGTGTCGACGCAGTCGATGAAAACGTGGGTCGCGTGCTCGACTATCTGGATGAAGCAGGCCTGACCGAGAACACCATCGTCATCTACACATCCGACCAGGGCTGGTACCTGGGTGAACACGGATGGTACGACAAGCGGTGGATGTATGAGGAATCCTTCCGCACACCGCTGCTCGTCCGTTGGCCTGCCCGCGTCGCGCCAGGGTCGGTTGACCAGCATTTGGTGATGAATCTGGATTTCGCCGAGACATTTCTCGACGCGGCGGGGCAACCGATTCCCTCCGACATGCAGGGACGCAGCCTGCTGCCGATTCTAATCGGTCAGGCACCCGACGACTGGCGCCAGTCCGTTTACTATCACTACTATGAATACCCCGGCCCACACAGTGTGCGGCGCCATTACGGAGTGCGCACGGACCGATACAAGCTGATTCACTATTACAATGAGCAGGAGTGGGAACTATTCGACCTGGAAGAGGATCCGTTTGAATTGCGGAGCCTGTACGACGATCCGAATTACGCGGAGATCCGTGACCAACTCCTGGTCGAACTGAATCGCTTGCGTGAACAGTACGGCGATGACGGCACGATTCGAGGCGAACCGGACCCGCCGCCCGCCGGCTCGTAGGTTCGTTGGACTCACGCACCGCGGCTTTGCAGGTTTCCTTCGCGGAAGGCATCAGCCATCGCGCGGGGAACATCCGACTCCGCCAGAACGAGCCGGGCGCGGTTTTCGGCAACCTTGGCCTTCATCTCTTGCTCGTAGGCCACGGCTTCTGCCCGCCGCTGTTCCGCACGGGCGCGAGCGACGCGCGTGTCCGCTTCCGCCTGATCGGCCTGCAGGCGTGCGCCGATGTTCTCGCCGACGTCGATGTCCGCGATGTCGATCGAGACGATCTCGAACGCCGTGTGGGCATCAAGTCCCCGATCAAGTACGGCGCGAGAGATTCGATCGGGATTCTCCAATACTTCTAAGTGGGTATTGGACGATCCAATCGACGAAATGATGCTTTCTCCGACACGAGCGATAACGGTCTCTTCGGTTGCGCCACCGATCAACTGCTCGAGGTTCGTCCTTACCGTGACGCGCGCGCGAATCTTCAATTCCACTCCGTTTTTCGCGATCGCGCTGAGAGTCGATTTCCCGCTGCGTTGAACGTCTGGACAATCGATCACCTTCGGATAGACACTCGTTCGAACGGCATCAAGCACATCGCGCCCGGCCAAATCAATGGCTGCGGCACGGTCAAAATCGAGGTCGATATTCGCGCGGTGGGCGGCGATGATTGCGTGCAGTACGCCCATGACATTCCCACCCGCGAGATAATGCGCTTCCAGGCGCCGTGTCGAGATTCCCGCTCTCCGATCGATGTTCAATCCGGCTTGGGCCGCCATGACTTTCGCTGTGACAATCGTTCGTGGATTGACTTGACGAAAGGTCATACCAATCAGGCTCGCCAACGACACATCGGCCCCCGACATGTAGGCCTGAAACCATAATTTGCCGTAGACCATCACGACGATGAAGGCCATCAGCAGGAACAGGCCCAACACTCCGGCAATCACGAGATACCAACCCCAGTCGTCGGCACTCCGCATCTCGTCCGGCATGAATTCCTGTGCGAAGAGAATCAAACCTGCTGCCCAACGCATGACATTCCCCTTGTCT
>CAZFWV010000105.1:14474-19425 GCA_964522605.1 uncultured Pirellulaceae bacterium
CGACTCACCAGACTCGATCCAACCGCCCCCCAGAACCTGCTGGTCCCGATAACAGACGGCTGCCTGTCCGGGGGCGACACCAAAGCAAGGCTCATCAAAACGCACCCGCATCCGCTCGCCGGGAAGACGCGTAACTGTCGCCGCCTGGGCGCGGCTGTTGTACCGGATCTGGACTTCGCAGCGGAACGATTCATCGACACCCGTTCCAAGCCAATTGCACTGGGCCGCCGTTAACCCTTGCCTTGCCAACTCGGAATGACGTCCGATGACCACACGACAACTCTCCGGCTCCAAAGCGACAACAAAATACGGCTCACCCAAAGCGACCCCCAAGCCTTTTCGCTGTCCAATGGTGAAACGTTCGATCCCGTCATGTTCGCCGACAATCGTTCCTTCGGTGGTCACGATCACGCCGCCGGTCCGCCGCTCCCCCTTGTTTTGGCGCACGAAATCGGCATGGTGCCCCGAGGTCACGAAACAAATCTCCTGACTGTCTCGTTTGTCCGCAACGCGCAAACCCAAGGAGGTCGCCAACGATCGAACGTCAGCCTTCCGGTACGCGCCAATGGGCAAGATCATGCGACGCAGTCGAGCCGATGGGATGCCAAAAAGAACGTAGGACTGGTCTTTGTCACGATCGTGACCACGAAGGAGTAAACGCGTCGGTGAACTCTCTGCGGACGACGGAAGTCCCGTCCGATCCGTCTGCATTTCGGAGATGCTCGAATCGGCCGAATCGATCAACTGAGCGTAATGGCCCGTGGCAACGTACTCCGCACCGATCTGGTCGGCGTACTCGAAGAGCTTACCGAACTTGAGCCACGTGTTGCACATCACGCATGGATTCGGCGTTCGGCCCGTGAGGTATTCCTCCACGAAATAGCTTGTGATCTTGCCAAACTCGCGGTGCAGATTCAGGGCGTAGAATGGGATCCCGAAACGATCCGCCACCGTCCGAGCATCCTCCGCATCGGCGGCACTGCAACAGCCCTGTTTGTGATCAACGCGGGCATCAAACCACGGTAACTCGCCGATTCCGCGGGACGCTCCGGGATCGGTCGAGCACGTCAGCTCTTCGCGCCCGTGCCGCATAAAGACGCCCACGACCTCAAAACCGGCCTCGAGCAACAAGTGCGCTGCCACACTGCTGTCGACACCGCCGGACATAGCCAGGACTACTCGGCGTTTTCTCATGGAAATCACTTGCCGCAGCTGACGACGACCGTCCCTCCCGCGCGTCGGACAAAACCTACATCTTTTTTATGCACTTTTAACCCAGGTTTCGGCGGCAAGAAACCGGATCGAGGGATGACAAGATTCTGAAACAGTGACCTAACCTTGGAAGATGAGTTGCGGAGCGCAACGAATGATGCGTTTTCGCGAACGGGGGGATGTCGCCCACTTGCGGTAGGGACAGATGGTCATATATTACCCAGTTAGCGCGTCCGTTGGATTCTTAGCCGACCCGCAAAGTCATCGTAACTGACACATTCTGGCGATCGAAAGGAGCTGAAGGATTATGGTGCGAATGGTTTTCTCTAGTTTAGCCGCAATGGCTCTGCTGGCCACAACCTCGGTGGTTTCAGCAGACTGTTCTTGCGGCGCTGTCCACGTTGCGGGTTGCGATGCGGCCGTTGCGAGTGACTGCTCCGGTTGCGCAGCGGAAACGACTGCGACGGTAGCGGGCGACGCCTGTGCTCCCGCCTGTGTTGAGCGGACCGTCATGGTACCCCAATGGGTAACCGAGACGCGGATGGTGAACACCACGGAGTATCGACGTGAGGTTCGTCAGCGGACGGTGACTCGGTACAAGATGGTACCCGAAACCCGCGAAGTCACAAAAACGTGCACCGTGATGGTGCCGGAGCAACGAACACGGACCGAAACGTACACGGTCTGCGTCCCCGTGACCCGACAGGTCACCCAGACGTACACGGTCCAAGTGCCGTACTGGAAGGAAGTTACCCGAGAGTACGACGTCCGCGTCCCCGTCTGGAAGGAAGTTCCGCAGGAATACACGGTGATGGTCCCCGTCACCAAGGAAGTGGAAGAGACCTACACCGTTCAGGTCCCGGTGACGAAGACGGTCACGCGGGAGTATCAGGTTCAGGTTCCGGTCGAGAAGCAAGTTGAGCAAACGTACACGGTCTGTGTTCCCGTTACGGAACAGAAGGAAGAGACCTACAACGTCTGCGTTCCCGTAACCGAGCAGAAGGAAGAGACCTACACGGTCCAGGTTCCCGTCACGACACAGCGGGAAGAGACCTACACCGTGATGGTGCCCGTGACCGAGCAGAAGGAACAGACCTACACGGTCATGGTGCCCCATCAGGAGGAACGAGAAGGCACGCGGACCGTATGCAAGACGGTCCCCGTTCAGATGACCCGCACGGTCCAACGTGACCAGGGCCATTGGGAAGAACAGGTCGTTGAGGTCAATCCGTGTGCGACCGCCGGAAATGGCTGTGGTGGTTGCAGCCCGTGCGGATGTGCCGCTCCCTGCGGTGGCTGCCGCGGTTGCGGCGGTTGCGCCTCGGCGTGCGGCGGCGGATGCGGTGGTGCAGCCAGCGCTGGCTGCGATGGGTCTGCTGCGGCTCCCGCGACCACCTGCACCAAGCGAGTCTGGGTACCCAACATCGTGACCGAAGAGGTGCCTTACACGGTTTACCGTCAGCAAGTGGAAACGGTTCCCTACACCTACACGGTGACGGTTTGCAAGCCCGAGGAACGCACCCGGACGGTTAACGTAACGACCTGCAAGCCGGAAGAACGCACCCGGACGGTCAACGTGGTCGAGTGCAAGACGGAAACACGGACGCGACAAGTCCCGGTCACGACCTACAAGACTGAGACCCGCACGCGAACGGTTCCCGTGACGCGAATGGTGCAGGAGCAACGTACGCGAATGGTCACGGTCCGAAGCTGCGAGACGCAGACACGGACGCAGGATGTCCAGGTTTGCGAGTACCAGACGGAGGAGCGAACGCGAACCCGTCAGGTCACCGAGTGCAAGCCGGAGACGCGTACGCGAACCGTCAAGGTCTGCGAGTGGACGACGGAGAAGCGAACCGCCACGGACAAGGTTCGAGAGTGCCGCACTGAGCAGCGCGAGCGAACCTGCAACGTGACGGAGTACAAGCAGGAGCAGCGAAGTCGGGAAGTGACCTGCACGGTCATGGTGCCCCAGCAGAAGACGGTCACGCAGACGGTCACCGTCAACAAGTGCGTTCCCGTTCAAGAGACGGTCGACTACACGGTGTGTGTGCCGGTGACGGTGCAGAAGCCGGTTGAAGTCCGTCGCTGCGTGATGGTTCCGCAGACGGTCACCGTGCCGGCCTCGAGCTGCGGTGGCTGCGGCAGCTGCAATTCTTGCTGCAACTAAGGTCATCCACCGATCTCACGGGATCGGTTCGAAAGTAGAAAACGGTAACGGGCTTCCCCGAAGCGGGAAGCCCGTTTTTTTGTCGCCCCCGACCGATGGTTCTCGGGCCTGGAACAGGCGGCATGAACCCGGATATACTGGGCTTGGTCTCAAAACTGCACTGGCAGAGCCAGTGGCACACTAGATCAGCGGGTGCCACTGGCTCTGCCAGTGCTGCGGAAGAGTCCTGAGACAAAGCCTAGTCGATTCGATTCGCCGGCAACGTGCGAGCCAGAGCGACTCGCCAAGTCAGCCCCAGAGCCCCGGGAGAATGATGATGGACCGAGAGTTTTATTACCGCGCAGAGGAGATTCAGGAAAAACTGGTCCACCTGAGGGACAGTCTTTGACTTGGCTGGACGGAAGAAGAAAATCACCGAGATCGAAAACTGCATGGCCCAGCCAGGTTTCTGGGACGATCAAGAAGCCGCGCAACAACAGGTCCTCCAGCTGAAGTCGCTCAAATCCGTCGTCAAACCATTGGCCGATACGTCGCGCGCCGCGGACGACCTGACCGCGATGCTTGAGATGGCGGAGGAGGATGATTCTTTTGTTCCCGAAGTCATCGCCGAAATCGAACGTCTGGAAGAGGCCGTGGAGGAGTTGGAGCTGCAGACGCTGCTCAGTGGCCCTCACGATCATTGTGGCGCGATCTTGACGATTCACGCCCGCGATGGCGGAACGGACGCAAACGACTGGGCCGAGATGTTGTTGCGGATGTACACGCAGTGGGCGCAAAAGAATGAATACTCGGTGGAACTGCTCGACCGCAGTGACAACGACGAGGCGGGGATCAACAACGCCTCGATTGCCATTCGCGGCCCGCTGGCTTACGGCTACTTGAAGGGCGAAACGGGCATGCATCGGCTGGTCCGGATTAGTCCGTTCAACGCCGAAGGAAAACGACAAACGAGTTTTGCCGCCGTAGACGTCTCGCCGGAGGTTTCAGACAGCGTCGAAGTCGATCTGCGTGAGGATGATGTGCGCGAAGATACGTTCCGCGCAAGCGGCGCGGGAGGGCAGCACGTCAACAAGACCGACAGCGCCATTCGGTTGACACACGAACCGACCGGTATCGTCGTTCAGTGCCAGAACGAGCGCAGCCAACATAAGAACCGGGCAGCCGCCTGGAAAATGCTACGTGCCCGTCTCGCGCGGCTGGAAGAAGAGAAGCGGGAAGCCGAACAGGCCAAGAAATATCGCGATCAAGCTCGAGTCGGTTTTGGCTCGCAGATTCGAAATTACTTCCTGCACCCCGACCAACGCGTAAAGGACAGTCGCACCGGCTATTCGGTCGGCAGCTTCCATTCCGTCATGGATGGAGAAATCCAGGGATTCCTCGACGCACTCCTGCGCTGGCGAACGAAAGCGACCGCAGGCCAAGGCTAGGCTTTGTCTC
The DNA here is from genome assembly GCA_964522605.1 of uncultured Pirellulaceae bacterium. Lineage (GTDB taxonomy): Bacteria > Planctomycetota > Planctomycetia > Pirellulales > Pirellulaceae > CAVZLD01. Next base: position 19,294 of record CAZFWV010000105.1, read on the forward strand.
ACGGCCACGGTCAGCGTGGGCCGAGTTGTCTCAAGTCGGCGAACACCACGGACTTGCCGACTTGAGACAAGGCTTCGTGCTTCGGGACACTTGGATGTTCGCGTCGGGCTGTGATTCTCCGACTTGCCACCC
>CAZFWV010000106.1:0-9421 GCA_964522605.1 uncultured Pirellulaceae bacterium
GGAAGCGCTCCGTCGGCCCCCTCCGGCGAATTTGGAGCCCTCGTAGCCCGGAAGGGTCTCCGGCGATGTGTCGGCTTGTTGGCCTGGTCTGCGGGCGAGTCTGCCTTTGTCTAGAAGAAGACACGTGCTACAGTTCCACCCCAAGGAACGGCTCAGAAACAACTTCCTCATTTTACCGTGCGGGCATCGCCCCGCGGGTAGGGAGGAATCTCCGCGGTCCGCTGGGCACGCGGTGAAACGAGAGGACCGAGATGCCGTAGTTATTTCTGAGTCATCCCTAAGGTGGCTACGCAAGGAGCGGGAGGCGGATGCGACAGCTAACTCGATACGTGCTGTTTGAACTGATCGCCGTGTTTACGATCACGCTGACGGGAATCACGCTGTTGCTGATTCTTGCCGGAGTTGCCAAGGAAGGGCTCCGCGAAGGCCTCGGTCCCGGGCCCATTCTGCGGATGATTCCCTATGTGGTTCCGGTGGCTTTGCAGGTTTCGGTTCCGGCGACCATCCTGCTGGCTGCATGCAGTGTTTTTGGCCGGATGTCGGCCGATAACGAGATCGTTGCCATCAAGTCGCTCGGAATCTCTCCCATGGTCGTCATCTATCCGGCGCTCGGGCTTGCCTTTCTGCTCAGCCTGGTCGCCGTGTGGATCAACGACATCGCAGTCTCCTGGGGGCGAACAGGGATTTCTCAGGTCGTGATGGAGTCGGTGGAAGAAGTTGCCTACAGTATGCTGCGCACTCAGCGGATGTATTCCACCCGCCACTTTTCTATCAATGTGAAGGGGGTCTCCGGGCGTCGACTGATCCGGCCGAGCATTCAGATCCAGGGGAACGCGAAGTCCCCGCCGATGAGCATCAATGCCAGTTGGGCCGAATTGCGGACCGACACGAAAGAGAACACGCTCAAGATCTTACTGACCAACGGGACGATCGATGGGGGACAACGCTGGTCGGTCGCCTTCTCCGACACGCAAGAGCTGGATTTTCCCTTGTTGGATGCGACGCGCAAGGGGAACAATTCCGACAGTCCCTCCCTGATCGAACTGCGTCGGATTCCCACGGAAACGGCGCAGCAGAAGGAAGCCGCCGCGTCCGCCGAACGGCAAGGGGCCACTGCGGCTGCCTTTCAAATGATGACTGGCCAATTTCCACTCTTGGCTGACGAGGCGGAATGGCGGACGCGTCGCGATGCGATTGAGAGTACGCAGTCCCGCTTGCACCGACTGCACCTCGAACCTTGGCGACGATGGGCGGGCGGGTTTAGCTGCTTCTTCTTTGTCCTGGTTGGGACGCCGCTCGCGATTCGCATGCGGACGACCAACTTCTTTACGACGTTTGCGGCCTGTTTCCTGCCAATTCTGCTAATCTACTACCCGCTGCTCGTCTTTGCCGTGGATCGCTGCAAAGACGGGGCCGTGCCGCCCTATACGGTCTGGTTGGGAAATCTCGTTCTGTTGGTGACCGGTGCTTGGATGGTACGACGCGTCCTACGATACTGAACAAGGCGAGCGGGCGCGCCAGGTTCGGAAGATCGCTCATCGTTGGGGGTAACGATGGCTGTCGGAGGTGATGAGTACTGCTACCTGACCATGATCGCGGGCACGCGATTGGGCACGGATTTTCTTCTCGATCCGTTGCATCCCAATCGGATCGGGCGGGGAATCGAATGTGAGATTGTCGTCAAAGACCTGAATTGCTCTCGCGTGCATGCCCAGTTGGTTCGTCGTGACGAAGGTTGGTGGCTCGAAGATGAGGACAGTCGGAACGGTTCTCATGTGAATGGACAGCGTGTCGAAGCGGTTTTGCTCGCGGATGGGGCTCGACTGCGATTCGGTTCGACCGAGTTCGTCTTTCATCGGACTGATGAACCGCCCACGCTCACGTCCGCCTCGGCGCCGGGTGAAAACCAAACGGTGATCAAGGAAACGCGGATCGGGTCCAGCGACACCAATCGAATTCTGCTAGAGGCGTTGCAGAACACGGAGTTCGCTCACGATTTGCTGGTTGTCTATCAGTTGAGCGTCAAATTGCTGGCTTGTCATGAACCGGACCAGGTGATTCGCACGTCGCTGGATTTTCTGCACGAGCGTACCAAGGCCTCGGTCGTTGGATTTCTGTGGGCCAGCACCGACGGACAATTGCGACCCAAGCATGTCCTGCCGGATGGGGGCGAGGATATCTCGTTGAACAAGACCTTGACGGATGTCGTCTGCGAACAGGGACGCGCCGTATGGGTGTCCAATCACACCTCCACGACCGGCCAGGCAAACCTGCGGCGATATTCCGATGCGATTTGCGTCCCGCTGGTCAAGGCAAAGAGGACATTGGGAGTCTTGCACCTCTACTTGAAGCAAGGGAGATTTCGCCAGGCCGACTTTGACTTCGCAATCTCGGTCGCCAATTTGATGGCCGTCTCCCTGATCCGAACCCGGAAAGAGGCTGCGCTGCAAGCCGATCATGCGCGACTCGTGGATCGGTCGGCGGAATTTGGCGAGCTGCTGGGCGAATCGCCCGCGATGCGCGAATTGAAGAGCAAAATTGCGCGCGTTGCCCGTGCGCGCGGGTCCGTGCTGATTCGAGGAGAAAGCGGCTCCGGAAAAGAACTCGTGGCTCGCGCACTGCATCAGGCCAGTGGCCGAGCCGATCAGCCTCTGCTGTCGGTGAATTGTGCGGCGATTCCCAAGGATCTGATCGAAAGTCAGCTGTTTGGGCATAAACGGGGTGCCTTCACGGGAGCCGATGCGGACCACGAAGGTTGGTTCCAGCAAGCGGATAACGGGACGTTGATGCTGGACGAGATCGGTGAATTGCCGCTCGGAGGTCAGGCAAAGCTGCTGCGAATTCTCGAGGGACATGCCTTTCAGCCGGTTGGCTCCGTCGAACAAGTTACGGTCGACGTTCGCGTACTCGCGGCAACGAACCGGGATCTGAAAGAGCTCGTTCGCAAACGTCACTTCCGCGAGGATCTCTACTACCGGCTGACTGCGTTTGAACTCATGATTCCTCCGCTCCGCGACCGCGGATCGGATGTCGAGTTATTGCTCGACTATTTTTTTGATCATTTCCGGCTACTGCACGGTCGGCCCGAGTTGCGGCTGGATGCGGCAGCGCGGAAGCAGTTGTTGACGTACAGTTGGCCGGGCAACGTGCGCCAATTGCGGAACGTGATTGACAGCGCAGTCGTACTCGCGGCGGGAGATTCGATCCAGGCCGCGGACTTGGGGATTCGCGCGGTGGATGTGCCGCCGCAAATGGACTCGCTCCGAATCGCCGACTGGGAGAAGAAGCTGATCGAAGACGCACTCCGTCGAACTCGCGGGCGGATTCCCGAGGCGGCGCGGCTGCTGGGGATCGGTCGCGCGACGCTCTACCGCAAGATCGACGAATACGGCATTCCTCGCTGAGCGGTTCCGGCGGATGAATTGGGCGGCCGACCCGGTCGCCTGTGGCAACCGACTATCTCACTTTCCGCACCACGCCGACGACGATGCCCAGAACGTGCGCATTGTCGACGTAGATCGGTTGCATCTGCGAGTTGGCCGGCTGCAGGCGGATCCGGTTATTCTCCGGATACCAGTATTTCATCGTGGCCTCGCCGTCCTCTGTCTGCGCGACCACCATTTGTCCTGGTGCTGCCGTTTTTTGCTTTTTGATGACGACATAGTCGCCATCGGCGATCTGTGCTTCAATCATCGAATCGCCATGGACTTCGAGTACGTAATGATTTTTCTTCGGAAAAAGATCGCCAAAATCGATCCGTTCCTGCTGCGCGACGGCTTCGTGCAGAACGCCGGCCGCGACACGCCCTGCCAGAGGCAACCCCGCCTGGTCTTCCTCGAATACGGCCAATTGGATCGCACGCGACATGTTCGGTTGTCGCGTAATGAGCCCTTTCTTTTCCAACGCTTTGAGGTGACACATCACGCCATTGGGAGAACTGATGCGAAATCGCTCCCCAATCTCGCGCACGGTGGGGCCGTATCCGCGGTTTTGGATCTTGTCACGAATGAAGTCAAATACCGCGCGCTGACGCTTGGTCAGTTGATCTAAGGGGGTCATCTTGGTCGGTCCTTCGGGCCGGGGGAATCGCAAAATGGGCACCAGAACCCGCTGCCCCATTGTAATATACGGGTGTACAGAGTCAATCACGTTTGTACACCTCTCGATTGGGGCCTGATTTGAGCCCCCTCCGGCGTCGATTTGCCGCGTCGGTCTCTCGTACTCGTACTCAGCAACGCGGTACTCGTACTCGAGGGTACCGGCGCCCGGGAATCGCGGGTCTGTGGGAAAAGACTACATCCTTTGGGGACGGCAATCTGCGACCGCATGCAAAGCTACGCCGGGCGTGTGCGGGCGACTTGCGTCATCCCACGGCAATCGAGTACGAGTACGAGTACCGTTTCACTGAGTACGAGTACGAACTGTGTGGCGAAGGTCGGGTGCGCGCGTGTTGGAGCCGACTGGGGGTGTTCGCGAATCAACCCGCGTCGGTCACGATCAGATTGTCTCGGTGGATGACTTCGGTGTAGGGACAGTGTCCCAAGGCGGCGGCAATTTGATCGCTTCGCAGCCCTGCGATCTTGCGCAGTTCCTGCTCAGCGTAATTCGTCAAGCCCCGCGCCCGTTCCCGACCGGTCTGGTCGCAGAGCGAGATGACGTCGCCCTTGGCGAAATTGCCTTGAACATCGACGACGCCAATTGCAAGCAGGCTGCGCCCCTGGGAGGTCACGGCATGGCAGGCGCCCGCATCCAGAGTCAGGATACCGCGCGGACGGGCGGAGAAGCCGATCCAGCGTTTCCACGGACTGACACTCTTGCCTTGCGCGAGGAAGGCGGTGCCCAGCGGTTCGCCGCGGACGATCCGGATCAGAACATCGGGTTGGCGACCGTGGGCCAAGATGACATTTTCGCCGGCCAGCGTTGCCATTCGGGCGGCTTGGAGCTTGCTTGCCATACCGCCTTTGCTAAGCCCACCACGCCGATCACGAACGTACGCCAGAATCTGCTCGTCGATGCGGGATACCGTGCGAATGATTTTGGTTTCCGCCTCCTGGGGAGGACCATCGTACAAGCCTTCGACGTCGGACAGAATGATCAGCAGGGGAGCGCGCAGCAGGTTCGTGACCAGGGCCGCCAGCCGATCGTTATCGCCGAACGTCGTCATCAGCTCGTCGACTGCGACCGTATCGTTCTCATTGATGATCGGCAAAGCTCCGAGATCCAGCAGCGAGCGGAGTGTATTGCGGACGTTCAGATAACTAGTTCGCTGCTGCATATCGCCCGCTGTCAGCAGGACCTGTGCGGCATGACGACCGTGCTGACGAAGCGTGTGATCGTACGCCTCGATGAGTTTCGTCTGGCCGATCGCCGCGACCGCCTGCAGGCGGGCTAGATCGGTCGGGCGGTGGGTCAGCTTCAATTCCGACATCCCCGCGCCGACAGCCCCGGAGCTGACCAGCACGCATTGGTGGCCACCCGCCACGAGCTGGTTCAGCTGGCTGGCCAAGCTTTCAATTTGCTGGTGATCCAACCGTCCGTCCGGTTGAGTCAGCACGCGAGTCCCGACTTTAACAACAATCAGCGATGCGGTGGCTGCGATTTCCTGACGCAGTAAATCCGTCATGGCATGGTTCTCATGAGGTATCTCGTGAGCGGTCTTGGCGTTTTGTGACGCTTTGAAGCGGCCACCCACGACTTCACTCCGCGCGGCGCGCAGGCCTGCGGCGACCGTCGGTTGTGAAAACGTGTGAGCGGGCCTAGAATGAGGGACGAAAACTCCTTTCGACGGCTTTTCTTTTCTGTCGGAAGCTCAAGAGTTTTTTCCGGAGCAGTGTGGGTTGGTCGAAATCCGCCGACCACTCGGCACGGCGGACAGCGAATACGGTGTTGTCTCGGCAAAAAACTCGGGCGATCGATGGGAGTGACCGTTCTGAGGCGTGCGGCGGACCTCCTTGGCGATGGCCCAACGGCTCTCCACCGATTCGATGCTTGTTCGATCGTAGCGGACGGACGTGATTTGCGGGATTGCGGTTTGCACAGATGAGCGAACTTTTCCATGAGTGCGGCGTGGCGGCGGTCTACCATCTTCCTGGGGGGGGAGCGAGCCCGCTTTGTCCGCCGCAGGGGCCCGATCATGTGTCCCGTCTGATGCCGCGGATGTTACTCGACATCCAGAATCGAGGCCAACTTGCGGCCGGGATGACCTCCTACAATCCGCGCCGCGCCCAGCTGATCGATACCCACAAGGAAGTCGGGACCGTGGCAGAAGTCTTTCGGCTTTCGCACGGCGGCAAACGAGAAAGCCTGATGAACGAATACAGCGGTCGGGCTGCGATCGGTCATGTGCGCTACGCCACCTGTGGGCGGGATGACCGAAGCTACGCCCAGCCGTTTGAACGGCATCATTTGCTGAAACACAAATGGTTCAGCTTTGCCTTCAATGGACAATTGGCCAATTATGGCTATTTGCGCGACCAATTGCTGCGCAGCAACGACCATCATTTGGCCCGAGAAACCGACACCGAGATCATCATGCACGAGCTGAGCCGCGAGTTGGGCGGTGATGCGCGTCCCAGCCTGATCGAAGTGTTGCGGAACGTGGCGAAACGGTTCGATGGTGCCTACAGCTTGGTTCTACTGAACGCATGCGGTGACATGCTGGTGGCCCGGGATCCGCTCGGGATCAAACCGATGTGCTATGCCATCGATGGACCGCTTTTCGCAGCGGCAAGCGAAAGCGTTGCGTTGGCCAACCTGGGATTCCGACGGGAACAGATTCAGTCGCTGGAACCCGGCACGGCAGTGGTGATTTCCGAGGGCGAACTTAAGCTGGAGCGATTTGCGGAAAACCATCGCTCGGCACATTGTTTCTTCGAGTGGATCTACTTTGCGAACGTGGCCAGCACGCTCGACAATCGCAGCGTGTATCTGTCGCGCACGGCCTTGGGCGAAGAACTTGCTCGGCTCGAATTGGAAGACGGACTTGTTCCGCTCGATGAAGGAACGATCATCGTCCCGGTCCCGGACACGAGCAAGGCGGCTGCCGACTCGATGGCCTTTCATCTGCAGATTCCCTGCCGGGAGGGATTGATTCGCAACCGCTACACGGGTCGGACGTTCATCGAAGGCAGTAACAGCCGTCAGGAGGCGGCGAAAATGAAATACACGCCGCTACGACAGGTGCTGGAAGGGCGGCGTGTCCTGTTGGTCGAAGATTCCATCGTCCGCTCGACGACGATGAAAGTGCTGTTAGATCGAATTCGTCACGAAGGCGGAGCGGCCGAGATTCACGTGCGGGTCGCCTGTCCGCCGATTATCGCTCCCTGCTTCTATGGGATCGACATGTCGACCGTCGAAGAGTTATTTGCGCCTACCTTCCTGCCCGATCGTCGCCTGACCGTTGAAGCCCAGTCGCGGATGGCGGAAGCCCTCGGCGCCGATAGCTTGCGCTACTTGCCGGTCGACGCAATCGCCCGCGCCATTGATCTGCCGGATACGTCCCTCTGTCGTGCTTGTGTGACCGGCGAATATCCGACGCCTTGGGGCCAGGAACTCTACGAGATTTCGCTCGGACGTGCTCGTGACGGCCAGTCCGGGCCACGGACCTACGAGCTGAACGAAGTCGTGCGATCCTGATTCAGTCCCGAGTCTCGGTCCGCCTTGAAGAACCGCGTTCGATAGACCGGCTGATTCGCCTGACGTGTGCGACGCTCAAAATGGGTCCTGTAGTCCAAGTCATGAGCGGCCGGTTTTTCCGCGACCGGCTGGGGATCGGAAAACGGGGTTTGCTTAGCAATCAAGTCGCAGGTTCGCTCGAAGTACTCCCGCACATCCGTCCAGAAGTGCAGCGTCCCACCAAGCTCCAAGACGCGATGGATCTCACCCAAGAACTGTTCGTTCATCACGCGACGCTTATGATGACGCTTCTTCCACCACGGATCCGGGAAATAGACGTGCACGGCACGGACCGAACGGTCGGGTAACTGATCGCGAAAATACCGCTGCGCGTCACCTTGCATGATCTTTGCATTGGTTAAGCCGGCGCGTGCCAGTCGAGATGCGGCATAGGCGGCATATTTCTTGGCGATCTCACAGCCTAGAAAGTCATGCTGCGGGTTCGCCGCGGCCGCTTGTTTCAAGAAAAGCCCTTTACCGGTGCCGACCTCAATCTCCCAAGGGGCCTGCCGGCCGAAGAGCGATTCCGCGGAGCCCCAGTTCCCGTCCTCGAGCCGCAGCAGGTGAGAGGACAGGTCCAAACCGTCCGGGATTTTTCGAAGTGCACGTCGTCCCATCGGTATTGTTCACCGCAGCAGTTCGTAGCCGAATTCGTGAGAATTCGGAAGCTGCCGCAGCAGGATGAGGGTGACAAGTCCGAGAATCGGGATCCGAAGAGTGTCTCTGGAAGTTGCACACATGTTGTCAGTTCGTAGCCGAATTCGTGAGAATTCGGAAGCTGCGTCAATGAGTCCCCCTGCATGAGACCTCCGAATTCTCACGAATTCGGCTACGTGCAACTTCAAGATTGACGCATCGAGTTGCGAAGATCGGCTCAAACAGCCTAAGCCTCGCCGAAGCCTTCGTCGCGTCCCCGTTGCTTCTGCTGGATCACCGACTCCAACGTCTCGATCGGCAGCGGAATCCCCTTAATCAGGCCCTCCACGACAATCCGGTCGTCGACGAAACCTTGGAAACGACAGACGATCATGCGGCCGCGACGAACCTTGACCAATTGCGTGACAATGTACAGGCGATCACCTGGAATGACCGGATCGCGGAAGCGGACGTCCTCAAGCCCCCCGAATCCGACCATTTCGCTGCCGAGCAAGTCGTAGCGCTGCGAATAGTAGGAAGCGACTTGCGCCGCGGCTTCGCACATGATTACGCCCGGCATCAAGGGCATTCCTGGCATATGGCCGCGAGCCCAGAATTCGTCGGACGTGACGTCGCGGTACCCGACACAAATGTGGCTTTCGGGATCTTCGTGAACGATCGCCGTCAGCTGTTCCATTTCGAAACGCTGCGGGTTGAAGCGGCGAATCTCTTCGATTCCCGCAACCGTCCGACTTAGGTCCAAAGTGGACGGGTCAATGATCATGCCTTTGTTGTTCAACGTGTGTCCTCAACTCGATACACGTTAACCCGCATAGACCGTCGGCGGACCGGGGCCACCGACCTTCGCGGGCGGCTAAGTCTTGACCTGGCTGCGTTTTTGTTTCCGCGCCCGGGCGTTCGCAGGACGCTTTCCGTGGTTGGCTTTCTTGAGTTTTCGATGCGGTTTGGCCATGAACGAGCTCCGAATCAATCTGAAAAAAGTCGTGAATCGTTGAAAATAGCAGCCAATCGCCAATCTGAGAAGTCCATGTGCCGCTCGATTCGGGGTCGCGTGCAGGTCTGCTTCTGCCGACTGGAGCTGCGGCTGGAC
>CAZFWV010000106.1:9521-13957 GCA_964522605.1 uncultured Pirellulaceae bacterium
GAATCGTGGGGGCGAAGTCCCTGTTGGACGGCCAGAGGGAAAGGAACGGAAGATTGCCGAACAAGGAGTTTCGATTGTCGAGGGCAGCGGAAAGGCGTCCAGGGGCGATCCGCCTAGATTCCCCGTTTCTCGCAGTTCTCAACTCGCCAATCCAAAATCTGTCTTCCCCGCAACAATCGGAATTCCTTGTTCGTCAATCTTCGGCTCCCCCGCCCCTCCGAGTTGGGGGCGGAATTCTGGCTGGGTCCCCCGCATCCGAAAACCTTTAGGCGGTCTTCGCTTCCCGCGAGCGCGGGGTCCTCGGACAGGGTGCCCCGCGAATCCACGGGGCAAGGCACGGCAGGAGCAGGGCTGAGGTCAGCAGGCAGCAAGCGATTCCGAGCGTCACAACGCGCCCGAGTGACCGCAGGCCCTGATGGCGGGCCAGGATCAACGTGCCAAACCCAATCATCGACGTCAGGGACGTGATCACGATTCCCGCCGCCGTCGCCGGACTCAATCCGCCTCGTTGAGGACGATTCCGCAGTTCGTGAACGACGTGCACGCCGTCGTCAATCCCGATGCCGATGATCAGCGGGAGCACGATCAGGTTGGCCGGATTGAGCGGTATACCCAGCCACCCCAGCAGCCCGAACAGCTGAAGCATTCCGAGGCCGGTGGGCAGCGCAGCCAACAGGACGAGGTCGGGACGTCGCAGGTAGACGATCAACATCAGCAGCACGCCGACTGCCGACCATCCGGCCGCTTTTAAGTAACTGCGTTGCATCTGTCGGGAAGCGTAAAATGCCTGCAGCGGATGACCGGTGACGTGGGGATCTACCGTTTGGATCTGTTCGACGAAACGCTGTAGCACATCCGGTTGCCAGATGTCGCCTCGACCGTAGACTCGCAGCAGGTGCGTGCCGCGTTTGCCGAGGAAACGTGCACGAAGGGCGGCTGGCAGATCCGCGAAGGACGGAGCTGTCGTGTTCGCCATGTGTCGGAGTTGGTCGAGCGGTTGCCACAGTTGAACAACGAGGCGCGTTCGCCAGACGTTCCATTCGTCCGCCGACGGTGCGGCTCCACCCGTCGTCGAAATCAGAGGTCGCAACTGACCCCATTCTGCGATGACCCGGGATGGGTCCAGCGGCTCGAGGACGGGCATTGAGGTCGGTAATTCGGCCAACTGGTCATGAATCCGTGCTACGAGGATCGATCGCTCCATTCCATCGTCGGGGATTAAGGAGACGATCTCCTCAACACGCTCGACCGCATCGAGCTGTTCAAACTGCATCTTCCTCTCGCGCACCCGCTGAGGATCATCGGCCAGGGAGATTGCGAACCAGGCGCTCCGCTGGGTCTTTTCCAAGAGTCGCTGTTCCCAGGACACACTTTCCAGGCCTTCCGCCTGCAGATGCAGTAGATTGTGGTCAAAGTACACGCGAGGCAATCCGCCGCTCAAGCACACCGTCAAGAGAACACCCGCCGCGATTGTCCGCTTGGGGTTCCGCCAGCAAGCGGTCATCCACCGGTCGATACGGATCAGCGGCGTGGGCCGCCGGTCGGTATCAGCGGGGGAGAATTGGGCAATGAACGCCGGCAGGACGATCAGGGTTGCCAATAGGCACAACAGGATGCCACCTCCCGCGATCAGTCCCAGTTCCGCCAACCCCAAGAACTCCGTCCCCGCCGCGGCGAAGAAGGCGACGGAGGTTGTCAATCCGCCGATCAAGATGGCGGGGGTAACGCTGCTGCTGGCCTCCAATAACGCGGCCGAAGGCGAAGGCTCGTCTTGATGGATCGCGCGATATCGGGCGATGTAGTGAATTGAGAAATCGATCCCCAGTCCAATGAGAATGACGCCAAACGAAATGCTCAGGATATTTAAGTGACCCACTGCGACGGTCAGATATCCACAAGTCCATGCGATGGCCAGCAACAAACAGGCTGTCGCCCAAGCGGGTTCACGCAGCGTTCCAAAACCGGCCGCGAACAGCAAGGCGACTCCAATCAGGCTGATGATGCTGGCCCACGTCATGTCGGACTGACTGATGCGCATTTCGTCGTATTCGATCACGGGCAGTCCCGTGAGTCCGATTTCCACTTGGGGATTCGCATCATCCACACGTTGAATCTGTTCCCGCAGACGCTCAATCGTGTCACGGCCGCGGATGAATCCCGACGCGTTCGGGACCAGGTGCATGGTGATCAGTCCCATTTGCCCATCTTGCAGTGTCTGGTAATCGGGCCACTGCGTTTGCGTCGATTCGGGGATCGGGCGGACCGGCCAGGGGATGGCCCAATCGGAGTGGGAAGAGGCCGTCGGGGTCCCGCCGCGGACTGGCTCGGCTGGCGTCGAGGATACGACACGGAAACCGCGCGATCGAGTGATGTTGTTGAGGGCCGATAGCAAATCGGTGAGACGAACCGACGGAGCTTTCAATACAGGGACTATGCGGGCCAGCCACTGGTCCAATTCAATCAGTTGCTCGCGGTTCAAGTAATAAAGCCCTTTGGCTCGAAGGGCTTCCGAGTCGAACCGATAGTAGACGTCCTGATAGTACTCCGGTTGCTGTTGAAGATCCGGGCCGAGGCGGTCCATCACCTTGCGCACCTCGGTCGGTTCTCCCGCAACGACGACGATGACCTCTTCGGGGCTACCGAATTCCCGTACATACTCCAGCCACCGCTGATGGAATTCACTGTTGGGATTCAGCAGGTCCGAACGTTCCGTATGGAACTCCAATTGAGTTCCTGTGATCCACAGCGCGGCGATCGCGAGCCCCAGGGCGGAAAGCAGAGTCGTCCGCGAATGCTTCAAAACGAAGCCGGTGACGCGGCGTCCGAGGCTCGATCGGGGGTTGGTGTGAAACAGCATCCGTGCGATTGCGGGTTGGAATCTCGGAAGGAACGATTCGGTTTACGGTGTCTCGTGGCTGACTTCGACTAGCCTTTGCAGCATCTCCTGAGCAGCTCCGCTCACGATGGCTTGCTCGGCGGCCGCGGCGCAGGCGGTCAGTTCCGTCGCGTATTCGGCGGTCCAGAGTGCAGCCGCTGCGTTGAGGATCACAATCTCGCGCGGTGGACCCGCTTCATTCTGCAGAGCCCTGCGAATGATCGCAGCACTTTCCGCGGGGGATTGAACAGACAGGCTCGCCCGGTCCGTGGACGTCGAAAGGCCAAAATCGGCAGGTTGCCAGCAGAACTCTTCGCAACCACGGGATTCCGCGAGTGTGCAGAATGTGGTTCCGCCCAGCGTCACTTCGTCCAGTTGATCTTCCCCACACACGATCACGCTCCGCCGAGTTCCCAGTTCTTTCAGTGCCGCCGCCAGCAGACTGCGCAGCTCCTGTCGCGGGACTCCCAGCAACTGCACGGTCGCGTTGGCCGGATTGCAGAGCGGGCCGAGCAGGTTAAAGATCGTGCGGATGCCAAGCTGACGCCGGACTGCAGCCACATGTCGCATCGAAGGATGCATTAAGGGGGCGAAGCAGAAGCAGATGCCCAACTGATCGAGACACCGCTCTGCTTGTTCGACGGAGGCCTCGATATTGACCCCCAATTCCGCCAGCACATCGGCGGATCCTGTCCGACTCGTAATACTCCGGTTCCCGTGCTTTGCGACGGGGACTCCGGCGGCTGCCGTGACGATGGCTGCCGCGGTGCTGATGTTGAACGTGCCCGATTGGTCGCCTCCCGTGCCGCACGTATCCAACAAGCGGTCGTGTCGTGAATGAATCCGGCGCATATGCCGCCGCAAGGCTTCAGCAGCCCCAGCGATTTCGAGGAAGGTCTCTCCCTTCTCATGCAAGGCCGTCAGCAACCCCGCCAAGTCCTCGTCGATCCAGTCTCCACGCATGATTTGATCAAGGGTCTCCGCCATTTCTTCACGCGATAGATCATTTCCTGCGGCGACGTGGCTCACCAGCGACGAGTGCGTCATACGGTCTTTCCCTTCGATTCGGCGTCGGAATGACCTCCGGCGCGGATCAAGACAGGCGCTCGAAGTATCTCCCGGGCTCGTAGATCAGTCGATGTCCGATTCTAAGACGCCGCTTCACCTGCTGAAAATGGGAAAAAATGGCGAGAACGGTCGAAAGTCGAGATCCGATTGATCGTTGCCTCGTCCATGAGCCACGACCACCCACGGAAGTTGGGCAAACCGCGGGAGGATTCTCGATCCACGGATCTTGGACCGCGCAACCGCGAAGAGAACGATTGGAAGCATGCGTACAGTCTTCCGGTTCTCCGAATGAAGTTTCGGACGACGACGCGCGTTGCCAAAGCGGTGCCATGGATCTGTGCGTCCTGCCCGATCTTGTTCTTCGGCGCAGGCCAACTTAGAATCGGGCTACTCTGGTCCACCCAGCACTGCTAACGGCGAACATGTTGTTCTCTCGGTAAGGAATCGAGCGACCAGCGGGAGCGACACCTACAGCCTACAGCCTACAGCCTAC
>CAZFWV010000106.1:14057-19302 GCA_964522605.1 uncultured Pirellulaceae bacterium
CCTACAGCCTACAGCCTACAGCCTACTCCCGGTTGCGGCCTTGCCGCACTGCGACTGGCCTTCGCGGAGGATTGACGCACTGATGGCTCGACCGGTGATTATCGATTGCGATCCCGGAATTGACGATGCGGTGGCGCTGTGCATGGCGCTATTCGATCCGCGACTGGATGTCGTGGCGGTCACGGCGACAGCGGGCAATGTCGGGGGACAACAGACCAGCCGCAACGTGCAGGCGATTGTCGAAATCCTGGACCCACCCCGTTGGCCTCGTTTGGGAGTCTGTCGGAATGACGAGGATCCGTTGCCATTGGATGCCCGACAATTGCACGGCGAGGATGGGTTAGGCAATCTGGGGGCCCAGATCGCGGAATTGCATCATCAGCATCCGTCCGACAAGGTCATCACCGACGCGATCCGGCAGCGACCAGGCCAGATTACGATTTTGGCCCTCGGTCCGCTCACCAATATTGCCCGAGCGTTGAGTCGCGATCCGGATCTGGCGAAATCAATCGATCAGATTGTGATGTCCGGAGGGTGTGTCGACGGCGTGGGGAATGTGACTCCAGTTGCTGAGTTCAACATGTACTGCGATCCCGCTGCGGCTCGCTTGGTGTTTCGCTCGCCCCTGACGAAGACGCTGGTTCCATTCGATATTACTCGGCGGATCGGATTTACGCTCGATTGCGTCGATGAACTGCCGACGGATGAAACGCGGGCGGGACGAATTCTGCGCTGTGTCGTCCCCCATGCGTTTCGGACCCATCGCCAGTGTTTGGGAATGGAGCACATTTGCCTGCATGATGCGGTGACCGTTCTCGCAGCGGTCCAGCCCGAGCTATTTGAAACGCAGGAAATGGCGGGAGATGTCGAGATTTCGGGTGAATTGACGCGGGGAGCGACCGTGTTTGACCGACGTCCCCGGCCTGACTGGCGAAAGAACATGGAGGTCGTGGTCGACGCAGACGTGCCCGAGGTCTGCGCGGCCATCCTGCGCGGTTTGAAGTACGCGGGGCAGGAGACACGTTCCGTCTGACACGAGCGGAAAGCAGTCGAATTCGATTCTAGTTCTGTCTCAGAAGCTGTAGGCCGACTTGAGACAAGTCGTATGTGTTTAGCCTGCTTGCACTGCGATTTATCGCCGAATTTCCCCGTCTGTAGCCGAAGTCGTGAGACTTTGGACGCTCGCAGGTGCGATCCGAATTCTCACGAATTCGGCTACGAAGCGAACTTTGTCCAATGCGTGCAGGCGAATCACGTACCTCAAGTCGGCCTACGGCGACCGTCGCGTTTGATACAAAGCTTAGTGCTGCACCGGCGTATCTTGCGGTTCGAAGTGACGACGATTGCCCATTTTTACGCGCAGTGTGACGGGCTTCGAGTTCCGTAAGACGCGGATCGAAACGGTCTCGTTGATGGGCGTCAGACTGACCAGATTGACGAGATGGTCGTCATCTTCGACGGGGATGCCATTGAATTCCGCAATCAGGTCGTTGACTTGAAGGTTGGCAAAAAAAGCGGGTGATCGCGGTGTGATTCCTTTGATCAGGGCCCCGCGCACGCGGTTGAGACCCAAGGTACGCGCCCGCTCGAGGTTGAAGTCATTGTCCAGTTGAACGCCAAGGTAGGCGTGATTGACCTCGCCGCGGTCGATCAACTGTTGGGCGGCAAACATCACCAGATTGATCGGAATCGCGAAACTGACGCCTTCATTGCCGCCCGAATTGCTGGCGATCGCGGTATTGATGCCGATCACCTCACCGCGCAGATTGAGCAAAGGTCCCCCGCTGTTGCCCGGGTTGATGGCGGCGTCCGTCTGCAGAAAATCCTGTAAACGGACCTCTTCGTTACCCAATTCCAGATCACGCCGACCTTTTGCGCTGATGATGCCGTAGCTGACGGAGTGACTCAGGCCGAAGGGGCTGCCGACCGCCAACACGAAGTCGCCGATGTCCACCCGGTCGCTGTCTCCGATCCGAGCGGGTACGAGATTGGCGTCTTTGACGTGGATCACGCCGACGTCCGTGTCCGGGTCTTCCCAGACTTTCAGCGGCTTCAAGTAGCGTCCGTCGCTCAATCGAATATGGATGTTATTGAGCGAGGCGTTGGTAATTACGTGTCGATTCGTCAGGACGTAGTTCTCACCGCGCAGATCAATCACAACTCCCGATCCCGCCTCTTCCACCGGCGGGCGTCGATTGGAAATCGTTGCCGTCTGCCCCGCTTTGATGGACTCCAAGTGAACTACGGTCGGTCGCACAAGCTTGACGACTTTGCGCAACAAATTGCCGTATTGCTCCAATCCGGAGACTTCCTGGGCAACTTCCGCGTAGAGTTGATCGCGATCATTCGCTGGTGGGTTGATTCCATCGATTGGGTTTAAGGCCACGACCTGGGCCGAGGATAACCCAGCGGTTTCCAGGAGCAGGAAACCGACGAAGAGGATCAGCGTGGTGGAGCGAAAAGACGCTGTCATGGGCCGTGAACCTCCCTGTCCTACGGCTCGTTGATCGGCGGATACTAAGGGGACCGGATCAGAATTGACTTCAGAGTCCGGTCCCTTCGAGGTCCGTCAACGCCACGGAGCACGATTACGATACGTCCAATTCGATATCGTTCAGCACCGAATCGGACTCGAGTGCCCCGCTGTTCAGAAGTCGGCCCCAAGAGCCAGCCCCGCGGCCGCCACCTTGTTTTTCCAATTCCTGTTGGCAGGCGATGCAATACGTTGCGTAGGGAAGTGCCTGGAGGCGAATGAGCGGGATGTCTTCTCCGCAGCCTTCGCATTTGCCATAGGTCCCGTTACGAACCTTTTCCAGGGCTGCCTCGACGCTGGCGAGTTCTCGACTCTCCACCTCGGCCAACTGCGAGCTGATCTCGTCGTGGGCAGAATCCTGAGCGAAATCGACCACATCACCGGAAGACTGCTCGCGCAGTTCCTTCAAGAGGCTCGAATCACCCGCCAATACCTTTCGGAGCGCGTCTCGGCGTTTGATCAACACCTGACGCATCTTTGCCATTGCATCTTTGCGTGCCATGTCAGCTGTTACCTTGCTCGGTCCGATTCTGGCGGCCCTGAAGGTACGGTGCCCCCCTTCAGAAGTGCCCTCTTCGAACATCTCGACTGCCTCTATTTCTGTCCAGAACGCCGCGGAAGAACTGACGCAATCCGTTGGTCCGTTCTGCGCGACAACCCAAATATAGTACGCGTGTCGGCCGCGGGAGGTCGGAAAAATCGGACGAAAACTTGAAACATTCTTCCGTCCCCGGGCAATTCGCGATAACCGCTCAATTGACGAGATTTTTGAACCGATTGGGCCTTCGTCGGCCGTTCGGCGAAATCGGTGCAGGGATTGTCGACACTTTTCGGGCTTCGACTTGATGCCGTTTTTCGACGGCCCCGCGGGCGCTTAGTACCGTCCTCTCTGCCCCGTCGGGGTTCGGGAGAACGATTCCGACGCCTGTCCTAATGACTGGTATCGGATAATCGACAAATCCGTCACAGACATGTAGCTCTTTTTCTTGGCGGGAGCCGTTTTGCTGCACGACCTCGGTTAGGAAGTCGGGGATGGAGGCTGCATTGACCGTGCGACGTCCGTGACGTAAATCACCTACACATAAGGGCGCCATCCGCCCTGGATTGTCGGAACAGCCTGTGGGGATTGGTGGGTTTGCCACGTCTCCCGGCGGTCCCGGGGGCGGGATCCCTCGAGATCCGTGGGCCCCATGCACCGCCCGGAATCTAAGGACCAGCATGATCGACTCTTCCGCCGCTTCCGCCGCGACCTCGAGTGACCTGTCTCCAAGCGACTTGCAGCTGCGGGTGCGCGGTGGGCAGCATGGTGGACGCCTGATCCGGCTGGTGGGGGACAGATTGACGATCGGCTCCGCGCCGAACAGCTCTCTGCGACTGCTGGCTCCGGGAATCTGCCCCACGCACTGTCTGATTGTGCGGGGACCACAGGGGGCGGTGGTTCGGCACTGGAGTGGCGACGCGCGGCTCAACGGCAAGTCCTTCACGGACGAGTGGCTTCGAGCCGGCGATCTCTTGCGCGTCGGCAGCGTCGAGCTGGAAGTTCCTGCCGATCGTTCGGTTCCGACTCTCGACGAGGCCAAAGCGATTCCCGCGACCCCGCCCATCGACGGTGAAACGGACGAGCCGACCCCTTCTTCCGACGATATATCGACGGAGCAATTTCAGGGGCGATTGCAGCTGCTTCTCGAACACCAGCGACAACTGTCCGAGCGTGAACGCGAGCTGGAGAATCGACAAGCCGAACTTGAGTCGGAGCGGCAACAATGGAGTCACGAACGCGAGGCCGAATTGGCGGAACTCGATGCGCGCGAAGAGTGCCTCCGGGCCCTACGGGAAGAAATCGAGACGGCTCGAAAATCCAATGCGCGTGACGAAGAGTGGACACAGGAGCGGGAGCGGCTGTTGGCGACATTGCAGCAGACGCAGCAGGAACGAGATGAGTGGAAACGGATGGTGGATGAGATGTCTGGACCACAGCACGCGGATTTGGATCCGCCGACGGCTGCTTCGGCGCCCGCCAACATTCCCCTGCAGACCACGGATGAACCCGCCACGCATCCAGAGGTCCCTTCGCCCGCGACACAAGACGTCGACGAATTCTCGATTGAAGCTTATATGTCACAGCTTCTGCAGCGCGTCGGGGGGCGGCCCGCGGAATCAATTCCGACCGAAAGCACGCCGCCCGCCGGGAAGCCGGCTACGGAGCAGCCGGTGACAAAACCGCAACCGACCAAGCCTGTGGAGCCCGTCAATGCCGATCCGGAGTTGACGCCCCGCGCCCGACCGCTGCCGGTCGACTTGGGAGCCCTGCGGGACGTTGCCAATCAGACGGCCCGCCTGGCCATCGAACGCCATGCGAGGAGACTCTGGTGGCAGGCGGCAGCGGGCAAATGGTTCGTCGTCGCAGTCGCGATGATCGCGGTCTGCGGTCTCGTATATTGGGCCGCACACGGAAAGACACCGTCCGGTTTTGGACTCTTCGCCGCCGCCTTGGTGACGATCGTCTGGTCCGCGCAGGCCATCTGGCTCACGCAGCGGGCCGTGCGGACCCGCCTGTCCGAGCAGCGCGCGAGAAAGCATTCCGCATGCGAAGTCGCGCCACAGGGAAAAGCCCCGAAGGAGTCATAAAGGCGACTCGGGCGACGATGTTCGACCGAGCCTTGGCGCGAAGAACGCGGGCATTCATGCCGTGGGAGGCGGGAGGCTGGAGGC
>CAZFWV010000107.1:0-4548 GCA_964522605.1 uncultured Pirellulaceae bacterium
CCGAACACGCAGTTGAATCTCGTGCTCCTTCAACATCTCTTTTCACTCCTTGGATGCCGTTCCGCCCGCGCTGCGCACCCAAGCGATGACTCAAGAAAACTTCGTTGTGTCCCAACGAGGGTAGCGGGGGTCGAGCGCAGCGAGCACCCAGGGCACGCGCCTGGGGGCTCGACGCTCGTTCCTCGCGTCTCGACCCCAGGCACCCAAATGCCGAAGTTGTTCTTGAGTGACCACCAAGCTACCTCATTCCTGGGGCGGTCGATAGTCAACGGGATGGTCGAGATCCTGCAGACAGCCCGGATGATCGACCGGAAGCGTGCGGAGTGGATGTTGACCGAGCAGCGAGTTTACGCCCTGCTCGGATCCTAGCATGAGCACGGCAGCGGACAGATGCCAAGGAATCAGCAGGGGATGCCCACGCCTTCCGCGATACTCGGGCAGCAGCAGCGTCGGATTCCGGGGGTCGTGCCAAGCGAGTAGCCGATTGATTACGTCCGACGTCAGGTGGGGCAGATCGGCCGGGGCGAGCAGAAAGACGTCCAGTGCCGTCGGCTGGTCCAACTGCTGAATCTGGAGGATTGCCGCCTGGACGGAGTGTTTCATTTCGGCGGGCGGCTGTTCCAAAACAACGACATCGACTCCCGATCTGCGACAAATGCGGACCACCGCCTGCTGATCTTCGCGCAAGACCACCCAGATCCGGTCAACCGCGCTTGCCCGCCAGACGCCGAGCACGTGCTCGATGACCGTTCCCTCCTTCCAAGGCAGCAGCAACTTGGGGACCCCCATTCGCCGAGAATATCCCGCAGCAGGCAGGATCGCAAAACTCCGGAAACCGGTCATGATTTTCGATTCCCGTCAACTTCTGTTCCCCGGATACCACGCGACTGATAAACTTGAGGATTGGAACGGCGAAGTGGTGGTGTGTCCTTTGTGTGTACTGAGTATTGCACGTTGCACCTCCTCATTTTGAGGGAATCCGATCTATGGATCAACTTCCACCGCCCGAAGAGGAAATGAAGGCGCTCTTGAACTTCGTTTCCAAGAATGAAGCTTCCGACCTGCATTTGAAAGCCGGGTATCCCCCGTACATCCGCATCGGCGGTCACCTGCGGAAGATCCAGGGGCCTCCCTTGCCGGACGAAGGCTATATCGAGCAGATGCTGACACCGCTCGTTCCTTCGGGACGACTGCACGAATTTGACGAGAAGGGCGATTTAGATTTCTCGGCGCGCGGTGAGTCGGGAGACCGATTCCGCATCAACCTGTTCCGGTCAACCGGACATGCGCACGCGGCGATTCGTCGTGTTCAGAGCAAGATCCCCAGCTTTGAAGATCTGCATTTGCCGGACGTCTATCGCCAGACGATCATGCGGTCACTCGAGGGACTGGTCCTCGTGAGCGGCGTTACGGGAAGTGGAAAAAGCTCCACGCTCGCCGCGATGCTGGACCATATCAATGAACATCGCGGACTGCATATCATCACGGTCGAAGACCCAATTGAATACGTGTTTCACGCAAAAAAATGTATCATCTCGCAGCGCGAAATTGCGATCGATACCCCGAGTTTCGCGGGCGCCCTGCGACATGTCGTTCGGCAAGATCCGGATTGCATCCTGATCGGTGAAATGCGTGATCGGGAAACAATGCTGGCCGCGATTCAGGCGGCGGAAACGGGGCACCTCGTCCTCGGCACGCTGCACTGCAACGATGCGTGTCAAACGTTTTCCCGAATCCTCGAGTTCTTTCCGCGTATTGAACACGCATTCATTCGATCCTCGTTGGCGAATAGCTTGCGGGCGATTATGGTTCAGCGGTTGATTCCCGGAATTCAGGAAGGCAGTCGTTTTCCCGCCACGGAAGTCTTGCTGAATAATTCCATCGTGAAGGACAAAATTCTGCACGAGGAAGATGAAGACATGCCCGCGATTCTCTGTCAGTGCCGAGCCGAAGGAATGCGAGACTTCACGCAATCCCTCTGCGAACTCGTCCTGGCGGAGCATATCAGTCGCCCCGTGGCCCTGGATTATGCGCCGAATCGCGAGAAGCTGATTTCGGAACTCAAGGGAATCAAGACCGCGACCGACAGTCTCGTCGGACGAATTCGCGGTTGATTCGCCAACGCGGCGAGAAGTCCGCGGCCCGCGCGCTGCAAAGCGAGCGGTTGGAAGTGTGGAGCCTGAGGCCAACTCCACCGACAAGGATCGCCACGTGCAGAGAACCGATGGTCGCGGCCGGAACTTTCGACACAATCTGCCCCCTGGTCAAGACCGACGCTTTGTCTCACAAGCGAAGGTCAACGTAGGCCGACTTGTGTCAGGTTGGCGAACATTCCGGAATTGCCGACTTGAGACAAGTCGGCCTACAGGTTTGGAACGGAGCCCGCTGCGGCATTCTGTCACGGCGATTTTCTGGCGTTGCAGCCAGCTGTGAATACAATGAAGGTTTACGACGCGGTTGAGCCCGCGTTTCCGACCAGCTGGGAAACTGTCTCAAATTGGGGAGATCGCACACTCGGCTGGAGTAACGGAGAACGTCGATCCATGATTCGCCGCCGCTTTCATCTTCGGACGCGGGCTGGTCGCCCGATCGGGACAAACGCACTGGAAGCACTGGAACCGCGCCTACCACTCGCCGCAGACTGGGGAATCTCCAGCCTCTCCGCGGAACCGGAAAATGACGCCAATCCGGTGGTCGAGCAGGTTCTGATCGGTGAAGTGCCCACGACGACGCTCGAAGTTGTGTTTTCGAAGTCGATGCAGTTGTCCTCAAAAATCGAAGATGGGTCGATTCTCGACGCAGTTCATCTGACCCACTATCGCACAGGTCCCGTAACCTTCTCCACACGAAACTTGTCGGTTGGCCAAGATGCGCAATCTCTGATTTGGTCCTCCGCAGCCGCCTTGGCGCCTGGGTTTTATCAGCTCCAGCTGGACGGTGCATCGCTGCTGGACACCGAGGGAAATGCTCTGCTCGGTGGCGCGGGTGGGTTGGGGTTCCAGATTCCAACATTCTCCGGTGAAGTGCTGATCGAGTCGGAAGGAGCGGCGATCGCCGTCGACGCTTACTCCGTTCCCACCCAGGCCGACTGGAACAGCGACGGAATTCAAGATCTGGTTGTCGGTGAGCAGGATGATTCGGGGGGCAAAGTACGCGTCTACGTAAACGTCGGGACGAACCAGTCACCTCAGTACGACGGTTTCTTCTACGTCCAGTACCAAGGCGCCGATTTGACCGTTCCCTGTACCGGATGCCTGGGCGTTTATCCGCGGATCTTCGACTGGAATCAGGATGGACGGCAGGATCTGTTGCTGGGGTTAGCGGATGGCAGAATTCAGGTTTATCCCAACACTCAATCGGGAGCGGAGCCGGTTTTCGGCGTGCCCCATTATTTGCAGGTTGGCCCCTCGAACGCGAAGATCGACCTCTCGGTGGGTTACCGCGCGACTTTCCAAGTCGTCGACTGGAACAACGACGGGCAACACGACCTCATCGCCGGCGGTTTGAATGGAAAGGTCGGTGTCTACTTGAATTCTTCTCCCGGTGGCGAACCGGATTTCCAGAGCGTGTCCCTGGTTCAAGACTCGGCGGGGGACCTGATCGTGCCGACTGGACGGTCGAGCATCGCGGTCGCCGATTTGGACGGAGATGGGCGGAAAGACTTGGTGTTGGGTAACACGGAAGGGCAAGTGCTGTACTACGCGAACATCGGCACGGATACGGTCCCCGAATTTGACACGTGGCAGGCAATTCAGGCCGACGGAATTGAGATTAATCTGGAGGGCATTCCCCGGTCGCGCCCGGAGGTCGTCGATTATGACGCCGATGGTCTTCCGGACCTCCTCGTGGGTTCCGCAGATGGGTTGGTCCGCTGGTACCGTGCTTCCGCTTGGATGACGCCGTTTCCGGAGGACACGGTCTTGGACGCACCCGGCACACCGTATCAAACGGTCTTTCAGGTGGCAGCGGCCCCGTGGCAGAACCCCATTGAGCCGACCGATGCGACGGGAGATGGCCGCGTCGTTCCGCTCGATGCACTGACGATCATCAACGAACTGAACAGCCCTGAGTATTCCGATGCGGAAGGGCAACTCCCCGCCTCCACGCCGGACGCACCACCGCCCTTCTTCGATGTGAACGGCGATGGGTACTGCACACCGATCGATGCGCTGCTCGTGATCAACCGGCTGAATACCGCAACGGCGGGCACGACCGCTGTTGCCGTACAGGATAGCAACTCGGCTGCCGCCATGAAGGCCTCCAGCGAAATTGCCTCCGCGATCGACTTTCTCTTCGCCGATGAAGAGTCGCGTCTCGATTTCCTTTCCGGCGACGATTCGACTTCGACGTGACGCCCACTCCGCGGCCGATCAACTTGACGTGACACGCTGCGCCTCCCGTATGCACGACGCTAGCCTGCGGTTGTGTTCAGGGATGACTCAGAAATCACTTCGGCACCTCGGTCCTCTCGTTTAACCCGCAGCCGTCAGGCGAGGTTCGTTTAACCCGCAGCCGTCAGGCAAGGTTCGTTTAACCGCGTGCCCAGCG
>CAZFWV010000107.1:4648-7168 GCA_964522605.1 uncultured Pirellulaceae bacterium
AGGTTCGTTTAACCCGCAGCCGTCAGGCAAGGTTCGTTTAACCGCGTGCCCAGCGGGCCGCGGAAGATTCCCCCTGCCCGCGGGGCGCCGCCCGCACGGTTCAACGAGGTAGTTTGTTTCTGAGACGCTCCTTAAGTCTGCGCAAAGTCGGCGAACCTTCGTTCACCCGACGTGTCTAACCGGCATGGCACCGACACGACAACAATCCGACAAGCGACCTCATCTGCAGGCCGACTCGACACTCGCCCGACCGCTGGCACCCGAGGATGTGCGGCCGGGAGATTATGTCGCGATCCTGCACGTGATCTGTGAGCTGCCGTCTTTTCTTTGGGGAGCGGACAGTTGCACGGTTCCGATGGATGAGCCGGTCCGAATCCCTTTCGTCCCGCAGGGCGGTGGAGTGGCACTGCGCGTCACTTCGGTCTGTCTGCCGTTCGTGCTGGTCAAGTCAGCGCGTGGCGTCCGGCGAACGCTGGACTTGCGTCAATGTCGCGTTGCCCGTCTCGATCGGCGTTTCGCCAATGCAACATGGAAGGCGTATCGGCATTGTCGGAAACGAAAACTCCAACGCCAAGTTTAGGAACGGCTTGGCGACAACTTCCTCGTTTAACCGCGCGGGCATCGCCCCGCGCTCCTCGTTTAACCGCGCGGGCATCGCCCCGCGCTCCTCGTTTAACCGCGCGGGCATCGCCCCGCGGGTAGGAGGAATCTTCCGCGGCCCGCTGGACGCGCGGTTAGACGAGAGGACCGAGATGCCATATCCCTCAGCGACAGGCTTAAGCGGTTTCCACGTCCAGTCGTAATCGTTGGATCTCGTTGCGACCCGACTTCGGTAAAGGTCGCGGCAGAGGCTGTGCGACTCCACTGGCATCAATGGTTCGACAACAGAGTTCGTATTGGCCCGCCACGGGCACGGTCAAAACGGCGGCCCAATGCGCGATCGCATAACGCATGGGCCACCGATGAGGTCGACCGTGGGCATCAAACTGGCGAGGAATCGCCGGAAGGTCGCCCGAGGGCAAACCGCCTCCCCAATGATCGGGCGGGGGTAAGATTTCCGCATCTTGCCATTCGGCCTTCGCCAGATAAGGATCCTCAGGCCGTTGCGGGTCCCCGGCAGGCAGCAGGCAGTATTGAACTTGAGTCAATCCGGACGTACCAACCTGTGCGATTCCCGTGATGGGCGCCGGTTGATTGACGTGAAGCGTTTTTGGAGCCACCAGAAAACGCGCGAACGTCTTCATCGTCGTATCGACATCATTATTCTGGCCGGCATAGGTATCATTGGGCGCTGGGTTGTTGGTCAGGACCACGCGTTGCAGCCACTTGATCGACTTGAATCCATAGCCGTCCGGAACGATCAAACGAACGGGCCCACCTCGTTTGGGCGCGAGCCAGTCGCCATTCATCTTGTAGGCCAGAATGACCGGATGTTCTCCCGGCGGATCTTCCAAGACGCGATTGATCGATAGCGAACTTTGAAAGCCGGGTGCAGGCTGATCGCTCTTCGGATCCTTGTGGTACCCGTGATACCAGATCCGGCGCAAATTGCCCGTCGGCCGCGTCATCCAGATGATGTTGCGCAGCGGAACGCCCTCCCAAAGCGCTGTGCCAAATACCCGGTCAACGTTCAGGCAAGTCATCGCTTTGATGTAGCGAACCGATTCCTCCTTGGCCAAAGCCATCAGTCCTGACCAATCGAGTGCCGTACCAAGCTCCTTGGAGAGCGGATTCTCGATCTGCACGTTACTCTCCGGATCGGCGATCACTTCCAGTTGCCACGTGTCACGATCCAATCCGACGTCGCGTCGCTGCTCCGGTGTCATCTCAAAAGGCGGCGGATTCCCCCGACCGCCGCCTTCGAAATCCGCCTCGGCCGTCAAATACTCAAGTGACTCGACGGCCTCGGCCAGCAGTCGCTGGCTCTCGCCACCCTCGGCCCATTGCGCATGCAGCGACCCGGATGCCATCCCCGCAACGCCCGCCACACCGCACTTCAGCAAGAATCGCCGAGTGAGTTCCATGTGAGTTTTGTAAAGCGATTCAAACTCGTCCATCATGTTCCTCCTGTTACCGCCCCCACCAGTGTACACCAGCCGAGCACAACGAGGACATCCAGAAACTCCCGCAGACGCGAGTTATTCATCGGCCGGCCAGAAGAGTGGAAGTTAGCCGCCTGAGATGCGAGCGTGCCGTGTCTTGTCTGGCGCAGGCTCTTGGGACAACACCCGGTTGGCTGCCACTGGCTGTGCCAGTGTATTGGCATGAGCACACGCAGGAGGAGGGAAGATCCCACGCGATGGCATGCGTGGCTCCCCTTTCGTTCTGCATCGTCCTCAAACAGCCTGCGTGAATCGTCGCGGCGACTTTGCGTTGCCTTTTGGAATCTGTTTCTCTTTGCTCGACTGAAGACCGTCCACTCATCCTTGGACATGTCGATCTACCGGCTCTTGATCCAACTGCCCACATCAAGCGACACTGGCATAGCCAGTGCCACCCGACGACTCTTGATCCAACTGC
>CAZFWV010000107.1:7268-19087 GCA_964522605.1 uncultured Pirellulaceae bacterium
CATCAAGCGACACTGGCATAGCCAGTGCCACCCGACGACTCTTGATCCAACTGCCTACATCAAGCGACACTGGCATAGCCAGTGCCACCCGACGACTCTTGATCCAACTGCCCACATCAAGCGACACTGGCATAGCCAGTGCCACCCGATCCCGGATAAGCGCGGAATGCGAGGTGTCTCTCGGAAAGTGCCACCCGATCACGCATGAGCGCGGAACGCGAAGACTGCCTCTCGGAAGCAGATACACGCGAAATTGACAATAGCACATGTCGGGAACGGGCGGGCGAGGATCCTGCCGAGTCGGAATTCGACACAACTTGGGTCGAACGGAAACCGCGTCTCCGGAGACAGTGGGCGATGACGGATTCGAACCGCCGACATCCACGTTGTAAGCGTGGCGCTCTAACCAACTGAGCTAATCGCCCGGACGACCCGCCACCTTATGTCGGAGCTTTTCCGTTGTCAATTGGGATTGGCGGGGCGTTTGAGCAACGAAACGGTTCCAGGTACCATTTCTGGCTGGAGGAACCGTAAGCCGCGCCCCGGACAACCGTTCGATCGAGTACGCCTCTGTGAATACCATCTTGACCGAATTCGTCGTTTCGATCGTGCTGGCCGGGCATTTGATCTGCATGAATCTGGCTTCGGCGTTGCCACTGCTTTGCCTCTTGCTGCAGTGGCAGACGCGGCACGACAACGATTCGCCGGCACTTTCCACGCTGCGATCCCTCGCCTGGATTTCGATCGGTGCCTTGCTCCTGGGATCGCTGATGGGGATTGGTGTCGCCGCAGTGATGTGGTTGCAGCACGATCGCGCACTCGTTGATGTGCTGCCCCGATTCGAGCGAAAAATCTATTGGGGATTGGCCGAACTGGTGGTCTATCTCGCCGCCCTGGGACTCTATCTCCGTCTGCTGCCGTCGGCTAAGCCAGCGCGTCGAACCGTCTGGTGGACCTCAATCTTTCTGGCATTTGCTGCCGCGACAAACCTGCTGTATCACTTCCCGCCACTCTTCGGTGTCATGGTCATGGTCTCTCACGCACCGGAGATGGCGAGTGAGTCGATCACTGTCGACGAGTTTCGCCGCTTGATGATGACGGGGAAGGTGATGTCGCTGACGGTCCATTTCTGGCTGGCTTCGTTGGCGCTTGGTGCCATCTTCGCTGCCCACTTCGTCCTCCGATCGCTCCCGAATCAACCGCTGACAAAGAGCATCTCGGCATTCGTGCGTTGGGCGAGTGGCATCGCCTTGGCCACGACGGCAGTCCAGATCCTGGTTGGAACGTGGGTTCTCGTGCAAATCGGGCCAGTTGCTCAGAATCGGTTACTGGGTGGCGATTGGATCGCGACAACGTTGCTCGCGGCAGCCCTGCTGATGGTCTTTGCACTGCTGCAGCGGCTCGCGGAACTGTCCTTCAGTCCACCCGATAAAGGAAAAACGCGACAAGCCCTCCTTTGGATGATCCTGGTGATCCTCTTGATGACCGGATCACTGCGTTTTGCGGAGCGAATCAAGTCGGCCGGTCCCGTCACCGCACTTACAAGGCTGTCCGCAGTCTGTCGCCAAACCTTGTGATCGTCGGATGGTTGGCTATACTACGAGACCCTTCTGGCCGGTGTCCGTTCTCGTCCCTTATCCCTCGTTCTCCACGGAGGAGCTTTCCGTGATGAGTCTTGATCCACGGACACTCGTCAAGCAGTCGATGCGCAGACGACTCCACCGCCGACGTCGGACGGCAACACGCCATTCGGGCCGGCAGCGATGTTTCACGTTCGAACAACTTGAGCCCCTGACGCTGCTCGCCAATGGCACCGCAACGGTGGAGTTCACCTCCGTTCCATCGGAAGTCGAACCGAACGAACTCGTCGATGTTTCGGTCCGTTATCGGTTGACGAACAATACGCGATCCGGACCTTGGGATGTGGAGCTTGGACTGTACGACGAAGACGCGGTGCTGGACGATCGCATCCGATCCATTTCGACGCAAATCAATCGGCAAAACGTCTGGTACGACTATACGTTTCGCAACGTTGATTTAAGCGACTATGACGACGCCGGCGACGGAATCGAACTCTATGCGAAGGTGGTGATCGACGACAACGATTTCTTTAACCCAGGTAATCCCGACGACACGACTCCGGTAAGGAAAGTCACCGTCGGCACTCCCGATCTGGTGGCTTCTGGAATCTCCCTCAGTCAGTCGACGGCCTGTCCCGGCGAACGCATCAAAGTGGAATTCACAGTACGCAATCAGGGTGACAAGTCCACGATCTCCTTTTCGCAACCCACGGGCAGCAGCAACACCGCGATCATGTTGTCCGCCAACAGCTCGATTTCGAGCACCGACACCGAACTGGCCAAAGAATTCCTGGGTCCACTGCTGGCCGGTACATCGTCCGTTGAGTCGCGATCGTTCGATCTGCCATCGTCCGTAGCGCCGGGAGCCTACTACATCGGCACGATCGTCGATATCGACAACGTAATCAAGGAGGGAACAACGGGCGAGACGAACAATTCGAGTGCGGCGCCACGCTCGATCACAATCCTCGACTGTCGACCAGATCTTCGCGTGTCATCCTTGACTGTTTCGGACACGACCGTTGCAGTTGGTGACGAAGTTGAAATCACCGCCGAAGTCGTCAATGATGGCCTCAGCAATGCGTCGATCAGCACCGTTCGCTACTACTTTGGATCGAACCGGGGCGGGCGCGACACTTACATCGGCCAAGGGATCGTTCCGAACATCGGTGTCTTATCCCCCGGAGAAACATCGACCGACAGTCCCACAGGCTTTCCGCAGCCGGATTTCTCGATCCCCAACGTCTCGGCAGGCACTTATTACATTAGCGCGTTTGCCGACGATCTGAACGACGTCGACGAAAGCGACGAAGGTAATAACCTGCGTTCTGTGGAGATCACGGTTGGGACGGTGCTGACCCAGTCCATCTCTCCGGTGTTTTGCGGGACGACCACCGGTCCCGGCGTGACGATCATTACCGCAGGATTTCAAGGTGGCGGGGGCCCGGGCTCCACGCCTCCAGACTGGACCCTGGAAATGGCGGAAGCGATCCTCGAGCGATCGGAGTCGCCCGGAAGTATCTTCGTCCACAACCCGACGACCAACACGTGGGTTACGCCAACAACACGAGGCGTACCGAGTGAGAACTGGGAAGGACGCACACCGTGGGTCAACAGCAATGACCTGGCCGACGAGATCGTCCTCGTCTTTGACTGGACCTGGGAATCGAACGACCTGCAAGAAGGTTGGGTCGAGGCGGCCGCCGATAGCCTCTTCACAACTCTTGTCACGCCGTTTTCCTGGCCGGGCAACGCCACAATAAACCTGCTGACTCGTCCCCTCCACTTCATTGGCCACAGCCGCGGTACGGTTCTCAACTCCCTCGCAGCCAGTCGACTGGCCTATCACTTTCCCACGGTGGCGATTTCCCAATTCACAACGCTCGACCCCCACCCATCCACGGTCCACAACGATCCTGGCTCCGCATCACAGTTACTGAACATTCCAGACAACATTTCGTGGGCGGACAATTATTATCGGGAAGACGGACTGTACGAACTCGACGGTGATTTTGACGGAGTGCCCGTTCCGGCCGCCTGGAATCTTCAGTTGATCGAAAGCCAACTTCAGGGAGCCGGCTATGCGCAGGAACACTCCGATGTCCATTTGTGGTACCTCGCCACGATCAAGGAATCCGCCGCCGCCGTCGAAGACAAGAAATTGGACGAAGATTTCACCGATTGGTGGACTTCAGGCCAGGCGTACGATGCCCAGGTCGAGCCGAACAGCGGTCGCGATCGTGTTGGTTTTGCCCGCAGTCGCATCGGTGGACTGCCCCAACTGTACAGCCAAATGGATCGCTCACAAATGCAGCGCCCCCAAGCGCCGGCATCCGTGTTCAATGGAGATTTTGAATTCGGAGACGTTTTGCTCAACGAAATCCCCGGCTGGGAACGACACGGCGGTGGAGGCTCGGGCAACTTGGACACGTCTGGGGGAAACGGATATTTGCAGCTGAACCGCAACGATGACCAGCGCAAACACAACGCGTTGTACGTTCCTTCCACGGTCACGGGGATCCGTTTCGACTACTGGATCCATGACAACGACGAGTTCAACTCGAACGATGTCCTGGAAGTCTTGTTCGGCTCGGAGGTGCTCGAAACGATCTCGTTGGCGGAGGAAACGAATGGTTATGTTCGGAATCATCTCATTCCGCTGACTAGCACCCAAGTCGGTTCGGTGAGTGAATTGGAGTTCCGGTTAGGTGGCCCAGGTGCAATCGACTCGGGTGTGCGCATCGATAACGTCCACCTCGATGGAATCGTTCCCGGTCAGATGATCGCCATTCAGACTGTTCATCCGACGATCCTCAGCGGTCGCAATGACCCGTCCTTTGACTTCGACCAGAACGGTACGGTCGATTCCGCGGACGGCATTCACTTCATCAATTCGTGTCTCGATTCTTATCTCGGAGATGCCGATCTGGATCGCGACTTTGATACGGCGGACCTCGTCGCGGTGCTTCAGTCGGGCCGATACGAACAAAAGATCGCGGCCACATGGACTCAGGGCGACTGGAATTTCGACGGTTTCTTCGACACCGCCGACTTTGTCGCGGCGTTACAGCAGGGAGCGTACGAAACGGGGCCCAGGCCGCGCGTCCCGGAGGCCGCGGCACTCGCCGCGCGGATCGCTGACTCGACGGCACACACGCCGGCTCACCAAGCACCTGCCAAAAACCGCTCGTTTCTCACCGACGCAGCCTTCGCCGTCGCAACCGCCCAGTCGGCCGACGGGGATCACGTCTGGCACCCACGGCGCGCTTTCGTCGCCTAGTGTGTTTGTCCAGGACGAGAGTCTTACGTTTCGAAAACGCACTTGGATGCGCGCTCGTTTCCCCCTGGGACGTCGTGCAGTTTACAGGGTTTGAATGGACCCGAGTCTCCCAGTTCTGCTTGCTGCGTGAGGTCCGATTCTCGTTTAACCGCACGGGCATCGCCCCGCGCAGCTCGCGCGGCCCGCTGGGCACGCGGTTAAACGAGCGGACCGAGATGCCGAAGTGAATTCTGTGGCATCGATTCGTTTAACCGCGCGGGCATCGCCCCGCGCAGCTCGCGCGGCCCGTTGGGCACGCGGTTAAACGAGCGGACCGAGATGCCGAAGTGAATTCTGAGGCATCTCCAAACTGCACGACGTCCGGGGCCTCGGATCCGGTGCGTGCAGTGCCACTAACATCGGTGCTGGCATCCGCCGGGTGTTTGACGCCTAACCTATTCCAGCTTCAGGGTTTTCGACACGAGGAGAAGCGGGTACCAGGAGCGGTGGCCGCGTCCTCAACACGGTCATGTTGACCGTTCAGGGGCAATCCTTATAATTCGTCCCCACGTGCAAGGGAGGGCACGCGTCTGACATATCCCGACCCGGGAAAACGCGCCGTCGTGAAGGCTGATCGCGTTTTCCATCCTTTCGTCAGCGTGGCCGCACTCTCGAGCCAGACTCCAACCGCAGGAGCTACTGGTGTCTATTGACCCGGACGAAGTCAAAGAACGCATTCGTCGCATGACCGACATTGTCGAGTTGATCGGCGAACAGATCCCGCTGCGCCAGCAGGGCCGGTTGTTTGTTGGACTGTGCCCCTGGCACGCGGACGCACGTCCAAGCCTGAAAGTCGATCCCGAGCGTCAGAATTGGAAATGCTGGGTCTGCAACCTGAGCGGCGATTGTTACGAGTACGTCATGCGGCGCGAGGGGATGACGTTTCCGGAGGCCAAGCGTTACCTGGCGGATCGAGCTGGAATTCTGCTGCCGGAGCAATCGCGAGGTCCCCGCGCCACTCCGGGAAGCCCGGACGACAAGAATACGCTCTATCAAGCGATGGCCTGGGCGGTGGAGCAGTACCATCGCTATCTTCTTGACGCATCCCAGGCTCAGGTGGCTCGTGACTATTTGAGCCGGCGGCAGATTAACGCCTCAAGCATCGAGCGGTTTCAGGTGGGGTTCGCGCCGCCCGAGTGGACGTGGCTGCTGCACCGGGCGAAGAAAACGACTTTTTCGCCGGACGTTCTGGAAGCCGTTGGATTGGTGGCGATCAGCGAGCGAACGGGCCGTTATTACGATGTGTTTCGCGGCCGCGTCCTGTTTCCCATTTTTGATCCACAAAATCGACCTGTCGGATTCGGTGGACGGCGACTCGACGAACTGGTCGACGAGAACGAGAAGTCCGCCAAGTATATTAATTCGCGCGACACGCGGCTCTTCTCGAAAAGCGAGCAGCTCTACGGACTCAACTTGGCCAAGGATGCAATCCGGCAACAAGGTCGTGCGCTGCTGATGGAAGGCTATACGGACGTCGTGATTGCGCAGCAGTCTGGCCTGGAGAACGTCGTCGCGATTCTCGGTACGGCTTTGGTTCAGCAACACATCCAGATCCTTCGTCGGTTCGCACCCGAGGTCACTCTGGTGCTGGACGGAGACGAAGCGGGACGCAAACGGGCCAACGAGGTGCTTGAGATCTTTCTGGCCCACCAACTCGATCTGCGCGTCGCTACGCTGCCCGAACGGTTGGACCCTTGTGATTTTCTACTTGAGCATGGGCGTGAGGCGATGGAGACCCTCATCGCCGAGGCTCCCGATGCCTTGGAACACAAAATCTCGGTCGAGACCGACGGTCTCGATCTGGTGAATGACACGCAACGGGCGAACGCCGCGCTGCAGCGTTTACTGTCGATGCTCGCCAGTGCGCCAGAACCGCGGCTTGGCATTACTTCGTCCGAGCGATTGATTTGGGAAGAACAGATCCTGAATCGTTTGTCACGCTTGTTCCGCGTGACGGAAGAAACACTCCGCACCCGGCTGAGCGAATTGCGGCGGGCAAAACGAAGGGGCGATCGCCCACAGGTCGGAGCCGAGAACCACACGCCGGCCCTGCCCCAGTTGGAACGTTTCGAGCAGGAACTATTCGAACTGCTACTGCAAGTACCCGACGCAGCCCTCCAGGCACTCGAGCGCATTCCGGAATCGGAGCTTCCCTCGAGTACGGGACGCACACTGCATCGGGTCATGTACGAACTCGCCAAATCGGGCGAGCAACCTAACTTTCACGACTTGATGCGAGTTTGCGAAGATCCGGCAATCCGTCATTTGCTGGTCGACCTTGACATGTCCGGACGCGAGAAGTCCTGTAGCGAACCCGACCTGGCACTGAAAGATCTGCTGCGAACTTGGGATCATCAACAGATTGACGCCGAGCTACGCCGTTGTCTGTTGGAATTGAGTGCGGGTGTACCCGACCCACAACGAGAACAAGAATTGCTGCGGCAGACCTTCGACTTACGTCGTCGCCGTGAGCAATAGCGGAATTCACGATCCATGTTTAGGGATGACACAAGAACAGCTTCGGCAATTCCGGGAGGGCGAGGCTCCTGCCGAGCCGAGAATCATGTCGAGAGCTGCGGCTCGGCAGGAGTCTCGCCCTCCCGGCGTTCGATCCGAGAAGGGGAACTTGTTTTTGAGCCGTCCCTTATTGAAACCGTTCACCACGGCAGAGCCAGGAACCGACAGCTGAACACGTGAAGGAATGCTCTTTGCTTCCACTCGTTTTCGGCTTCATGGCCGCGCCGCTTTCCTTAGGAGAAGACTTCGTTTCCTGTCCACTCCACGGTTCAGGTGATCTTGCGCTCACGGATGAGTGGCACGCCTTAACCGTTCGAACGCGCGCCTGACACCCCGCACTTGGAGGGCGAAATCGCGTTCGAGTCGTCGATGTCCTTTTCAGCGCAGGAAGTCGCAGGAGGAATTGACCCGTGAGTTACCTCGACACCGAATTGCATGCCATCATCACCCGCGGCAAAGAACAAGGCTATCTGACCTACGACGAAGTCAACGCATATCTTCCCGACGAAGACGTTAATCCGGAAAAGCTCGACAATCTGCTGCTCGCACTCGACGAACGCGGCATCAAGCTTGTGGAGACTGCGCCCAAATCGTCGTTTGAGGATGAACGGCCGAACGTCGATGATCCGCAGCAATCGGGTGACCTGCTTTCCGAACAAGATCCGCTCGGACCACCCCCTGCCGAAGAACTTCGCAAGCTCGACAGCGATCCGATTCGGATGTATTTGAGCCAGATGGCCAACATCCCCTTGCTCAGTCGAGAAGAAGAAATCGCGTTGGCCAAGAAGATCGAGGTTTCGCGCAAGCGATTTCGTCGAACGGTGCTCAGCTGCGATTTCGCAATGCAGCAGACGGTCGAGACCCTGATGCGAGTTCATGCCGGCGAGTTGCCGTTTGACCGGACGATCAAGGTGTCGCTGACCGAACGCCTGACGAAGGAACAGATTCTGGCACGGATGCCCCACAACTTGCGGACGCTGCAGCATTTGCTGGAGCAAAACCGCCAAGCTTTCGCGCGCCTGGTCAGCCGCTCGACGCCCGCCGAAGAACGTCAAGCTCTGCGGCGGCAGTTTATCCGTCGGCGACGAAAATGCCTGCAATTGGTGGAGGAACTCAGCCTGCGGACACGACGCGTACAGCCGCTGATGCGACAATTGGAAGAGTATTCCGAGCGAATGCAGGCGATCCGGCAGTTATTGCGCGAGATGCCTCTGAGCGTCGATTCGCAGATGCGGCGGGCCAGCCTGCGAAGGGAACTGCGCAAGCTGATGCTGCTGACGCAAGAAAGCCCGCGCAGCCTCCAGGAAAAATGCCGCCGTTTCCGGGAAGAATACGGCCTGTATGAACAGGTCAAACGTATGCTCTCCAACGGCAATCTGCGCCTGGTCGTGTCGATCGCCAAGAAATATCGCAACCGGGGCCTGAGCTTTCTGGACCTGATTCAGGAAGGAAATACGGGTCTGATGCGGGCCGTCGACAAGTACGAATATCGCCGCGGCTTCAAGTTCTCGACCTACGCCACCTGGTGGATTCGGCAGGCAATTACCCGGGCGATCGCCGACCAGGCACGCACGATTCGCATTCCCGTCCATATGATCGATGTGCTCTCGAAACTCCGCAATGTCCAAAAGCGACTGCTGCAAGAGAAGCGGCGCGAGCCCACCATGTCGGAGATTGCCGACCGAGCGGGGATGAATATCGACGAAGTTCGGCGCGTCCTGGATATCGGCCGACATCCCGTCAGCCTCGATCGGCCCGTCGGCGACAGCGAAGACGCCGCTTTCGGGGAGTTCATCGAGGATCGAAGCTCCGACAATCCGGTGCGGAATGCGGCCAACGGCATTCTGCGCGAAAAAATCGAGGCCCTGCTGAAGACGCTGACCTACCGCGAGCGCGAGATCATCCGACTGCGGTACGGCCTGGGTGACGGATATACCTACACCCTGGAGGAGGTCGGGCGGATTTTCAAAGTGACTCGAGAACGTGTGCGTCAAATTGAAGCGAAAGCAGTTCGCAAACTGCAACATCCGGTCCGCAGCCAGAAGCTGGAGGGATTCCTGCGCGGAATGGTTGGCTGACGAACAAGTGCTGTGCCCAGTCTAGGAAGGAAGCTGTGCCCAGTCTAGGAAGGAATTAGGGTGCCACTGGCTCTGCCAGTGCGACGATTGTTCAAGTCAGCAAGCTCTGGCACTGGCATAGCCAGTGCCACCGAATCCTTGACAAACACAAGGGGGAATCATGGATCGACGACCCCAACGAAATCGAATCGCCCCGAAGCGCCTTCGGACCCGGTCACCGCGCCGGCATCGGGTCCGGTTTACCTCGCCACCCTTCCGCAGCGCATGCCCGGGCCCCGCTCGTCCGCTGCGCCGTGGCAGTCGGCGTCGGCGGTGTGTCCGCCGATTGCGCATTCGCTGGTGAGCCATCGAAGGGTCTGGCGGCACCTTCCGGAACGTGCCTATAATGAGCCCTTCGCGGCTCCGGGGGGGTTCGCGCGTGGCTTGTCCACCGATTCTCCCCAACCAAACCGCGGGTTCTCAACCGGCGTGGATGAGTGCCCCGGGATTCGTCCGCGATGCGTAATCCGAGAGAGAGGAAGATCTTTCGCCATGTCCGTAACGGCCGGCACGCTGCGTGACCTGCACCGACTTCACCGCCAACTGACGGACCTCCGCTCCCGTCTGGAACGCGGCCCCCGGCAGATTCGTGCCGCGGATGCCCAGATCACCCAGCTCGAACAACAATGGCAACAGGCAAAGGAGACCGTCACGCGATCACGTGTCCTGGCCGATCAAAAGGAGCTGCAACTCCGCGAACGGGAAGGCCGTATCCGCGACGTGCGCTCGCGCTTGAATAGCTGCAGTTCCAACCGCGAATACCAGGCCCACCTGGAACAGATCGCGGCGGATGAGCAGGCCAACAGCGTCCTGTCCGACGAGATTCTCGAGTTGCTGGACAAGATCAGCGAACAACAGCAGCAGGCCAAGAAGGCTGAGGAGAATGTGGAACGCGCCAAGCAGGAACGGCAAACGGTGCAGCAGCGAGTCGAGGGCGAACGCGCCTCGCTGGAAGCCGACCGGGACCGGCTGGCGAAGGAGTTGGCGCAGGCCGAAGCAGCGCTGCCCGGTGAATTCCGCGCCGAGTACGGGCGCGTCGTCAAGGCGCGCGGCGAGGAAGCACTCGCTCCCCTGGATGGGGACTGCTGCGGCGGCTGCTACCAAACCATTACTCCGCAGATGCTCAACGAACTCTTGCAAGATCGACCGGTCACCTGCAAAAGCTGCGGGTGTTTGATCTATCGGCCCGAGGGCTGGGAAAGCCCCACCCGAGGACCCTGATTCCGGGTGGGTCGTTTCGGGTGTGGACAATCACGTGCCTGGGAACCGACGGCCTTCGAATGAACCGAAGGCCGTCTCTTTTGAACGACAGAGGATTCGATGATGACCGAGCCGATTCCGATGACCCGCGAGGGATATAACAAGATCAAGGCTGAAGTCGACCGGCTGGAAAATGAGGAGATGCCCAAGATCGTCCAGCGACTGGCCAATGCCCGGGCCGAAGGAGATCTGAGCGAGAACGCCGAGTATCACGGGGCGCGTGAATCCCAGGGCATGCTGCAAGCCAAGATTAACCTGCTTCGAACGAAGCTGTCCAACGCTCACATCGTGGACACGGCGAAATTGCCCAAGGATCAGGTCGCTTTCGGAGCGACCGTGACGGTGAAGGACCTGGAATACGGCGACGAGGAAGAGTACACACTTGTTGGCGCCGGCGAAGAGGACTACGACTGCGGCAAGATTCTCTGCACTAGTCCGGTCGGGCAGGGCCTCATGGGGAAAAAAGTCGGCGAGCAGGTGGAGATCCCCGTCCCGCGCGGAACGCTGAAATATGAAGTGCTTGGGATTCGCTTCGAGGACTGACGGACGCTCCCGGAATCGCCGCAGTGGGCGAATTGGCAAGAATTTGGAGCGTTGTGCGCATCGAAGTCTCACGACTTGTACGTGTTTCGTCTGCATGTACCGCGTTGGGAAGGCGGCATTGAATTGACTGTTCCTCTGGGAGATTCAGGCCGGCCGGCCTGGAGAGGACGGAGTGCGCAAAGCATTCGGCGCGTGTTGCTCGTCCACCAAAGACTTTCCCCGGCCGCTACGCGTCCGACCCTCCCGCGTAAACGTTCGTTTAACCCGCAGCCTCGCCCTGGCCTGTTGAAAATGTTTTCGACTCGGAAACATGGGCCGTTCTGGCAGGCAATGAACAAACCGAAATCCTCGCTCCCTTCTCCCCCGGCTTTGCGGGGGAGAAGGGCTGGGGATGAGGGGGCACGGCATTCAAAAGTCGCAAGATTCCTCGCGGATTGTGGCCCGTTGAAAGCCCCTCTCCCCCGGCCCCTCTCCCCGAAACGA
>CAZFWV010000108.1:0-18973 GCA_964522605.1 uncultured Pirellulaceae bacterium
CGCCGCGCACCGCCGCTGCCGCCACGTCGCCAACCTCAACGGCTGCCGCGCGTAGAAATCGATCACACAACGCACGAGAGAGTGACCGGTGTCCTGGTTGCTGCGGCGCTCCCCTGGACACTTGCACTGTGTCATTGCGCACCGTGCTTGCCCACCGATCTGCATACCGCGCCGCTGATCGCGGCATAGGCGAATTCTCTGCCGCTTACGCCTTCTAAGGCCGCCCGCAGGGTCTCCGTGCGCTCGCCTTTGCGCAAGCACACCACATGATGCGGCAATTCTCGCCCGGTCGCGCTGGTTGAAGCCACCCTCAGGCTTACCCCGCTGCTCGGAAACATTGCCTGTCCTTGCGTGAGCATCTGTCCACGCGTAAGCATGGCTTGTCCACGTATCTTCTACATGATTCGCTTACATTGCCTGTCCATGATTTGGATTCAGGGCGAGGTGACTTGGCGGAGTTTACGGTAGATGATGGGGTCGTCTTGGGCACCGTGGAATTCGAGGGGAAAGTACTGATTGAGGTCGCTGAGCATGAGGCCCCATGAGGCACCGTTTGCGACGCACAGCTCGACAGCTTGAGCAGCCGTCTGGCCTTGCTTGTCGTCCTCATTGCAGACGATTGGCTTACCGTACTTTTTTAACGCTGCGATTCGATCCGGTATTTCCTGCACCCTCGTCCCGTTGAAATGAATGAGCAGAAAATCAACGGCCTCGGCCAGTTCATCCGGATACCGCCCATGCCCGAGCCCGCTCGTCGAAACAAGCAAGCCTGGCGCTGCCTCTCTAACCGCCCGAATCAACTCGACCTGTCCCGCAACGGACCGAATCACCGAATGATCGAACCCGCCGTGGTCGAACTCGTTGGCAATTTCCAGAACGACGTTCTGCCATCTCTGCTCAACAATCCAATTCACCACGTTCAGCAAACCGCGTCGCACGGCAGTCTGATCGCGCAACACCTGATCTTGCCGTTGATAGAAGCAACCGAGAATCACGATCACGCCCTGCCGGTCACATGCCTCAATCACCGATTCGACGCGTCGAAGATAATCATCGCGTAGCGACCCATCCCCGTCGAAAGCGGAATTCAGCGCACCCTCGTACCCGGGCATTCCGCCCTGCAAACAAATCGTGAAGGCTCGCACTCCGTGCGCCACATAATCCGGCATCTGAGCAAGAAATCGATCGGTATTTGCCTCCGCATCAAAATCATTTCGATTTCGGTCTTCGAAGACGGAATTCACCATCCGAACGTTCATCAGAAGCCCCTCGGCCTCCGCGCCCGGATAGGTCACCTGCCCGTTGATGCACCACTTAGTGCCGACAATTGACACGCGGGTCTGAGGATCGGCAGCTTCCGTGTCTACCGATGGCAGACCAAGAAACAACGACAAAGTCCAAATTACTCGCCAGGCCACCGATAATCCGCAAAACGGAATTTCCTTGACCCTGAACTCACACCGGCGGTTCATCGCATCGCCAAGTCGTGTCGCCCGTGTTTCAGGTGAGTACGCAAGATTTCCTGCTTGACCACAGAATGTGATTCGATCGAAGCCTACCCTCATCATGACTACTCCATCCACCCACGAAATGTGTGCGCTGCACCCATTATGGAATACCTTCATCCCCGGGATCAGCTCGCTGCCAA
This sequence comes from uncultured Pirellulaceae bacterium, assembly GCA_964522605.1. Taxonomy (GTDB): domain Bacteria; phylum Planctomycetota; class Planctomycetia; order Pirellulales; family Pirellulaceae; genus CAVZLD01. Next base: position 1,649 of record CAZFWV010000108.1, read on the forward strand.
AATCAGCGACCAAACCCGCTGATCGGTTTTTGTTATCTCCCAATCCGACGCGGTTTCACACCCCACAGCCCCTTCGAGATCGAAAGAAACCAAGACGCACGTTTCCTCCCGATCAGGCAATGTGAATCCCCCCAAGCCCCGCAGCCAGTCGGTGCTCTTCCGCGTCTTGCTCCATTCGGAGGCGTTCTTTAGACCCGCGCCGAGCCAGCTCGCAGCAGTGCCTGTCCCGGTGTTGCCTGTGCCTTTCCCGGTGTTGCCTGTGCGCCTGCCCGACGCAGTGCCTGTCCCGGCGTTCGCCTGCATTGGCTCCGTTATGCTCCATTGGCTCCCGACGCAGTGCCTGTCCCCGCGTTAGCCCCGACGCAGTGCCTGTCCCGGCGTTCGCCCGGGTCTTGCGGGTGGGGGGGGCGGACCAATGGGAGCGTTATGTTCGTTAATGTCTCGTGGAAACACATCCGGTTCGGAAAATGCTTTCCACCGGCGAAATCAAGCGGCGAATATACTGGGGGAACGGAACACGAGGAGCATCTTCATCGGGGACGCCGGTTGCGTTGTGTGCCCGTCGGCAATTCGCGGATGGGATTCCCGTCTTGAAGGCCGCCTATTCATGAGCTGCACGAGAACCACTACAGCCCATTTCAACACCTCCATCCGGGAGGGCGAGGCTCGTGCCGAGCCTGGGTCTGCCGCGTCTTTGGCTCGGCGAAAGCCTCGCCCTCCCAGTTTTGAAACCGCTTCTATCGTCCGGCCAAGTCCGACCGGAAGCGACACTAGCCCTCGGGGCGGCTTTTCGCTGGTCGAACTGTTGGTCGTGATTGCGATCATCGCCATTCTGATCGGCTTGCTCCTTCCAGCGGTTCAGGCGGCACGCGAATCCGCTCGAAGGGCGAGTTGCTTGAACAACATGCGTCAGATCGGCATCGCAATCCTCAGTTTCGAATCCGCGCATCGCGTCTTCCCGGCATCGGGATGGACTCAGGCGGGACCCGGCAACCCGGCGGGCAAATATGTCGGCTGGCGTCCACTGATCCTCCCCTTCGCCGAAGAAGCGGGTTTGCGGAAGATCTATGACTTTTCCGAAAACTGGTGGGAGGGGAGGAATCGGAAGGCAGCCGCAGTCCCGGTGGCGTTGTTTCAATGCCCAAGTTCGATCGAAAGAGCAACAGTCACCGACGCAATCGCACATCCGCCCCGCCCCGCCATGACGTTTGTCGATCCGATTGCTCCCACGGATTATGAGGCGATCATGGGAGTCCAGCCAAGATCGATCAATCCTCACCTAAGCACGCCGGTGTACCACAATCGCAACCGGTTCGCGGTCCTGCACCGCAATTCTCGTACACGCGTCAAGGACATTCGTGATGGCACGACGCAGACGCTGATGATCGTGGAATGCGCGGGACGTCCGCTAGTCTTCCGCAACGGTCAGTTGAACAACGAGTTCTCGAATGACCAGGGAATCGGGTGGGCCGATAGTGAAGGACCGTTCAGCCTCGACGGATCGAATGCTGACGGCTCCCTGGAAGGCTGCGGCGTGGAAGGCAACTGCCGCTATCCGCTCAACCGCAGAAACGACAACGAGCCGTACAGCTTTCACCCTGGCGGAGCAAACTTCCTGTTCGCCGACGCACATGTGCAGTTTCTCGATGATTCGATCCCACTTCTGACAATGGCGGCACTCTGCACGCGAAATGCCCAGGATTGACAGTGGAACACGGGGCGCTGAGTCACGTGCCACACTCCGGATGGCTGTCATCGGGTGCTTTGTCAGGGATTGATCGGAAGGTTGGAAGCGAACACGCAACCCCCAGTTTCAGGATCTGTCTCAAAACTGTAGGCCGACTTATCTCAAGTCGGCGAGCATGCCGGAACTGCCGACTTGAAACATGTCAGCCTACGTTGACCGTGGCTTTTGAGACAAAGCCTAGTTTGACGAAGAACTGGCCTCTTCTTTGATCTTCTCGTCCAGAATCCGTACGGCCGCGTCAAACGTCGTATCGCCGGGGGCCGAATGTTCGAGGAACACGTGAGGCTGGACGCCCCGACCTTCGATCGGTGTTCCGTCCGGCTCGAGAGAGATCCACCGAGAGAACCAGACCGCGACTCCGTTTGATAATCGGACAGGATGCGGATTCCCACTCGCTCCCCGCGTAGGTTGACCCACCAGCGTCACGTGCGGGAGCGACCTCATCATGAGCGCGAACCCTTCGCCGCTGCTGACGCAGCCGGGGCCGATCAAACATACGACCGGCCCCTGAAACGACTCCCGACCGGTTGGATCCAGATACCGAGGCGGCAGTTCGCGAAACGCACCGGGCTGCGGACCGTCGCGGACGCGAGACCGCGCGTAGAGAACTCGCTCCGAAGTAAACAGGCCGGCGATCTTCGCCGCTCCTGGTTCGGCACCGCCACTGTTGGAGCGTAGATCGATCAGAAATCCCGGCGCGGCGAAAAGGTCATGGATCGCCGCCGAGAGACCTGCGTAAAGATCCTCACGACCCGAGGGCAACTGGTGAATCACGACGACGCCCCACCCCTGCTCCGTCTGCCCTACAAATCCCAGCGGGTCGAACCGTTGCACGTTGCGAAGCCGACTGACGAGATCTCGGTAATCGTAGTTGCCCCGATAGCGCGAGACGTACGGATGCACGGTCTCGCCAGCGGGCAACTCGATCCAGACATGCAGGTCTTTCAGTTCGGCGAGCATCGGGCGAATGGCAGCGACGAACGCGTCGATGCTCTGTGCCTGATCCGCAACCGGCCCGAATCGATTCCGCAGTTCACTCCAGTCGATCTGCTTTAACTCGGTGAAGCTGTATCGCTCCTGCAGACTATCCACGAGTTCCGCGAAAGGGACGCTCGGGGGTCGCCTCCTCTACGCTGACGCTCTTGACCGTCAACAACCCGGTTTTCGAGAGAAATATCAGCAGTCGCGTCGACGCGGCTTGATCTGGCACACGGAAATTCACGCGTTGCTGCTGCAGACGACTGGCCCCGGAAAGATTTTTGATCGCCATGTCAAGCCGTTGTCCGCCGCCATCCAGACTCATGACTCCGACATAACAATTATCGTACTGCCCCTGCTCCTGGCGAACCTGGCTCGTGCGGGCCTGAAAAACCAAGGTGTACGTCGCGCCGGGTTGCAGATCCAACTCCTGGCTCAACGAATACCAGGCCATGGTGGAACGATCTCCACGCAGAGTCACACCGCCCTGGTCCGCCGGTTCCACAATCGAAGTCGGTTCGTTCCCGCCATTTCGCGCGCCAATCTCCATCACCCATCCATCGGGATGACCACTCGACCACTCGAGAAAACGCCCGTTACTGACGAGAGACCCCGTGTCGGCTTCCGTTGTGGCCTGCGAAACCGTCGGAGAATCGGCGGCTGCCCCAGTGACGGTCAGTGTTAGATTGCGAACACCCAACATGCCGCTCTTCGAGAGAAAGATCATCACCTTGGTCGTGTCGGCATTCGCGGGCACGACGAACTGCAGGTCACTCTGAACCCAGCCGTCACTGGACGTCGATAGATCTTTCATCTCACGCCCGACGGGTTGGCCATTCGCATCCAGACTGACGATTCCCACATAACAGTTATCGAATTGCCGGCCTTCCCGGCGAACGTTTTTCGAGGCGGACTCAAAGCTCAGCCGACACGCTTGGCCGGGCTGGACGGCAAGTTCTTGACTGAGAGTTCGCCAAGCCATTGTCGATCCATCGCCCTGCAGAAGCAGCGCGGGTCCCTTGATTCGGGTAATCTCCGATACCGGCTGTTCAGCGCCGTTTCGCGCACCGATCTCGACCAACCATTCCGCAGGCAAACCTTCGGTCCATCGAGAAAAATCACCATTCTTCAGTGGCGGCTCCGCGCAGTTCGCCACGCGCGAGATACCCGCCAGGCAGAGGAACGCCAAGATTGCGAGCAGTGTCTGACAGATTTGAAGGCGCGGCGATTCTTTCCGCGTCATGGTCCAAGCTCCTTAATGAAGAGATTGGCGAATTCGATCGGATCTCCGTGGTGTTGCAGAGCAATCGGACCTCGCGTCGGGACGCCCGGAAGCTGAGCTTCTTCAATGACGATCTGACCATTCAACTCCACGGTCAACCGGTCACCCCGCATCGTGATCACAAACCGATTCCACTTGCCGATCGGCGCGTCGGCCTTTGTTCTCGGTGTCACTGCAGCTCGGACCTCCGCCGACATGTTTGGATCCGTTCGATACCCGTAGACCTCACCGGATCCCACGGGCCAACACCAGATGTTCACCTGGCTCTTGCTGTTCCCCCGCAAATAGATCCCACTGTCGCCCGCATTGGGGCCAACTTCCTGTCGTGGTTGGCCCTGGTCATCGGTCGCCGGATCACCATTGGGAAGGAGGACCGGCAAAGGAGCAGAAACCGGCTCCCGCGTCCATCGCCAGTCGCAAATCAGGACAAAGTCTCCGTATTCTTTTTCGGTCCACAGATTAGGATCTTGGGCCTCACTTTTTCCGTCATACGCCAAAACCCAGTCTTTCGGCTGCCAGTGTCCGAGATGGCCTGACTCCGTCTTCCAACCACGCAAGTCGACCCCGGTGTACAAAGGTACGAACCCAGTCGCCGGATCCGCAATCTCGTCAGGACGCGGGCTGGAACTCGGCAACTCGCGAATCCGAAGATTGCGAAAGTGACATTCCGACCCCTCCGACTCCAGACACAGGTACCCTTTTCGAGGCGAGCAGTCTTTGCCGACCGTCACCTCCTTGCCGTTGACGCTGAGTCGAATTTCACCATCGCGGGCTTCGATTCGATAGTGATTCCATTCCGGCGAACTCTTGCAGCGATCTTCCGTCGGGAAACTGCGCTGCTTGGTACTCGAGATGCGCCCGGTGGGAGTCATTGTCGCGCCCCAGACCGGAAACACGTCTCCGTGAGTTGTATACCACTCGTTCTTACCCCGGACATTGAATCCATTATCCAGGATCTGGACCTCGATTCCGCGAGCGAACGGCGAGCCCGCCGCCGGCAATCCGTCACCCCACACGAAGAATCCCGCGTTCCCCCCCGGTTTCATGTGCCGCCACTCTAACTCGGCAATGAAGTTCTCATACTGCCGCTCTGTGCGCAACAAACCGGTGGGGATCCCGGTCGACACGATAATGCCGTCCTGGACCCGGAACGTGTCGGGAGCCACATTCATCGGCACCCATCCGGACAAATCCTGCCCATTGAAGAGCGAAACCCAATCGGAATCGTTTTCTGCCGCGGATGTGATTCCGAGTGCAGAAAGCCCGAGAATCGTGCCAGCGACGAGCGTCTGAATCCACCAAGCCGCGACTGAACCGACCATCTTGGAATTACTGCGAACCATGATCCCTCCTCGTGAGTTGATTTGATGTATTCCCTAAGAACAAATTGTCCGGATCGAATTGAGTGTCGGGAGGACGAAGCTCCTGCTGAGCCACTGATCTTCGCACGATTCTCGGCTCAGCAGGAGCTTCGCCCTCCCGGAATTGCGGGAATTGTCTTGAGTCGTTCCTAAGCCAAGGGATGACTCAAAAATAACTTCGGCATCTCGGTCTTCTCGTTGAACCGCGTGCCCAGCGGGCCGCGGAAGGTTCTTCCCGACGCGCGGGGCGATGCCCGCGCGGGTAAACGAGGAAGTTGTCTCTGACCTCGAATCCAGATTCCCTCAGTCCGACGCGAGCCATTTTATCACATCTCTTTTCTGAGAAGCGGTCGTCGGCAGGTCCGGCTCGAATCAGCCGAACTTCGAGTATGTGCTCCAAAGGGTCGATTGTGACTTGATGGCGAAACGAGTTAGAATGAGGTCTCGTTGTACCCACGGCAGCCGATCGGGTTGCGCGGGCTTCAGAGCAAAGTGAAGGAAGACTGATGACGGAAATCGATCGCGCGGCTGTCCCCGAAAAACCATTCTTCCGCACCGCCTGGTGTCTCTGTGCGGTGCTGCTCGCCATGTCGGGCTGCAATCGCGATCCGTCCGACGGATCGAACACCGATCCTCCGAGGATCGAAGCGCCCCCCACGGTTTCCATCGAAACAGAACAGCCGGAGCAACCCCGCGTCACCGAGGAGGATGCGGAATCCTCGCCCACGGCAACGGGAGACACACCCACGGAACCGCGCGCGGAAAGCTATTTGCCTTTGGTGGGTCGGTGGGTTCGCACGGATTCGCCCTACGTCATCGAGATTCGGGGTGTTGGACGAGATGGGAGCATGGAGGCGGCCTATTTCAACCCCCGCCCGATTAACGTGTCTCGTGCGATGGCCCGGCGCGAATCGGGCGAACTCCAGGTGTTCGTTGAGTTGCGCGACACAAACTACCCGGGTGCGACGTACAACCTGGCCTACAACCGGAGCCAGGATGTATTGCAGGGCATCTATTTTCAACCCGCCCTTGGTCAAGGGTTTGACGTGAGTTTTGCCCGGGTCACAGGGGACAGTTACGGCCCGTAGACGCTCGCCGCACGAATCTGCGCAAGGGGCAAGTCCACCCTACGAAGACCAGAGAAGATGACACGACGCACACATCGACTAGAAGCGGTTTCAAAACTGGGAGGGCGAGGCGGGCCTGTTGAAAATCTGACCGGCTCGTCCGTAGCGGACCCGATCAACTCTGACTCCCCTCGCCCCGTTTCGGGGAGAGGGGCCGGGGGAGAGGGGATTTCAACGCGTCACAATCCACGAGCAATCTTGGGACTCTTGAATGCCGTGCCCCCTCATCCCCAGCCCTTCTCCCCCGCAAAACCGGGGGAGAAGGGAGCGAGGATTTCGGTTGGTTCATTGCCCGCCAGAACCTCCCATGTTTCTGAGTCGAAGAACATCTTCAACAGCCCAGGGCGAGGCTCCTGCCGCGCCGAAGACGCGGCAAACCCAGGCTCGGCGGGAGCCTCGCCCTCCCGACTAACGGTTTTGGCCTGCGCTCTGGCCGTGCTGTTTGCGGGAGTCGGATGCGATCGTTCCACGGCTCCGCCACCTCAGAACACAACGACCGCGTCGACGACCACGTCCGCAGTCGACTCCCTCCCGGCCTCGTCGTCTTCCTCCTCAACCGAACTCGTGGGATCTTCGGTCTGTCGCGACTGTCACGAAAAATTCTACGAACGATGGGCCCCGTCGCATCACGGCCTGGCAATGCAACCATACACCGACGCGTTCGCCGCCGCGGAACTCACGCCGCACACGGGTGAGATTCAAGTCGGTTCCCACAGCTACCGGGCAGAGATTGACCAGGGCAAGGGCTGGGTGGTGGAACAAGGCCCGGACGGAGAAAAGCGATTGCCGATTGTTCACGTGTTGGGCGGTAAGAACGTGTACTACTTTCTCACGCCGTGGCAGCGAGGTCGACTGCAGACACTGCCCGTCGCCTATGATGTGCGCCGAAAAAGTTGGTACGACACCGCCATGAGTGGAGTGCGCCACTTTCCGGATCTCGATCACGATGAACCACTCCATTGGACGGAACGTGAATTCACGTTCAACACGTCCTGCTATTCGTGTCATGTGAGCCAGTTATCGGTCAACTACGAGCTGAAGACAGACAGCTATCACACGGTGTGGGCCGAACCGGGAATTAACTGCGAAACATGTCATGGTCCGGCGGGCGAGCACGTTCGTGTTTGCCGAGAAGCCGACGGAGAAGTCCCCGAAGATCTGAAGATCATCGTGACGCGCGATTTTGATGTCGAACAGACGAACACCATGTGCGCGCCGTGTCATGCCAAAATGATCACGGTCAGCGGCTCGTTTATGCCGGGAGATCGATACTTCGACCATTTCGACCTGACAACGCTCGAACATCCCGACTTCTACCCCGATGGACGAGACCTAGGTGAAAACTACACCTACACCACGTGGCGATTGAGCCCTTGCGTGAAATCGGGCGAGTTGGACTGTATGCATTGCCATACGTCCAGCGGTCGCTTTCGTTTTGAGGAACAGCCGAATCAGGCGTGCTTGCCATGTCATCAACAATTGGTCGATGAATCCACGGCGCATAGCCACCACGCGGCGGATAGCCCGGGCAATCAATGCATCACCTGTCACATGCCGCAAACCGAATTTGCGAATATGCTGCGCAGCGACCACTCGATGCTCCCGCCCACACCCGCCACTTCGATTCAATTCAAGTCTCCCAATGCATGTAATCTGTGTCATCAGGATCAGGATGACGCCTGGTCGGATCAATGGGTTCGACAGTGGTATCCGCGCGACTACCAAGCTCCCGTCATCTATCGAGCCAGCCTGATCGACGCAGCTCGCAAGAATGAATGGTCACGCATCCAGGAAATGCTCGAGAGCATCACCAGTCCGGATCGAGATGAGGTCTATGCGACGAGTCTGATCCGCTTGATCCGTTCGTATCCGGGCGAAGAGAAGTGGCCAGTATTCGTTCAGGCGTTGCAGGACCAGTCACCTCTCGTGCGCGCAGCCGCGACGGAAGCTCTAGGCGGATACCTTACTCCCGACACGGTTCCCGCGCTGCTCAAGGCCGCGGACGACCCCTATCGGTTGGTGCGGGTCCGAGCGGCCGCGGCACTGGCGTCGCTGCCGATGGAACAACTGGATGCGGCGAACCGAAAAGTTGTCGAAGACGCAACGCAAGAGTTCTTGTCCGCCATGCAAACGCGTCCCGATGACCAGACGTCCTACCACAATCTGGGCGCGTTCTATGCGGCTCGAGGCGATTACCAACGCGCCGTCGACTGCTACGCCCTTTCTCATCGCGTCGACCCACGTGCCGTCCCGCCGCTCGTCAACGCATCCATCGCTCATAACATGCTAGGACAAAACGATCAGGCGGAAGAGTGCTTGCGGAAAGCCGTGCGCATCGATCCCAAGAACCCCGCTGTCAACCTGAACCTCGGGATGCTGCTGGGAGAAATGGGAAGAATCCAGGAAGCGGAGCAAGCGTTCCGGACCGCGCTGGACGCGGATCCCCAGTCGGCCGCCGCCGCATACAACCTCGGCGTGATTCTTGCGCAGCGAGACGTCAGCGAGGCGATTCGGCTATGCCGCCTGGCAGATCAGTTGCGCCCCGACGAACCGAAATACGCCTATGCCGTCGCCTGCTTCCTACTGCAAGCCGGTGATCCGGAGCAGGCGATTGCGCAATTACGGCAGTTGCTCAAATCGCATCCCACGTTCCCGGATGCATACCGAATGCTCGGCGGCTTGTTGCTGGAGCAAGAGCGAAAAGCCGAGGCGATCGAGGTGTTTCGACGCGCAGCGGCTCAACCCGAACTGCCCGCCCAGGTGCGATACTTCTTCCAAGCCCAGGCGGAGGCGTTGAACGCGCCGTAGAGATGGCTTAGAACGGGGTGCCCGCTGCAAATCGCATTGCGGGAGGGCGAGTTCGCCCTCCCGAAATCGCTGCAGTTGTTTTTGCGTCCTCCCTGGCTCGGGGGCGTCACGAATCGGATGCACCCCGGACCCATCTTCTTTCCACGGTAAGTCGACATGTGGCCGAGTAGCATTCGCATCTTCTATGGACAAGCAACCGATTCACTCGCGGATGTGTACTTGGAAATCTTCGATGCGGATGTCGCCTCGTCTGCGATCTGCTGTCAGATCAAGGGCCCTTACAGTTCCCAGGCCCGCACGTTGCCGTTCACAACACGTTTTGAGCCCTTCGATCCACCCCGACTGTGGCGGGCGCGAGTCGTCGATCCCTGTTTCTGGTCTCTCGATCAACCATCGCTCTACCGTGTGACACTCGATCTTGGTGACGAACGCTTCCGATGGAACCATTTCGGCATTCGACGTTTGGGCAGAGATCGTCAGAATCTGTGGCTGGAGGGGAAGCGATGGGTCGTGCGGGGCGCCTGTTGGCCGGAGAGTGTCCGTGATGCCGATTGGGATGCTTGGCGCGAGGCACGACTCGCGATGCTGGTTGCCAATCCATCCATGGCGATGTGCCAGCAGGCATCAGAACAAGGCGTCCCGCTCATCGTGCGAATCACACCGACCGGCGTTGCCGAAGAACTTGCGGCATTTTCTCGATGGGCCGCCGTGTGTGCTGCCGTCCTCGATGACGCACACCAAGTTGACCCAACGTCGTTGCGCCAAGCCGCGCCCAATCTGCTCTTGGGGACTGTCGTGGGAAAAGTCGCGAAGCAGATCTCGACTCCATTCGCACCCTGGGCCGATCTGGCGCTCTGCGCGCCAGACCGGGAGCTACTCACCTCGGCACTCGCACAGCAACCGCAGCGGTGTATCATCGCGCAGCGCGCGGCCGGCCCGGACTTGAGCGCTGCGGACGCCCGCATGGCCTGCGAACAATTGCAGCGTGACCTGGCACCCGAATTCGACCTGAGCGGCTACTTGGTCTGAGTAGGTTCCAGATGGAGGGATAGACTCTGTCGCAAAACGGTAGGCCGTGGCTTTTGAGACAAAGCCTAAATGTTGTCTTCGCCCAGATAGTCCTCTTCGCCCAGGTAATCGGGCAGGCGACGGTAAAGCTCCGGACCCACCTCAATGGTCTCCCCGTCGACACACCGGAACTGCCAGGGTCCCAAATCATCTCGTTGCCGCAGCATGCAATGCTCGTTGGCCCCCGCCAGCAGATCGTAGAAGATTCGCCGACCGCGCTGATCGCGAAAGTCGCCGTGGAGAATGATCGTGGTCGATGTCATGGTCGCTTCCTTGAAAAGACAGCCTCCTGGTATCTCAGGTCGATTTCCCTGCGGCCTCTCAAACCACTACCCTGGATTATCTCACAAATGAGGCGAGGCGGCCACCAGCGACAGCAATCGTTTCGGCCTGACCATGAAACGAGCGACGCCGGGCGATCGACCGGACAATGCCCCCGTTGTTACGTAAAGTCGGGGGCAAATGCAGGCAGATTGGCCGCGGAGAGACGCGGAGAAACGCCGAGCGGCAGGGCGGTTGTAGTAGGCTGCAGGCTCTAGGCTGTAGTCTGTAGTCTATAGTCTCCAGCCTGATCGTCTGCTGCCTTTTTACGATCCGCGGTTTCTCGTTAGCCGGGTCGAGGCGGATGCGACTTGCCGGGTATCGGGCGACTGGTAGAATTGGCCACCACCATGACCCATCCGATCTCGCTTGAGCGATACACGCGTCAGATGATCTTCGCCCCTCTGGGGGAAGAAGGCCAACAGCAACTGGCTCAGTCACGCGTCTTAATCTGCGGCTGTGGCGCCCTTGGTTCGGTTCTTGCGAACACGTTAGTCCGAGCCGGAGTTGGCCACGTGCGCATCGCCGATCGCGACTTTCTGGAGATGAACAACCTGCAGCGGCAGGTTCTGTATGACGAAGCCGACGTCGCGGCCGGGTTGCCGAAGGCGATCGCAGCGCGGAACAGATTGCAGAAAATCAACAGCGAGGTCGAGATTGAATCGATTGTCACCGATGTCGACCATCGAAATCTTCCCGGTCTGCTGGAAGACGTCGAACTGATTGTTGATGGAACGGACAACTTCGAAACTCGCTTTCTGCTCAACGATGCCTCGATTCATTATGGAATTCCCTGGGTGTACGGTGGCTGCATCGGGGCGGAAGGGCAGACGATGACGATCGTGCCAGGCGAGACGCCCTGCCTGCGGTGCGTGTTGCGCGAGAGTCCTCCGCCTGGGACAACACCCACCTGCGACACAGCAGGCATACTGGGCCCCATCGTCAATGTGGTCGCCTCAATGCAGGCGTGCGAGGCGATCAAGGTTCTGAGTGGTCGCAGGGCGGCCATCAGTCGCACCTTGAACGTGATCGACCTGTGGGAAAACCGACTGCGACAGATCAACATCGACTCCCTGCGTGCCGCGCAGGATTGCCCCACGTGCCATGGCCGACAGTTCCCGTGGCTCGAGGGCCGACAGGGCAGTCACTCCGCCGTTCTCTGCGGACGTAATGCAGTCCAACTGACGTTTGCCGATCCTCAGCCCATCTCTCTCGAAGCCCTCCAACGGAAACTGCAGGAGGTCGGCGTCGTCACACGCAATCCATTTCTGCTGCGGCTGGAAGTCGATCGATATCGGCTGACCGTTTTCCCCGACGGTCGTGCCATCATCGGGGGCACGGATGACATCGCAGAAGCACGAACCATTTATGCGCGTTATATCGGAAGTTGACGGTATGAAACGTTGGAATCGATTCCTCGCACCTGCTTTGCTCCTTCTGCTATCTCCGGCGGCTTGGGGTGCCGAAGCCAATCAGCCTGCCACCACCGAGCGCACGATTTCGTTTAAACCCGTCGCGGATGAGCAATCGCGGCCGGAACTCTTCCGCCTGGCGTCACACGCATTCACTGCGCAGGAGCGGCCGCTGAACAAGAACCGACTCGCAGTCGTCCGCCAGCTAGAAGTCACCTTCCCTTCGCCCGTGAAGACGGAACATGAATCAAATAATACGGTCCATGCAGAATACTTCGTTCCGTACGGCACCGGGCCCCATCCGGGCGTGATCGTGTTGCACATTCTGGGCGGCGACTTCGAGTTGTCACGGGTTTGCTGTCGCACACTGGCGATGAATGGTGTAGGAGCGTTGTTCGTCAAAATGCCCTACTACGGGCCGCGTCGCGCGGAAAACACCGAGGTCCGAATGATCTCCCCCGATCCACAACAGACCATGCAGGGAATGCGTCAGGCGGTCCTGGATATTCGTCGCGGTGCCGCCTGGTTGGCGGCGCGAGAAGAAATCGATGACCAGCAGTTGGGAATCAGCGGGATCAGTCTCGGAGGCGTCGTTGCCGCCTTGGCCGCAGCAGCCGAGCCCCGTTTTCACAAGGCTTGCCTGGTCTTGGCCGGGGGGAACCTCGAGAAGATCATCCGCGAGTCCAGCGAAACAACCGAGATCCGACAGTATTGGGCCGGTCGCGCAATCCAACCCGAGCAGGTCGCGCAGTGGCTCGGGCCGATCGATCCGCTGACTTACGCATCGTCACTGCAGGGTCGCCGCGTCCTGATGCTCAACGCGCGCAACGACAAAGTGATTCCACCCGCCTGCACCGAAGCACTCTGGCAGGCCGCCGGTCGGCCCGAAATCGAGTGGTGGAATGCGGACCATTACTCGGCCATCTGGTACCTGCCGAAAGCACTGTCGCGAATGGTCGCGTTCTTTCAGCCCGAGACACCGGTCAACCTGGCCCCCGCCACGCCCTGACGGCCGGGCCAACTCGCCCCCAGTCGGCAACGACCTCTGATCAACCCCGGGACTGGCAAGCGTCTCGAATTCCTGGTAATCTCGCACGACGGTCACCGTGACTGCAGGCAAGTTCTTATGGGAGTGTGGTCCAGATGAAACAGGCAATCGCCGGAGTTACCCCCGCCACCGAACGCGAAGTCACGCTGATGACAGTTTGGCCATCGGTCGCCGCCATGTCTCTCGGCCCCTTTCCCGTTGGACTCTGGCTCGGCCGTTTGTATGCGATCCGGTCCGGCTTCTACATCTTCACACTCGGAAACCTCTTCTGCCTGCTGAGTATTCCGCTGGCCATTCTCCTGTATTTCCGGCGAATCGGACCTTTCGTCGCCACTCGCTATCGACTCACCAACCGGCGGATCGTGGTCGAGCGGGGACTTTCGGGAAAAGAAGACCGATCGATCGGCCTGGATCAGTTCGACCAGATCGACGTGGAGATCCAACCCGGCCAGGAATGGTACGACGCGGGCGATTTGGTTTTCATGCAGAACAAGATGGAACGCTTTCGGCTATCCGGTGTATCCCGTCCGCAGGCTTTTCGGCAAACGTGCCTGAAGGCCCACCGGGCGTACGTCGGCGTCGCTGAGGCGCTCAACGCCTGTGCGTGACGACGCTGACGCACTACTCTTTTCTTTTCGGCGCTGACGAGTCACCGAGACGCTGAGCGTCTGCTTGACTGACGCGCGCACCCAAGTGCCTTGCGATGGGCATTGCCGCACTCAAAGCGTCTCGTTCAGATGTTCCAGGATCATGCGCAATGCCTGGGCGCACGTCGTTGCCGGCAAGGACGCGAGATCACCCGGCGCATCGGCGACTTGGGACGGATCGAGCGGCAAGTGCAACAACATCGCGCGCGTCGACATTTCCTTCTCCGTCGCGAAATGATGGCTCAGATATAAGGCCGCATTGCAGAGATAGGTGCCGGCGTGATAGGAGACGCGGGCGGGGATTCCCGCATTCCGCAGTTCCTGCGAAATCTGCGACGCCGGCAGGTCGCTCCGATAGGCCAGTGGTCCCTCCGACACGACTGCGGTACAGCGGTCCGCCGAGGCGGAGGGCTGGGCGAGCAGGTTGAGGGCAACGGTTTCCAGCTGAATACAACTGCTGCCCGATGCTTGCCCAAGATGCAGAACAACATCAAATCCACGCGATAGATCTTCCGGCAATCGCTTCTGCAATTGCTCAAAGTCGACCGGATAAAGTCGCGTCGTGACTTCGGGCCGACTGGGCAAATCCCGCGTCAATTCGACGAGGGTAAGCCAGCTGGAATTCGCTCGCCAACCGTCAAAGGGCTCAAACGCCGTCACTAGTACTTTCGACATCGGCTCCATTCCAGAATCGTATCTCGAGCGGCTTGTTGGGCAGATTGCTGTCGCTGAAAATTTAGCCTGCGATGGCTGCGTCTGGCAAGCATTTCCGCTGCGCAGTACGAGGTCGGTCGCGCTTCAATCCGACCCGGGCACAGATTAAACTAAAGGCCCTTTGAAAACCGTCAATCGAGAGGGCGAGGCTCCTGGTCGAGCCTGGGTTTGCCGCGTCATTGGCTCGGGAGCCTCGCCCTCCGCGTTTTGAAACCGCTACTTTCGGCGGTTTTTCTCATTGAGCGAGGTCGGATCGATGCCCAGAGTCTTCCGAGGAACCCTATTCTTGATGGTCACGGCGGCAATCGGCTGCCTGAGCCCGGCGGCCCCGGTTGCGGCTCAGAACATTTTTCCCGACAAGAATCTCGAGGCCGTAGTTCGCACGTATGTCTTCGACAAACGCGACAGTCAGGAGCCGCTGACGGAGAAGGATCTCGAGAAAATCTCGATCCTCGAGGGCCGAGGTCGGGAAATCAAAGATCTGACGGGCCTGGAAAAGTGTGTGAGCCTCGCATTGCTGGACCTGGACCAGAATGCCATCGAGGATCTTCGGCCGCTTCAAGATTTGGCCAATCTGCAATCGCTGAGTCTAGCCAAGAACAAGATTCAATCGATCGACGCAGTGCAGGACCTCCAGGCGCTGCAATATCTGAACTTGGCTGACAATCAAATCCAGGATCTCAAGGCACTATCGAAACTTGGAAACCTGCGTTCGCTGTACTTGTGCCACAACCAAATCCAGGACCTGACTCCATTGGCTGGTCGGACGAGACTATGGTCGCTCTACTTAGCCGACAATCAGATCTCGGACCTCACACCACTGGCCGCATTAACGTCCTTGAGCTCGCTCGACCTGCGCGGGAATCAGATCGCTGATTTAAGTCCATTGAAGGAAATCGATCATCTGAAGTATTTGATGCTGGATCGCAACCAGATAACCGATCTGGGCGTCCTTGTGGCGATGGCCGAAAACGATGCCGCGGGGCTACAGCGATTCGCTCCCTTCTGGCAGCTGTATCTGGCCGGCAATCCATTAGGGCAAGCGGCCTCATCCCAGATCGCGCGGCTGAAAGAACTCGGCGCCCAGGTTGCGTTGGAACCGATGCGCTGATCACTGCTGGAACGGCGATACCGTGCGCTGCACGCCTGTGGATGGCATCGACTGGGGAGTCAGCCCCGGACCGAACGTCGGAGGTAACGGCGTACCGACCGGCTGTTGCGGCCAACCGGTTGGTCCGGGCATGCCACGTGGCGTGGGAGCTTGAGGCATCGTCGGGGGATTGGCCAATCCCGACTGCGGAAGGGGCGTCCCCGGTCCGAATGGCGTCGGGGGAGCAAACGGGTTCGCGGCCGGTCCACCACCGAGATTCTGCCACGGCGTTCTCAGTGGTCCACCACCCAAGCCGGTGGTCGGAGCGGTCGGAGTCACAATCGGTGAGAACGGCGGTGGACTTCCGGTGTATCCTCCCCCGATTCCCGTCGTCGGTGGCGCTGCGGGCCCGACCGATGGCGCGGTGGAAGACCAGGGGACGATCGCGGGCGACCAGATCACATTCGGTCGTGGCCGCGTCGGCTCTGGCGACGAGGGTTCATCGTCGGAATCCGTCGGAGTCTCGCTCGAATTCGGATCAGCCCCATCCCGTTCCTCGACATTTGGCTCTGAATCACCATCCTCCGTCCCCTCGCCATCCTTCGGCTCCGACGTCTTGTCCGTCGTGAGTTGCCCCGGTTGCCACGGCGCTCGGCCAAATTCCGACCTCGAACCGGCAATGGATAGGCTGCCCGGCGACGCCGGTTGGCCTCGGTATTCTGGAGCTTTGCCCGAGGAAGCGTTTCGACGATTCGCCGAATTCGAATTCGTCGCGGTAGTCTGTGATGGATCGCTCGCGCGAGTCGCCGCGGTGGCGTCGGCCGCGATCTCGTCTTCCTCCTCGGCTCCGAAAAGGCTTTTTTGCGAGTCCTCTTCGGAAGCTGCAATCGCGGATGCATCCGAGGATTGCTGCGACGTTGATGCCGATTCGACCTCATCAACGTCCAACCTCTGCGAGGAGAGATCCAAATCCAGCGGCTCCTCTTGGGGCTCGTTGGTCCAAGCCGTCTGATACTCGGGGTCAATCTCATGAGCCCGTCGTTCGTCGGCCAAGGACCGCTGCTCATCACCGAGCATCTGATACGCCATACCGCGCAAATAGAGCGCCTTGGGACCCTCTGCGCTTTCAAGCGAATGCGTGAGCGCGTCGATTGCTTCGTTCAGCTTCGCCTCAGCAGCTTCTGCGTGATTCCCGAGTTGGAGCCGATGAGCCTGTTCGATGAAGCACCGTCCGCGCAGTTGCTGCAGTTCGGCCAATTCTTGCGGATCGTCCGTCACCGCCAATGCGTCGTCACAGACCTGCAGCGCTTGATTGAACTCAGCATTCGCGAACAGCGATCCCGCCCTCTCCAGAGGGGATTCTGTCCGCGTCCCACAACCTCCGAGCAACGCCAGGGCAATCAGTACAACCGTCACGCGAAATGGCATCACCGTGCAGTGAGCCATGGTACACCTCCCCTCGGGCTCGAACCGAGGTTTCGAGCAGAGCCTTCTCTCACACCGTCCGATCGCGGCAAAACTCCGAGCCTTACCCATTTATCGTACGTCATCACCCCGCGACGGTACACTTCCGCCAAAGCCAAGGCGCGCACCTCATGCCACCTCTGACCCGCTAGCACGGCTTCTCGCCCCCAACGCAGGGACAGGCATCGCGTTGAGACGCGAACGGACGCCAACGCAGGGACAGGCATCGCGTTGAGATGCTAGCACGCGTCCGAGCCC
>CAZFWV010000109.1:0-4504 GCA_964522605.1 uncultured Pirellulaceae bacterium
ACCAGCCACCCCTCGAGAAAAACAGGTTTTGAAATGCGCTCTAGGCTTTGTCTTAAAAATCTCGCGCAGCACTGGCAGAGCCAGTGGCACTCGCGGATCTGTGTGCCACTGGCTCTGCTAGTGGCGTTCTGAGACAAAGCCTAGTAGCTGACTGGCTGAAGTCGTCCGTGTTTTGCGAAAAGCCCAATGCTCGTCGCAAATGGCTTTCTTCACAGGTTTTGCGGTGGAGAGTCACAAATCAGGATCGGGAAAGAGGGAATTCGCGCTCCGGATGTATAATGCGGCTTGATTGTGTGGCCGAAAAGAGATCACCGCAGTGCGGCAGGTCCGCAACCCAACGGAGTGCTTCCGCACCCGGGTAAAGGTCGCTTCCGTTGGTCGCTTGATTTCTTGCCGAGTGAACAACATTTCCACCGTTAGCAGTCCAGAGAAGGTTGAATCTGCAGAGAAGACGCTGAGTCGTAACTCCTCGATGAATTTTCAGCAGACTCTCCTATCTCGGCGGAAGAGCTCTGCGTCCTGATTTCGCTTGCTTTGCCTTGGTGTTGCCTTATTCGTATCGCATCCAACCACGTACATCGATTCGATCGCAATGTCCTTGGCCAAATTCATATCGAGCCTCTTTGAATCGGGTGCCGTCGAGGTCCCACTGATCGCACCTTGGGATGAGGCGGATGTGCAGGCTGCCCGAGAAGCGATTGTCGCCGGCGAACTCATCTATCGAGATTCTTTGACTGCAGGGACCCCCATGTTGGACGCCGAGGCCGCACTCTGGGGTGCACGGCAACTCTATCGAGCGGCGCAATGTCTTGTGTTCCGGGGCTACGATACGAGTGCAGCGAAACGCGAGCTTTCAAGCAAGCCGGCCGGGGAAATCAACGCGAGTGTTCACTACTCGGTCGATCTTACGATGCGTTTTCTGCCCGACCTCAGCCGGCACGCGTCCGCCTTGCCGAAGGATGACTCACTGACGATCATGCTGCAGGCCTGGGCGTCTGAGTGGCCTCTGTCATCGGTTGGAATAGAGCTGCATCAACCTCCTTCGGACAGCCGGCTCGAAAGCGTGGTTTCCGATCGGGCTTTGCTGACGTTGTACCTCGATCGGGTCGTAGCTCGAGGAGACATCGGGCGACTGAATCATCCGCTCGTTCGTGAAGCCGTGCGTGCGGCGATCGGAATGCATCCGGAACTCGCGCCCGACGTCCATGCAGCGCTGCCGACCGACGAGATCCCCGGGCCAATTGATGATCCAAATGTATCCCAAGGAGAGACGCCGTGAGTGAATCCCAGGACACAGGCAGTTTACGCGCTTCACAAGCACTTGCACTGGGTGAGAAGCTAAACCGGCAGGTGCTACAGCCGATCAAACGGGCCTTTGTGGGCAAGGATGAAATCATTGACCTGTTGGGGGTCTCGCTCGTGGCGGGCGAAAACTTGTTCATCCTGGGGCCACCCGGGACGGCCAAGAGCGCTTTGGTACACGAATTGGCGGGTCGGCTGGAGGGGCACGTCTTTGCCTACTTGCTGACACGTTTTACCGAGCCCAGTGAGATCTTCGGTCCCTTCGATATTCGCCGGCTGCGCGAAGGGGATCTTGTGACCAACACCGAGGGTATGCTGCCGGAGGCACAATTTATCTTCCTTGATGAGCTCTTGCATGCCAACAGCGCGATCCTGAACAGCTTGCTTACCGTCCTAAACGAACGCGTCTTTCGACGCGGTCGCGAAACGCGCAAGCTGCCGGCGCTGATGGTGGTTGGTGCGAGCAATCACCTGCCGGACGATGATGCTCTGGCGGCATTGTTTGACCGTTTTCTGTTGCGAGTTCGCTGCGACAACGTTCCCGCCGAACAGCTTCAAGAGGTCGCAGGCGCTGGCTGGAAACTAGAGCTTGCTCCCCGCGAGCCGCAGCCGACAATGAGCCTGGACGAAGTCCGGCAACTGCACGAGCTGCTCGTGGATGTCGACATAAACGTGATCCTGCCGCTGTACATTGAGCTGGTCCATCGACTGCGTCACGCCGGGATTTCGATCTCCGATCGGCGTGTCGTCAAGTTGCAGCGACTGATTGCGTCCAGTGCTTTGATCTGTGGACGGTTGCAGGCTCAACCGAGTGATCTGTGGGTGTTGCGTTACATCTGGGACACAGAAGATCAGCCCGAGGTGCTGAACTCGATCGTGCAGGACGCAATCGACAAAGCGCCCAAAACCGAACCCGATTTGCCTCACCCGCGATCGCGGAGTCGAGAAACCCCCGATCCCGAAAGCCTGGCACGCGACCTGGAGCGAATTCGAGAAGGACTCGACCGCGCCGGGCTGACGGATACCGAGCGGTCCTACCTGCGGGATCGTCTTGGCGTCTTGGCGGGACGCTGCCAGTGGATCACCGACCACCAATCGCGCACGTTCTTGGAACAACAGCTCGAATCGCTCTGGAAACAAGTTGGAGCGCGACCATGAGCGCAACGTGGGCTGTCCGATTTCCGCGAGCGCAGGTGGAAGAAGCCGTCCGCCTGTGGCCGGTCCCGAAGGTCGAAGCCTGCGAGCACGCTGCCGAGGAGATCTGGTTCCGCGGGAAAGAGCTGACTGACCAGGTCAACCTGATCCTGCGAGGCTTCTTGAACGGCGAGCGGTTCCACGTTCTGCCGGATGGCCAGCTCCGCTCACCCCAGTCGCGCGTTCCGCAAGGCCACCTACCGTCGGGACCGTGGATCTCGCTCGGCGATTGGATGCAATTTGAATTGCCGGTCGCAGCGCTGGCGGGCACAGTACCGGAGCGACTGACTTTGCGTATCGTCCGCACGGCGTCGCTACCCCAGGAGCCCGATCTGCTGCTGACCGATGCCGCGACGTGGCGGCAGTACGCACTCAGTGCCCCGCAGTTGCGACTTCGTCCGCTGCGTTTTGCCTGCGACACGACCGGCCGCGTGCTTGTGCAAGGCCGCCCACTTCCACCCATCCCGGGCCAACGTTTCGTGCTTCGCGAAGGTGTCGCGGTTCCAGCCGGATGGTCCTGGCAGCCGGCGGTACCTCCCAGGACGGTGCGAGAGCTTTGCCGAGTTCAGGGCGATGTCTTCGTATTGTTCTTTGAAGATGGCTGTTGGGAGCAGATCCGCGGCTCACAGCTCGTCAACGCCTCGCGCCAGGCCGTGCGTGCATCTACGCCGGATATCGAATCCTCAGGTCCAACAACATGACGTTCGATCCTTTGACATCTCGTTATCTGGCTGCAAGCGACGACGGTTCGTTCTGGCATTGGGATAGTGAGTCGGAAGATCCGGCCTTGGATGCCGTGGTCTGGGGCGACGAGAGCACGATCGCATTCCGCTCGGAGATCCGCGCGGTGCTCGAGGCGCTTGCACCGGAAGGTTTGCCGCCGTTCGATGCGGTCGTCCTGCTCTTGGCGGCCTGTCGAGGCAATTGGGCGAATTGTCGCGGACAATTGTTGAAAGCGGCGGCCGATGCGGAAGAGCGTCAGCAGGGCTCCCTGCTGCTTCTTGGTCAGTTAGACATTGTTCAATCTTTGCCGTCCTCACTGCGCAAGTCCGTGGAAGCCAAGACCGTTCTGGCCCGAATTGTATTTGAGGGCCGGGGTCCGCGCGGAACACCGGAGGCCGCCGCGCAAATCTTAAGCGGGTTTGACCAATTCGACCCGTACGAGCCGGTGCCCGAAACCCTGGTTCCGCCGCGCTCTCGTATCGACCATCCGAAGCTCAGGACATTATTCCGATCCCTGGCGCGGATCGATGCTTCGACACTGCGTCTACGAGTCCAGACAGGTCTCGACGAATTGGTCAAGGCCGCAAACTTGGTGATCCCCGTGGCAGATCGGGCGCGCCGGCTGCTCGCGGAACTGGACGACGATCCCGAATGGCACGGCCTGGCACGCCTGACACGACGCTTGATGGCAGCCATTTCGTTGCCTCACCCCGTATCAGATCTTGAAGACCTGCCACTGGGTGGAATCAGTGACATTACAAATCGAGGTCAGCTCGACCGGCTGCTCTTGAGCGAACTGGCCCAGGACGACCTGATGTTTACGGCCCGACTGGCCACGAGCGAGTTGCTCTACCTGCGCCACGAGACGCCGCCGCGACCGCAAGCCGAGATGCGTTCATTACTGCTGGACTGCGGATTGCGTCTGTGGGGTGTTCCGCGGATCTTCGCTACCTCGGTCGCCCTTGCCTTGATCGCCACCAGCCGCAGGGCGGGCGACTGCAAAGTGTTTCGCGCAGTGGGTGCCGATGTGGAAACGGTCGACTTGCTCACGCGCGACGGGCTCACGGCGCACCTGGGCGTATTGCGACCCTCCATGCATCCCGGAGAGGCTCTGCCCGCGTTCCTCGCGGTGAACGAGGCGAAATCTCAAACCACTACGCCCATCTTGGTGACTGCCCAGCAGACGCTCCGCGATCCAGAGTTTCGCGATGCGCTGCGCCAGCACGCAACGCAGGGACTGTACGTTGCCACCGTTTCGCGCGAAGGACATTTTCAGTTGAGCTGG
>CAZFWV010000109.1:4604-18967 GCA_964522605.1 uncultured Pirellulaceae bacterium
GCACAGCGACTCCACTTTGCTGGAGGTGGATGTAGAGCAGGACGAGTGTCGTCTTCAGACTTTGGCGGGCGGTGGTCGCCGGGCGCCCGTGGGAGCGGCCCTGCATCAGGGGGCCGTATTCCTCGTCGGACCATCCTGGGTCGAAGCCTTCAGTTTGTTGGGACATTGCATTGGCCAGTCACAGATTCCGGAGTCACTCAGGTACGTGCCGCCCGGCCGATTCTTCCGGCATCGCACCCAGCAGAAGTGGTATGCTCTCTCGCTTCAGGGCACGGAGGTTCATCTGCAGGAAGTAACCTGTGCGACCGGCCAGCCGATGCCGGAGCTAATTCAGCTGATCGACGTTGCCGGTCGCGAGGGGCCGATTGGCGTGAATGAGTACGGTGATGCGTTTGACACGGTCAGTGGCCAGTGGAGTCGGGCATCGGACGGATCACCGAAAACCACGAAATTGAACCGGAGGGATCGGCACAAAACAGTGGCCCTCTCTCGATGCGGCCGACACGCCGCAGTGCGCGTCATCTCTACAGACTCCCAGAATCGATCCCGCAATTGGTACCGCCACGTCGAGAGCGGCCGGTTGGGACAGATGCTTTGGCCTGTGCGTCCACAGGTCATGCTTGAGCTTCTTGCCCTGCTCATCAACAAGGGCTGCATCGACGTTGGAAAGAAATCTCCAATCGATCAGACGTGTGCAACTGGTTTTCCACCTTCATTGTCGCTACCGAATCCGTTTACCGAAGTCACCGTTCGCGGCGGCGGGAAAATCGAGTTGACGGCACGATCGGGACAAGTATTTCGCATGGACGGCTCATTGGCTTGGACGCAGTCGTCTCGGTATCTGAGCTTTCTGGAGAGTTCCAAGAGCGATTCACGCCGTGCAGTGTTTACCACTGTAAAGATCTCTTCCTGCAGGCAAAACGTTCAGCTGCAGGTTGCCGAGTTCTCAGACGGTAGTCGGATTTGCGTCGATTCTCTGGGTTTATTGCATCTGGTGAGCGCTGCAAGCGAGCTTCCCGAGGTCAGTTTAGTCCTCCCGCACCGTGGAAAATGCGCGCTGAGCGGCTGGTGCTCCAATGACCAGTGGTTTGGCGACCGAAAGTTCTACATCGCGCCCGTGGACTGTGTCTGTTCGGCGCAGTCGGTCTACGATCAGGTGATCATTCCCTTTGTGAGACACATTCTATGCCCACCTGGACACTGAGACTGCGCTGCGCCGACGAGCCGCAACACACGGCAGTCGCCTGGTTCATCCCGGGCGGGCAAGTGGCCGATTGGTGCGAGGAACTCCTGAGCTGGGGACCTTCCAGTGACAAGTTGCAGCTACTGGTTGTGCCGCACAGCGCAAGCGACCGATCGCCGCGCGGTCTGCTCGCGATCGGAACCAGGCCCGAATCGCTGCGCGTTTCGCTTCGCTGCCGTCCGTACGGTCGGATCGGCCAGCGATTCTATTTGCCGGTGGAAGCCAAGCTTGAGCCGGCGATCAGCGAAGCAGAATTGGACGATCTGCTGCCTGCCACGAACCGCATCTTTGTGTTTCACCCGGCAGCGGGTCTCGTCGGTTATGAACCGGACGAATGTCTGCGACTCAATCAGCTGCTGACGGTACCTGCCCGCCAGTTTACGGACTGGGACCAGGCACAGCCGGGAACGCACGTCAACGAACGTCTAACTTCGATCCGCCCGAGCGAGTTGCCTTCGGTCGAGCAGATTTTGCAGGCAGGTGGCGACGGCATCGGCGAGAAGGCCGAAGAACTATTCGGACCGGACAAGAGGAATGTGGATTCGGGCCGTGAAGCGGGCGACTCCAAGAAGACGACGAAAGCCGGTGCGAATCCGGATACCGCCGATGAGAAGAATGGAAACACAACGGCGAAGGAAGCCGGCACAAAAGCCGACGCGCAGGCGGCCGGCGCGAAGTCCAGCGATCCATCGACTTCATCTGGAGGAGGTTGGTTCCGCAAGATTCTGAAATCCGTTGCTGGTTACCTGCAAACCAGAGAGCCGCAGGAATCAAGTTCGCACGAGTCGCCTAGTGGGGCGAAGCGATCGCTGGGGGGCTGCACGAATCTGACGAACGCGATCGAGCGCTTACTGCGAATGCTCGCTTCCAACCCCGACGAAGGCCTGAAACATGCTCCGCCATTGGGAGAAGGCAGCTCCAAACATTCAACTTCGCCTGCGAGCAGCCAGCTGCCCTCGAGAGATATCCATTTCGACGTGCACAACCTGGACGCAGAGGGACCGGGTGGGGCAGGCTACGTTGCGTTCGAACTATACCTGCAACTCCGGCAGGAATACCACCGGCTGGCGATGCGCGAAGTGCAATTGGGTCGTCACCGACGCGCGGCCTACATCTTCGCAACGTTGTTGAACGATCTTCCCTCTGCCGCACGCGTGCTGGAGCAAGGCCAGTACTTTCGTGAGGCGGCTGCGTTACATCAGCGCATGGGGCAACGGGAAGCGGCCGCCTTGTGTCTCGAGAAGGGGGGCCTATGGTCCGAGGCCCTCCCGATTTGGGAATCGCTGCAAGACTACCTGCATGTCGCGGCCATTCATGAGCGTTTAGGTCATCCGGAGGAAGCAGCTCAGGCCTATCGCAAGGTGATTGATCAGCGTCGCAGCACGGGCGACTACGTGGGAGCCGCCCAGCTGCTCGTCGACAAACTAGATGAGCCTCAGGAAGCATTGGCGCTATATCAGCAGGGCTGGCAACAGGGTAGTCAATCGATTGGGATTGACGCCAGCGAGCAGGCGGTCGATTGCCTACGGCACTTCTTCCGCCTGTGCGACCAGTTGCAGAACCATGAGCGATCAGCACAACAACTCGATCAACTGCAGGCGGAGTTTCGCGATCGACCGCTCGCAGTGACGGTGGCCGAAATTTCATCCCAGGTGGCCAACCTGTACTCTGCGGTGGAAGTTCGACAGCAGGCAGCAGAGCTAACGCAGTTGCTGGCTTCCGTGACGCTGTCCCTGCCCGATGCCGGTTCTGAGCCCGGAGCGAAGCGAGTCCTGCAGGCCGTCAAGCAGTTGGTACCGCAGGACCGATTACTCGGGCGTGACTGCGATCGCTTCCTGGCCGATGAAGAGCGCAAAGCTCATGCTCCACCAGCTTCTCCATCGATTCGTAGCTCTCGTCGTGTTCGTTTACTGAAGGTCTACCAGTTATCGCGGAGAACGACGTGGATCGGAGCGTTCGCCGATGGCGACATATTCTGCGCACTCGGACTTCTACCGGACCCGAAAGGCTACCGCGTGTCCATCGGCCGCTGCCGTTGGCATACGGAGCAGACGGAGGTCCAGTGGTTGAAGGGGTGGTGCGTACCATCGGCAACGGTGCCCGTAGTATCTGCCTTTGTCTCTGGACCAGAGACCGAACTCTGGCTGCACCTCGTGGGTCACGAACCGGGCGCGAGAACATCGCTGATCACTCCGGCGGGTTTGTACCCGCTGACCGTATTGACCCCGCTGTGGCTGCCCGCTCGCACGGTCGCAATGACCCACGATCGAAAGGGGATTACTTGGTGTGTCGAGGAGCGACTCGATCGATTTGTCGTCACCGGTTACTTGAACGGTGCGTTGATCGAGTCGATCCCACTCAAGCACCTGTCGCGTCACGACGTTCCGCCCGCGATCCACGTACGCGGTGCAACGATATATGTCGGATCGGGTAATCTGGTGGAGGTCTGCCAGACGAGTGGACGGAGGTCCACCGTTCGCATCCCAGCGACTGTAAAAAGTCTCGGTTCCTGGCCCACCGCGCGCGAGCGAATGTTCGCAGTGACCGAGCTTGGTGGTGTGTTGTTCGACCGAAGCAGTCGGCGCAGCGGACTCTGGAACGAGGGGCCCCTGGCCGTCGCTCCACACCGCAGTGTATTTACTCGAGATCTGGCCGAGCCGGTGATCAGCTCAATCTGGTCTCAGTGGGTTGTGGTTGCTGCCGAAAACGGCCTGCTTGTTTTTCGTACGCAAGACGATCATCTCGTACCGTATGGCGAACTCAGTGACACGATCGACAGGCCGGTCGCCGTAATCGAAACCAGTCATCGCAACCAGTTTGGCGTGCTCACTGTCCGCGGGAAGCTGCAATTGTACGAGATACAGACGCGAGCAATCGCCTGAAAGCGATTGGCATGGTGAATATGAGTTGCTCCCCGATTCCGTTACGGATCAGGCATTTGCAGCAGTGCGTGCGCTCCAAAACTCACGCGGAAAGCAATGCGCGGAATCACCATAACACGACTCATATCAACGCGTTCCCACTTCCTGGAGCCCTCCGAAGATTCGCTGGGTCAGCACAGTCTAGTCGGTCGAGATTCGAGCGAGGAAGATCTCCGAGGCGCCGACTGGATTCTCGCCGTAGCCAGCGATGTGCGTGCCGTCGGCCGAGATGGCGAGGGCCGAGTGCAGGTGCCATCCGCGGATGTCGGCGCCTTGCTGTCTGAGCAGTTCTTCGAGGCGCCGCATGCCGCTGTGGCGTTCCCAGACAAAGGCGGTCTCGCCCGATTCCGTCCAACTGCTGCCCACGACCCAGCGGCCATCGGCCGAAACGCCATGGGCGATACTCTGCACTCCGCCACCGAACAGCTCACCCAGTGTCTCGGTCAAACCGGCCTCCCAGCGAAATGCCAATCCTACGCCATCCGAGGGCGTCGTGCCCGCAGGCCAACGATGGCCCACGACGACGGAACCATCCGCCGAGCAGGCGGTCGCTCGCCAGTTGTACGCTTCCGCGCCGAAACCGGGCAGCAGGTCCGCCGTTCCGTCGCGCCAGTGGACGACACGCAGGTCAACAGTCGCCTGGGACAAAGCAGGTCCGTTGCGCGACCAGGCGGTTCCGATCAACAGCTCACCGTCCTCGGACAAGGCCGTCACGGATACGTTCTTTCGACTGCCGACTGAAGGTAACTCGTGGAATCGGCGTCCGTCCATCACGAACGCACATCGCTGCTGGCTGTCGACTTTGAATCCATAGCCAACAGCCCGCGAACCGGATTGTCCCAGGACAAGGATCTGTCGCCAATCTACTGGCAGCGGCTCGATGACCGGTGGGTCCTCGACATCGTTCCAGCGCCCCAGCAGCGTCGCACCGTCTTGTCGGACAAAACGACCAGACACCACCTGACACGTCGAGTCGGCGGAGATCACGCTGGCTCGCCGATACTCGTTCGGCACGGGCAGCGGTTGCATGCCTTCCATGGGCGTCCAGCGAAATGGGACGCAGTCGTCGCCATGCGCATAATTGCCCACCAGCACTCGACCATCCGCCGAAATGGCCATCGACTGAAAGCCTTTCGTCGCGGGTGGCGACCCCAGCCCGCGCAGCTCGGCGCTCGAGATGGGAGTCCCTGCCGGTTCGGCTTGGCTCAGCGTCGCCGGGACGCCAAAGGCAAGAATCCGCCGGTCCTGCAGTTGTACGACTAATTGCCCGTCATCGTCGGCAAAGTCCACTTTTCGCAGCGGTGCTCCCACGGAGATGCTCAGCAGCGGTTGTGTGGTCTCGGCGTGCCACAACCGTGCAAGACCGTCATCGCTGCAGGTCGCGATCGTCCGACCGTCTCGTGAAAAGCAAACACTTCGCACGCGTTGGCGATGGGCTTCGACGGATTGGAGCAACCGGCCGGATTCGACATCCCAGATTTTCAATCGACGGTCATGGCTGACGGTGGCCACCGTCTGTCCCTCGGGGTGGAACGCCAAGCTGGACAACGTCGAGTCGTGCCCGGTGAATCGCCGCAACAGCTTGCGCGTTGCCAAATCGTAAAGCAGAAGGTCGTCCATCGCTCCCGCGGCCAGGTAACGGCTGTTTGGCGAGAAGCGGACGCATTCGCTTTGCGGTGCCGATAGTCGCCATCGCTGTTCCGCATTCTGCACTTGGAATAAATCGATCTTCTGGTCCTGGTCCCACCAGGATACTGCGACCCATTGGCCATCGGGTGAGATGGCGATCGCGTTGGGGTCCTGATTAATCACCCAACTTGCGAGCTTGGTATTACTCGCCGTCTCATACACGGCGACCGTGCCGACGGCGGAGACGGCGATGCGAGAGCCATCCGCGGATGCAGCGAGGTTTTCCCAGAGGGCCTTTGAGGGAGCGATTGCGGAGACCCAGCGTCGGCGGACCAGGTCGAACCGATGGATTTCGTGTTGGCAAACGAGTAGCGTGCCTTGATCGTCGGCAACAAAATCCTCGCCCTGACAGTCGGCATGCCAAGCCGCTCGCAAGAGTGGCGGCCAGCTTGCGATCTGTCCGCCACGACTACCGGACACGATGTTGTCGGCGCGAGTCGAAGCCGAGATCGTGAATATGCGCCCGCGGTGAGCGTGCCAGTGCGATGCCTCCTGGGCGACCAGACGAACCGGACCGCGCTGCTGGGTTGCGACGGACCAGACGCGAATGGCACCGCCCCGATCTGCGGTGGCGATCTGGTGTCCGTGGTCCAGGAACGTGATGCATTCGATGCCATCCAGTTGCCGAGCGGTTGCAATCTCGCTCGACGCGCGCTGGATCACGATCAGATTGCCTTCGATATCTCCGGCAGCGATCAGCACGCCATCAACCGACATCGCAACTGTGACGATCCTGCCTCCGGCTGTCTCGAGTCCCCAACGGTGGAGTCGTTCGCCACTGTCCGTGTTCCAGAGACCAATCGTGCGGTCGCTGCTGGCGGACGCCAGCGTGGAACCATCTGCAGACCACGCGATTGCTTCGACCTCTCGTTCATGTCCAAGAAAATCCTTCCGTGGTTGGCCCGTCGTCGCTTGCCAGGTTCGAATCCGCCGATCGTCTCCACAGCTGGCAATCGTCCGACCATCGGGCGAAAATTGCACGGCTTTCACCTGACCGTCGTGAGCCTTCCACAAGAGGTCGGGTTGATTCAGGATCACCGTCGTGGAATCGGGCGCACCGGTGGTCGGCGAATCCCTCGGTTCCGCAGCGTCGTCTTGGTAGGAAACGTGCCACAAACGGACGTAACCGTCCTCCGATGCGCAGGCAATCTGCTCACCGTTTGGGTGCCATGTGACACCATTCGCCGTCGAAGACGAGACGAACGTACAAAGCAGGCGACCGGTAGCGGCAGCGTAGATCCGGATCCGACCATCGCCTGCTGCAACCACGATCCGATCCCCTTGAGGCGAGTGGCTCACGCAGTGCACAGAACTGGCGAGATCGTGTTTCCAACGGGGACGGATATCCACCAGCCGGTGCAGGTAGGACCATTCGAAGCCGCGCAGGTCGTGGTCACCCTCGCGCGGCACGTGACGCTGCAGCAGCGCAACAACACGGGGAATGTCGCCGATCTGGTAGGCGTCCGACGCCAGCTTCATATCGGCCTGGTAAAGTGCCAGCTGAGCGCGGCCCGTTGCACGTTCGGCTTCGGTGCGGGCAAGCTTGGCGGCCGCCAAGGCCGCGGTGGAGTCTGCAAGACGCTGATCGGCCAACCGCAGTGCGCGATTCGTCTGCCAGGCATACCAGAAGCTCGCTGCGGTACCAAGGAGTAACGCGGCAAGCACCGCAACGGTTGCCGCGAGCACGCCTTTGTGCCGACGCGCGAATTTCGTGAGCTGATAGCCAACCGAAGGTGGACGGGCCGAGACCGGATCGCCATTCAGATAACACTCGAGATCGTGCGCCAGCGCGGCCGCCGTTTCATAACGCTGCGTGCGATCCTTCTCGAGGGCCTTCATCACGATCCAGTCCAGTTCACCGCGCAGCCGGCGTTCGATCTGAGGAGTGGAGACGCCATGAATCTGTTCCAACGTGCTTCGTTGGTCGACGGTCAGCGTGCTCAGTCGCAAACTCGGGCGAAGCGGCTCCTCGAACCGAATGATCTGCCGCAACTCGTCATATCCGACTCTCCGGATTCTTTCCGGGGCGAACGGCGTCTGGCCCGTCAGCAGTTCGTACATCAGGACACCCAAGGAGTAAACGTCGCTGCGCGTATCGACGTCCATCGCATTCAAGTCCGCCTGTTCTGGACTCATGTACAGTGGCGTTCCGATCATCTGGACGAATCGCGTGAACAAGGTCTGATCGGTCAGCGGCTGCTGTGTGGCTTTGGCCACTCCGAAGTCGATGATTTTTGGCACCGGCTCGGTGTTGTGCATTTCGACCATCACGTTGGAAGGCTTCAGATCACGATGGATGATGCCGTTCTGATGAGTGTGTTGCACGGCCCAGCAGACCTTAGCCAGTAGTTCGAGTCGCTGTCGCGCATTGAATCGGTGGTGATTGCAGAAATCCGTGATGGTCTGGCCCCGAACCAACTCCATCACAAAGTACGGTCGGTCATCGTGCGTGCTGCCCGCATCGAACACCTTGGCGATGTTCGGATGCTCCATCATCGCCAGTGCCTGCCGCTCGGCCTGAAAACGAGCGACGACCTGCCGCGTATCCATACCGGGTTTGATCACCTTGAGCGCGACTTTGCGGCGAACTGGTTGTTCTTGCTCCGCGAGATAGACGACGCCCATGCCGCCTTCACCGAGCAGATCGAGAATCTTGTAGCCCGCGATGTTTGGATACGAGGCGCCATCGATGCGTTCGCCGGAATCCAACACCGCTCCCCGCATCTCTTCCGGTCGCATTGCCTCCAGCACGCGGTCCAGCGGGTTTGCATCGATTTGGTTTCGTGCTGCGAGCAGACGCTCTACGGTTGCGCGCAATTGCCAATCATCGCCGCACACGTCGTCCAGATAGACGGCTTGATCCCGAGCGTCCGCATAGCGCATTGCCGCCGCGAAGATCGCTCTCACAGACCGTTCCGAGGGCTCTTGGTTCATCGGGAGTCAAGATATACGGCGAACCAGAATCGGGCAAGTTCCCAGTTTTCGTACGCTGTCGACCGAGGGATCCCCAGGCCCTTGCCAGCATCGGAGGGAGCGTCTGACATGTTTTCGCTCTCGCCACTCACAATGCTTTCCAAGCTGACTCGCTTGCCAGTGGGGCCTCACGCCACGAAAGCATCCACGCGTCCAGCGCCTCGTCGACCGCCAATTCATGCGTTCGCTTCTCGGTTCGCTGCCACTGCAGAAAATCAAACGATGCCTCGAAAAGAGACGATGGTCCAGCGACCTGACTGCTCTCATCCCGGTACAGCGCAATTGCCGGTTGTGCCTCCCCGCTCTTTCGCAACCGTGTCATCGAATCTTCACCGAAGAGCCTGACAGGGTCTACGCTGGCCAACACGGAGAAATCGGGAAACTGGCGGGACGCGAGCAGGTGTGGTAGATGACGCTCCCCGGGCTCCAAGTGGGCATCCATGTGCTCGTGATCGAGTCCAAGTACATGGCCTAACTCATGGGTAATGGTGGACAGCAAATCGACACGGCTTGAGAACAGCGCTGATGGCCGCGTCTCAACGCTCCACCCCTGTCCAGCCGCATCAACATCAATCCAGATCACGTTGGTCGATTCCGAAGTCACCCCCAACGTGCGACCACGCAAGTCCGCGAGGACAAACTCGACGTGCGACAACGCGTCCAGCGCGCCTGCCGAGACGCCTTGATCCGCCCAATGCGCAATGCCGTCTTCGACAACGGCCTGCAGATCCTGATCCGTCAATCGAGCGGCGTGGCGGGCCACGGGCGCTGTACCATAAGCGGTCAAGGTCTGCTTCTTGCCGCCCGTGTGGATTAAGATTTGGCCGCCTCCCAGCATGCCAGTCGGCTTGGCCGAGTCGTCGGCAAACATCGGATCCTGACTGTCGTAGCGAAGTTCGTCGTTGTTGTCGATGTCCCAGATTTTGATGCGGAACTTATCCACGTCGCCTCCACCGCTGACTTGTCCATCGATGGCCGTCAGTAGGAAGCCATAGTTGCCGACCTCGTTGATGGTGCCGACGCCTTTGTATTGCGCTCGCGCTCCGGCGACGACCAGCCACTCGTAGCGATCACTTCTGAACTCAAGATCCCCTGCTTTGAAGCGGAACGTGGTTTGACCGGAAGGCGCGGTGGCTCCTTTTTTGTACTTGGATACAAAGCCAAAGCTGGCGCGACCGGTCATCTCGGGATTCAGACGGTCTGCTCCGAGAGGTGAGTCAATCCAGCCACCGCCCGTCACGAAGCCCGCCGATGGGTCATAAACCACAAACATCGACGGCGATGACGTGGTTGAGCCTCCATCATCGTCAGTGACGGTTAGTGTTACGTGATACACACCTGCATTCTCAAATGCGAAGCTGTCGTCGACACGTCGATCGGATGTAGCATTTGCCGACCGCTCTTCACTTATCAGGACTCCCTGTTCGTCCAAATGCGTGAAAGTCCAGCTGGCTGTGTGGGTATCCTGCACGCCAGCGTCCGCAAAAGAACCAAGGAAGCTGACCGAAGCGTCAACCGGAATTACATACTCCTGGATGGTCGGGTCGATAGCGACTGGGTCGGGAGCACGATTCTGGATCGAGACCGCGACTGGGACGCTTACCGTATTCTCCGATTGTGTTCCCGGAACGGAGGCCTTCGCGATGACGGTGAGTGTAAAAGCTCCATTGTCCAGTCCGGTCAACGTCAACTGACTCAGCTGGCTGGCCGTTAGCTCCCAGGCACCCGTGACGGCATTCAGGCTTCCCGCATTCGGAACCACAAACGATGGCAATCCGACTAAGGAAATGGTCAAGACTTCGGAACCACTGTTGTCGGATAAGGCAGCAAAACCAGCCAGATCAAGCGTAGCTCCCTCGGGCCCAGCAACGCTAGCCGGCATCAACAATTGCGGTGGGTCGGCTTCAGGCGTCGCGTTGTCAGAGTCTGCGGCGAACTCATTCTGCCCGCCTCCCAGAATCAACTGATTGCTACCGGAGCCCCCGATCAACAGGTTGTTGCCGCCGCGATCCTCGAGCACATCATTGCCGTCTCCTCCGTCCAGAGTGTTGTCGGAGCTACCACCGATGAGCGTGTCGTTCCCTTGTTCCCCAAACAACAAACTGGAGCCTCCGCCGGCTTGAATGACGTCGTTACCAGCTCCGCCATACGCCACAAAGCTGTTCGGCAAATCGGCAGCGGCGATGATCTCGTCGTTTCCGTCGTACCCAGCCACCTCGATCGGCCCGTCGTAGTCGGGGAAATAGTATTCCTCCAGAATGCCTCCCGCAACATCCAGGAAGCGGACAATCACGCTTCCCTTCGTCACGGCAATCTTGTCGTTGTCAGGAGTACCGCCCACCAACAGCCGCTTGGTGTCCTTCTTGGTGTCAAGTTTTGCGCCGACCACCTCGATCGATTGGACTTCCTCTGCGGAGCTGTCTCCATCCTTATCCGCCACCGATGCGGTTACGGTGAAATTTCCCGCAACGTCGTAGACATGGTCGACGATGATGACTTCGCCGGCGTTCACTACGTCAATTGCACCATCGCCCCAGTCGATTGTGTAGGTGAATTCTGACTGGGCGTCGATTGGGCCAGAATCGTATGCGAATAAAGTGAGTTCCACCGGAGCACCTCGCAACGCGTTCGTGTCTCCAGAGATTTCCAGGCCCGGCTGCTCGTTCTCCACTCGCAAGGTCGTCACGCTGATCGAGCTTTCACCTTCCGCGTCCGTAACTCGCAGAGCGATTTGCGTATCGGGAATATTGTCAGGAAAGTCCAGCAAATGGCTGATGCCGCTTAAATTAGTCTGAAACGTCCCATCAAAGTCGAAATCCCATTCGAACAAGAGCTCTTCGGTGGGCTGCTCCGCATCAGTAGACTGCGAGCCATCCAGAAAGACGCTGTCACCTTCAACAATCTGGTAGGGCCCCCCAGCATTTGCTACGGGAGGCGTGTTGAGTAGGATCGGCTCAAACTCAAACGCGCCAATATCGGCAACAGGTGCCAGGCCATCGCCGACGGCTGGCCGCGATAACCCGCGTTGGTCGATTGCCGGAGCCAGGAGGTTGTCTGCCGCATCGATCGCTGGGCTGCCTTCCAAGAGCGCGTGGGTCCAGGTTGAACCGCCATTGTCCTGCAGGCTGCCTAGCAATGGATCGATTGCCGCAACGTCACCGACAATATCTCCCGCCACAGCTGGGAAGAAGGTACTGTATCCGATCAGATTATGCCCCAGCGACGTCATGCCGCCACGGATATCGCGCCCCGAATCGTAGGTTGCGGTGTTACCTGCTACCAACGTATTTGCCAGTTGCGTGGCGGCGGTTGCAGAGCTGCTGAGTCCACCACCAAAAGTGGCGTGATTCGCGGTCACGGTGACGTTCGTGAGCAATAGCGGATCCACGACTCCACCATTGACAACGTATAGCCCACCGCCTGCGTCATTCGACGTGTTGCCCGAGAAGGTACTATTGGTAATTTCACGTTGGCCACTCGAAACCGCAATGTGGCCACCTCCCCCAGCCCGGTTCGCATGATTGGCCATGAAGGTCGAGCCAACGATCGATAGGTTTCCTGAACTGTTTAAGCCACCTCCAGAACCGGTCGTTGTATTCTGCGCGAACGTGGTATCGACGATACTCAATTCACTGGCTGTCCCCGCATAAACGGCACCACCTCCGAAGAAACTGGCTGTCGTCGAATTGTTGTATAGACCCACACCATCGAGACTCAATTGACCGTCGGCGTGGACTGCGCCGCCACTCGTTGAGGCGGTGTTAAGGGACAGGTCGGACGCGGTGATGAAGGCGAGAGAATTGCTGCTAACGTACAGCGCACCGCCATATTGTCCGGAGTTGTTGGAAAGCAGGCTACCTTCGTGGATCTGCACATCGGTTTGATTGTCGGCATGAACAGCGCCAGCGAAACTTGCGGCCGAGTTGTGAGTCACTTCCGTGCCTACGATGGTGATCGTAGACGTCAGGCTGTAGATCGCTCCTCCTGAACCACCCGCCAGATTCTGGCTGACTGTCGACTGATCCAGCGTCACATCAGCCTGTGAAACAAAGATGGCACCAGCGTTTGAGCTTGCTGAATTGCCAGTCACCGTTGTGCCATTGAGGGTGAGTTGCGAGTTCGTCGAGTAGATCGCTCCTCCTGACGAAGCTGAATTGCTATCGATCTGTGAGTCTACGAGAGTCAAATTCGCCCCGTTCCCGGTGATCGCCAAAGCGCCTCCCGAGTTCGCAGTGTTGCCTAGGAAGCTTGAACGTACGCCCGTAACCACCGAGGTTGGATCGCCTGCCGGAGTCAGATTCCCTCGGCTTTCAATAGCGCCGCCAAAGAATGAACTGGTGTTGGATTCAAAATCGACTTGAATCAACTCCACGTTCGCAAGACTAATTGGGGCTATGGAGCGGTTGCTGATCGCGCCGCCGCTGACGGCTGAATTGCCAGTGACCCTGACATTCTGCAGTGCGATACGAGCCTCCCCTCCAGAATCACCCTCGTTATAGACGGCTCCGCCATTCGACAGGGCGGTGTTGCTCCGCAGTTCCCCCCCTTGCATCTGTACGACAGCCCCACTGTTATTGGTGCTGGCGTTGTAAATCGCACCGCCATTGGTTGCACTACTGTTCTCGATCAATGAGTCAATAATCTGCGCCACGCCACCTCGGACTAATACGGCACCTCCGCCCTTGAAAGTCGAATTCGCAGCGGTTCCACCGGTCAGCGAGACAGCCGTGAGACGCAGAGTCCCGCCGGATTGAACATCGAAAATTCGATCGCCGAGCAGGCTCGCGTCAATGACGGTGTTGCCTATTCCTTCACCAGCAATGCGAATGACGACGCCGTCAGCGATATCCAGATCACCGATTGCAGCTTGTTCTTCATCGACACCGATTTGAGTCAGACCAAACGTTCCGCTCGGCAATAGAACATCGTATTCACCACCAGCTTGGTTGGCTTGCTGGATTGCAGATCGAAGCGTTACTTCTCCTGGATCGACGCCTGCCAAGCTGTCATCGTCAAGACTGTTGACGATAAGTGTGGTCAATACTCGTCGGTTTTCAAGTTGTTCAAACCTGAGGGTGGAGTTTGTTTTGCGCTTGGAGTGGCGCTTTCGGGGCGTCGACATGAATGCTGTTCTCCCGGACGTCGTTACTCGGGCCAATTTCTGTTAACGGCTTCCTGCGAGGGCCGCCAGACCGGGCCGACACAATCCCACGCAAGGAGCAATGCGAAAACGACGTTTCTCGTTCCGGGAGATTTTTCAAAAAAGGGCGCGTGGGTAAACATTCGTTTAACCCGCAGCCGCCAGGCGAGGTTCGTTTAACCGCGTGGGCAACGCCCCGCGTGCGGTAGCGCGCATTTCACTTGCTTAAGTCGAAATGGAAGCGTAGCCACGGGAAGACCTCGCCTGGCGGCTACGGGTTAAACGAATCGTCACACGCGTGGTGCCGCAAGTCCCTGAAGCGTAACGCTTTGTGATGAGAGACCAGTGGCTTTCTTAGGTGCCGCCGCGCAAGTGGCAACCAAACCAAGCGCGAGCG
>CAZFWV010000110.1:0-12185 GCA_964522605.1 uncultured Pirellulaceae bacterium
GCCTGTTGCCTGTTGCCTGTTGCCTGTTGCCTGTTGCCTGTTGCCTGTTGCCTGTTGCCTGTAGTTTGTAGGCTGTAGTCTGTAACTATAGCCTGCAGTCTGCAGCCTCCAGCCTGCAAGAAAACGAGATTGGAATCAATGTCTGGTGACAAGTTACTGAGCAGTCTGAAGCAGC
The DNA here is from genome assembly GCA_964522605.1 of uncultured Pirellulaceae bacterium. GTDB lineage: Bacteria > Planctomycetota > Planctomycetia > Pirellulales > Pirellulaceae > CAVZLD01. The sequence goes on from CAZFWV010000110.1 coordinate 176, forward strand.
GATTCGGTGATCAGATCACGGGCAGCAACTTGGAAGCGATCGACCCATGGATTGAGGTTTCCCCCGAGGGGCTCGTGGATGTGTGTCGTTTCCTCCGCGACGATCCCGAATGGTCGATGGAAATGCTCAACTGCGTAACGGCGGTCGACTACTTCGAGCCCGATCCGAAGAAGGCAGCCAAGACCGACTGGGAACCACACCTGCAAGTTATTTATCACCTGTCGAGCATCTCGAAGAAACAGACGTTGGTGCTCAAAGTTCGATTGCCGCGCTGGAAAGAGGACCGGCCGGGCGAATTGCCAGAAGTACCGACGGTTAGCGGAGTCTGGTCGGCCGCGGACTGGCACGAGCGAGAAGTGTTCGACCTGATGGGCGTCCAGTTCACGGGACATCCCAATCTGCGCCGCATTCTTTGCCCGGAGGACTGGGTCGGACACCCCTTGCGAAAAGACTACGAAATGCCGCTGGAATATCACGGAATCCGTGGACGTTAGCCGACCGGAAATGGGTGAATCAGACGCATGGCAACCAATCTCGAAGCACGCAAAATCGTGGAATTCGATGTCCGGACGGACGAGATGCTGGTCAACATGGGACCGCAGCATCCCAGCACGCACGGAGTGTTGCGATTGGTCCTGCGCACCGACGGCGAAATCGTATCGGAAGTCACGCCGCACATAGGCTATTTGCATCGGTGCGCCGAGAAGATCGGTGAGAACCTCACGCCACGCCAATGGATCCCGTACACCGATCGAATGGACTATCTTGCCGGGATGAATATGAATCTTGGCTGGTCGTTGTGCGTCGAGAAACTGCTGGATTATCCGCTACCTGAGAAAGCGCGGCACTTGCGGGTGATCATCGCCGAACTGGGCCGGATTGCCAGTCATCTCGTCGGCATGGGAACCTACGGGCTCGATCTGGGCTCGTTCAGCCCCTTCCTCTACGCCTTCCGCGAACGGGAGAAAATCCTCGACCTCTTCGAAGAAGCGTGCGGCGCGCGATTGACCTACAGCTACATCACGCCCGGCGGATGCACGGCCGATCTGCCACGCGGTTGGCTGCAGAAGTGCGAAGCCTTCTTGAGTGAGCTGGAACCGATCATTCAGGATTATCACGCGTTGCTCACCACGAACGCAATCTTCATCAAGCGGACCTGCGGAATTGGCGTGTTACCCGCCGCGATGGCCATTGATTACGGTTGTACCGGTCCCGTGTTACGCGGTAGCGGAGTGGACTATGACCTGCGTCGTGACGGTGAACCGCGGTACACGTCGATGTACGATGGATACGCTTTCGAGGTGATCTGCCAACGAGATGGCCATTATCCGCAAGACCACGATTATCCCCCCGTGCCCGCTGACGCGGTTCTGGGTGACAACTGGCACCGGTTCTATGTCCGAATGCTGGAGGTCGTGCAGTCGATCGACATCGTCCGGCAGGCGATGCAGCGATATTCGACGGCGACGGATAGTTGGGGCGAACCGATCAAACTTTCGACGAAACTGCCTCCCGGCGAGGCCTACTTGGAGACCGAGGCGCCCCGGGGGCAAATGGGTTTCATGATTGTCAGTCATGGAACGCCAATCCCTTGGCGTGCGCGAGCGCGGAGCAGTTGTTTCTGCAACTTATCGGTGATTCACGAACTTTGCCGTGGAGTGCTGCTGGCCGATATTCCCGCGATTGTCGGTTCCTTCGACATCGTGATGGGGGAGATCGATCGATAACCGCGGTTTCCCGCGGAGCGGGGGCTTGTGTGCCGCCCGGGCATTGTGCAAAATTTCGCATTTGCCGGGCAGCCAGGGGACGAACGAGCGGTGGCTGAATATCTAAATACGGGATTGCTCAACGGGATCCTCGGCTGGTTCAACATCCAGTTGCCGCCCGACCATTGGCTGGGTTTCCTCGTCGCCGCCCTGATCCATATCACGCTGTTGATCACCGTCGTTGCGGTCGGCGCGTTGCTGTTCATCTGGATGGAACGCAAGATCTCGGGCCGCATTCAGGACCGGCTCGGCCCGACACGGGTCGGCGGAAAATTCGGCTGGTTACAGACCCTGGCTGATGGCTTGAAGCTGATCACCAAAGAGGACATCACGCCCGGATCGGCCGATCCTCTGCTGTTCAAACTGGCTCCCTACTTGAGCTTTGCGGCGAGTTTCTCCGCCTTCTTCGCCTTGCCTTTCGCCACCGGATGGGTCGGGCAGGAAATCAATGTCGCCGCGTTCTTCATCTTGGCGGTGCTCGGCCTGGAGGTGTTTGGCGTGATCCTCGCCGGCTGGGGCTCCGGCTCGAAGTGGTCCCTGTTCGGCGGCATGCGCGAAGCGGCTCAGGTGGTCAGTTACGAAGTCCCACTCGGCCTTTGTGTCATCGTGCCGGTGATGCTCTGCGGGACGATGAACCTGATCACGATTGGCAACATGCAGGCAGGATGGCCGAACAACTGGCTGATCTTCAACGACCCGTTCACGTTTTTCATTTTCTGGGTTTATTTCACCTGTGCGATGGCCAGCGTCAACCGCGCCCCGTTTGATTTAGCAGAAGCCGAAAGTGAACTCGTCGCGGGCTTTTTAACGGAGTATTCCGGGCTGCGCTGGAGCATCTTCTTCATGGCCGAGTACGGCTCGATGTTTGTCGTGAGCGGCTTGGCAGCGATCTTGTTCTTTGGCGGCTGGAACGGTCCCATCCCACTGTTTTCCGCCTGGTCGTATCAGCCGGGCGAAACGGAATGGCGCCTGACCGGTTACTTGGCCAACTTGGCCGGCTGCGCGAACTTTATCGGCAAGACGGTGCTCGGGGTGACTGTCATGATGTGGGTCCGCTGGACGCTGCCGCGGCTGCGGATCGACCAGGTGATTACGATGTGCTGGAAGTATTGCGTGCCGATCGCCGCGGTTTGTTTCGTCGGTGCACTGACTTGGCGGACGTTTGGCCTGCCCACACCGAATACGATTCCCCGTCTGGAGGTGCGCGAAAGTTGGGCGGTAGCGCCGCCGACCCTCGCCACCGCAGAAACGACGGCAGCGAGTGACGATTCGCCGGATCCCGACCTGTCGCCGCTCGGCTCTGCCGGAATTGCCGTCGCGGGCAACGTTCCGTCCGAGGCGGCCCGGATCGACCAGGCAGGACAGTCCAGCCGGGGAGGTGCAAGGTGATGCTGGCAGCCATCAACTGGCATTCGTTCCTCTTCCTGCTCTCCGGCGGACTGGCGTGCGCTTTTGCCTTGGGGGTCCTGTTCTCCAGCAACATCGTCCGCATGGCTTTCTACCTGATCATTTCCTTGGCGGCTACGGCAGCGATCTTCATTCTGGCCGGTGCGACCTTCGTCGGGGCGATGCAGATCATGATCTATGTCGGCGGGACGCTGGTCTTGCTGGTTTTTGGCGTGATGTTGACGGCAACCTCGAGCTTTGTCTCGATGAAAACCCAGGGCAGCGACTGGGTTCTGGCATCGATCGTTGGCGGAGCGCTCGTCGCACTGCTGATGGCCGCGGCCTTGAGCGTGCCCGAGTGGCGTCGTGCGGAAGCGGAACCGGGCGTCGTCGCTCAAGTGGACGACGACGCAACCGCTTTGGGTTGGGGGCTGATTGGCGTGCGTGTTGATCAGGCGAATCAGCAGGATGATGTGTTGCGTCAGGGAATGTCGGGCTACCTGCTGCCGTTCGAGATCATCTCGGTCCATCTGCTGGTTGTGCTGATCGCGGCCGCCTATCTGGCGCGGACGCAGCGTCGAGTGGGTCAACGTGCTGCGGCGCGACGAGCGGAGGAGGCATCATGAGCTTGCTGACGGAACCGGTTGGCGTGGCGCATTTTCTGATCGTGGGCGCGGTCCTCTTCGTCACGGGTGTCGTCTGCATGGCGACCAAACGGAACGCGCTTGGCGTGCTGATGGGGATCGAATTGGTGCTCAATGGAGCAAACATCAATTTCGTGGCCTTTGGCAGTCCTTACCTGCGACCGCAAAGTCTGGGATTGGACGGTCAATTGATCGCGCTGTTTGTGATTGTGCTGGCCGCGGCCGAGGCCGCTGTCGCTCTGGCCATTGCGCTGAATTTTTACAACAACTTCGCCACGATCGACGTGGATCAAGCGGATGAGTTAAAAGGCTGATGGAAATCGGCGTACTACTATCGTGGTTGCTGGGAGTTGCGGTGTTGATCCCGCTGCTCTCCTTCGTGCTGATCCTGCTGTTCGGCCCGATCATGGGCAAGAAGGGCTGGCTCGCGGGGCGCTGCGCCACGGGCGCGATCCTGCTTTCCACCGTGCTGTCTGCGATCGCACTCCTCGTCTGGCTGAATCAACATCCACCCCACGACGCGCATCATGACGCCCATGCGTCGCACGCAGAAGCGACGGTTGATACTCACGGGGAATCGGCAGTCGGTCACGAGACGACCGAACACGACGCGGAGGATGAGGAACATTCAGATCATGCGGCAGCCGGTGACGATCTCCACGCCGCAGAATCGGAAGTCCCTCCGTCTTATTACTACGAGGTCTATCCGCTGGGCACGTTCGGCCGGGGCCAGATTTCCATCAGTGTGTACATTGATGCGTTGACCGTGTGCATGTTCTGCATGGTGACGCTGATCGCCACCTGCATCCACTTCTACGCGATCGGCTACATGCACGACGAGTTGGCGGAACCGGACTACGTCGATCATGAGGTGATCCTGCATGACGGATCGCACCTACATCGCCCCGGTCGCTTCTACCGCTTTTTCCAATACTTGTCGCTCTTCTGCTTCAGCATGTTGGGGCTCGTGCTGTCCGGCAACATCGCGATGACCTTCGTGTTCTGGGAACTGGTAGGCATCTGTTCGTACTTCCTGATCGGGTTCTATATCGAACGTCATAGTGCATCGACCGCCGCCAACAAAGCGTTCATCGTGAACCGGATAGGCGATTTCGGCATGATCATCGGCTTGATGGCGATCTGGGGAAGTCTGGGCACCTTCGCCTTTGGAGGCGACCACGGTGTGTTTGCCCAAGTTCGCCCCGCGAAGAACCACCACGAGTTGACCGTTCCCGACGGAATGGTGCGTGCGTCGGCGCGGGAGGAGGTCGCGACGATTGTGCGTCAGTTGGGTCCCGGGGCGACTCGGGAGCAGATTGATGCGGCGATTGAGCCGCGAATCGCCGAGTGGCGCGATCCCGAGGCCTCGGGCCAGCCCGGTGGCTACGGACGATGGCTGCTGATCGTTGCGGGTGTAGGCATTTTCTGTGGTTGTATCGGAAAGAGTGCCCAATTCCCGCTGCATGTCTGGTTGCCGGATGCCATGGAGGGTCCCACTCCCGTCTCGGCTCTCGTCCATAGCGCGACGATGGTCGCGGCCGGTGTCTTTCTGGTGGCTCGGTTCTATCCGGTCTTTACGCCCGAAGTTTTGCTGGTCATTGCGATCGTCGGGACCATCACGCTGTTTATGGCCGCCACGATTGCCATTACGGCCACGGACATCAAACGCGTGTTGGCGTACTCCACGGTCAGCCAATTGGGATACATGATGCTGGCCCTGGGGGTCGGCGGATGGCTGGCCGGAGCGATGCACCTGATCACGCACGCCTTCTTCAAGAGCCTGTTGTTCATGTGCAGCGGTTCCGTGATCCATGCCGTGCATACGAATGAGATGCCGGAAATGGGCGGCCTGCGCAAGAAGATGCCTTGGACCGCATCCACGATGCTCGTCGGTTGTCTGGCCATCGCCGGTGCCGGACTTCCCTTCGCATTCAGCCTGGGTGGCCACAGCATTTCGCTCGGATTGAGCGGTTACTATTCGAAAGACGCGATTCTGGAACAGGCGTTACTGTTCCGCAACACGAACCCGGGATGGGGCACGCTGTTCTTCCTGGCTGCCGCCGGCGGCGCGGCGATCACGGCTTTCTACATGTTCCGGCTGTGGTATCTGACCTTTGCCGGCGAGCCGCGCGACCCGCATCGATACGAGCACGCACACGAGTCGCCCCCGGTGATGTACCGCCCCCTGATTCTGCTGGCGATCATGGCGATTGGTGTGGCCTGGGGTCCTGTCGAAGGCATACTGGGTGCGCTGGTTGCGATCGGGATCTTCGCGGTCCTCTGGTGGCGGGGCGGATCGACTCACGAAGCGTCGGCGACACACGCCCATCAGGACCACGATCACCATCATTCCCCGGCGCTGAGCCCGACCCTGATCGCGCTGGGATTGAGCGTCGTTGTGCTGGGAATCGCCATCGCCTGGCTGCCTTTGCGCAATGTGACTTTGGCCAGCTTGTTGGAACAGGCGCGTCCCGCCGGAACACTGCCCGCCCAGACGGCCAGCCTGATGTCCATGGTGTGGCCGAGTGAGCACGAAAGTCACGTGCCCGCAATCAAGGTTCCGGCGACGTGGATTGCGTTCGGAACGGCGCTCGCAGGTTTCCTGTTGTCGACGATGTTCTATGGAACGCGAAAGCTCGATCCCGCCCAGGCACGACAGGCATTCGCTCCGATCTATCGCTTCCTGCTCAACAAATGGTGGTTCGACGAATTGTATGACTTCGTGTTTGTCCGTCCGACGCACGTCGTTTCGAATTGGATTGCGCAAATTGATCGCCGCCTGATTGATGGCTTGATTGATGGCTTGGCTCGCTGGACGCGAGCGTTTTCGACATTCTGGGATTGGTTCGCCGACCGGACGCTGGTCGACGGTTTCGTGAACTGGTTCGCCGGCTGGACCTACAGCCTGGGGCTGAAACTGCGGCGGGCCGAGACCGGTCAACTGCGACAATACGTGATGTTCATCGCCATCGGCACGATGGTGGTCTTCGCGTTGGCCAGTTTCTGGCGGTATGCGTTTGCCCAATAGAAAGCGTGAGAGACCGAACGACCACTCCCCAACCAATAACCAATAGATTCCTGAAGCGGAATTGAGACTGATGGATGCCGTTTTTGCACTGAGTATTGTCGTCTTCTTGCCGACCCTGGTAGCCTTGTTGCTGGCCCTTTTTCCTCGTGGCAGCGATGAGTTGATCCGGATTGTGACACTCGTCACCACGGCGATCACGTTGGTCCTCTGCCTGTGGTTGATGGTCGCGCCGTTCGACGTGACCCAGGCGGAGATGCAGCAGACATTCAACTACAGCTGGATCCCCTCCTTTGACATCGATTATTTCATGGGGACCGATGGAATCAGTCTGCCGTTGGTCGCGCTCACCGCGTTCGTTTGTCTGTTGGCGATGGCCGCCAGCTGGACGATCACCAAGCACGTGAAGGCCTACTGCATCCTCTTCCTGATTCTCGAAACGGGAATGTTGGGAGTCTTCTTGGCGCTCGACTTCTTCCTGTTCTACGTCTTCTGGGAAGTGATGCTGCTGCCGATGTACTTCTTGATCGGTGTGTGGGGCGGACCCCGCAAAGAATATGCCGCGATCAAGTTCTTCCTCTATACGCTGGTCGGCAGCGTGCTGATGCTGGTCGCCATCTTGATGCTGTACTTCAACAGTGACTTGACCGAACTGGCCCGGCAAGGCGTTTCTCTCGAGTCGCTGCATGTACGACCCGCCGTGATGGAGAAGGTCAACACGGCGTTGGCTTCTGGAGTCAATGAAACGCCGAAGATCCATACGTTTAACCTTCTGGCCTTGGCGGCCATGGGCCAGCAGACGGATTTGTTCTCGCGCGGTGACATCTGGCTGGAAGGATGGACCGTCCAGCATTGGGCGTTTCTGCTGCTACTGATTGGGTTTGTGATTAAAGTCCCGTCGGTGCCGGTGCACACCTGGTTGCCCGACGCGCACGTGGAGGCACCAACCCCGATCTCGATGATCCTGGCGGGAGTCCTGCTGAAGATGGGCGGTTACGGAATCATCCGGATCTGCTATCCGATCTGTCCGCATGCGGGATTCGACTTCATGTGGTTCGTCTGCCTGCTCGGTGTAGTCAGCATGGTCTATGGAGCATTTGCCGCGTTGGCGCAGAAGGATTTCAAGCGTCTGGTGGCCTATAGTTCCGTCAGCCACATGGGCTACGTCGTACTCGGTCTCGGAGTCTGGTCGGCCACGGCCGCCACAGGCTTCGACTCCCAGTCCTGGAACATGGGCATCAAGGGAGCGATGTTCCAGATGATCGGGCACGGAATCAGCTCGGCCGGCATGTTCTTTCTGGTCGGCGTGGTTTACGATCGCGTTCATCATCGGCAGTTGGATCGTTTTGGTGGACTCTACCATCGCATGCCGGTCTATACCGGTCTGTCGATCATCATTTTCTTTGCCGCGCTGGGACTGCCCGGACTGTGCGGTTTCATCGGCGAAGTCTTTGTCGTGCTTTCCGTCTGGAATTTCAGCCATGTTCTGGCCGTCGTCTCCGCAAGCGTCGTGATTCTGACGGCCGGGTACATCCTGTGGGCGATCCAGCGCGTGTATCTGGGTCCGGAATACAAGGGTCCGCACGGCGAAGCCTTGACGCCGATGACGGTGCGGGAGATTGTCGTCGCCGTGACGCTCGCGATCTTTGCGGTCTGGTTCGGTGTCTACCCGAAATCCGTGCTGCGTTACATGGACGCCACGATTGATCAGCAGGTGGCGACGCTGACGGAATGGACTCGGGATGTCAAGGAACCCCAGATCCAGCAGAGTCTTGCCGCGAGCGAATTGCTGATCGATGGCCTCTCCACCGCCGACGCCGCCGCGATTCCGGCGATGAAGGCGATACAGAATCCAACCCCCTAGTAAGAAGCAGCGACCGTGCAGTTACACGAAATCGGCACCCAGTTCATTCAGGACACGCTTGCATCGCTCTGGCCGGCGTTTGCGCCCGAGCTGATTCTGTGCGTGACGATCATGGCGATGCTGATCGTGCGCCTGTTGCCTGGCGGACAGCGCCTCCCGGGTTTCCTCTTGCCCTTGCTTGGGGCGCTCCTGGCGCTCTATCACGCAGCACCTTGGACGAATCTCGGTGCCATCGAGCGTCAAGAGTTGTTCACCGGGATGCTGGTCTATGATCCTTTCACGGTGTTCTTGCGCAGTTTCTTGCTGGTCTTCGTGATTCTCTTTGCAGTCTTCACGCGACTGACCCAAATGCCGGAACGCGAGGATGCCGTTGAGTTCTACTGCCTGGTTCTGGGCGCGACGTTGGGCATGTGCCTGATGGCGTCCGCGAATCACCTGCTGATGGTGTTCCTTGCCGTCGAAATGGCCAGCGTTCCTTCCTACGCCTTGGCTGGGCAGCTGAAATACCGCCGTCGCAGCAGCGAAGCCGCCCTGAAATACGCCGTCTATGGAGCGGGAACCGCGGGAGTAATGCTGTACGGGATCAGCCTGGTCGCCGGCATCTTGAACACGGCACATCTACCCACCATTGCCCATCAGCTGCTGTTGACGTTGCCCGAGTTACCCGCGGAACAGAAGGTCGTTCTGGCGCTGGGCGGCGTGATGATCATGGTTGGGCTCGCTTTCAAGCTTTCCGCCGTCCCTTTCCATTTCTGGTGCCCGGATGTGTTCGAAGGTGCAACGGCGGAAGTCGACGCGTTCTTGTCCGTTGCCTCGAAGGCGGCCGCGTTGGCGCTGCTGGTTCGCGTGGCGATTGGATTCTGTGTGCCGCTGCCCGATGCCCCGGGAAGTGGGAGTCCGAATTCGGGACAAGTCGCCCTGTCCACGGCCGGTTTATCCGACCAGACGCTGCTGACCTCCGAGGCCACCGCGCCGCAGACCGAAGAACAGGCGGCGGCCAGCCAGTCCGATCCGTTGTTGCCAGTGCGGAACTATTTCTGCATGCTGATCGGCGTCATGGCCCTCGTGACCTGCACCTTTGGGAACTTGGCCGCCTTTGGTCAGACGAACATCAAGCGGCTGATGGCCTACTCGACCATTGCCCATGCCGGCTACATGATGCTTGCCTTGCCCGCCGCGATCGCCGTGGCGCACCAAAACCCCGCCGCGGCTCGGTCAGCCGTGGGTGCACTAACTCTCTACATCGCGATCTACCTGCTGATGAATCTGGGAGCCTTTGCGATCATCGCTTTCTATCGCAACTCACTGGGCAGTGAAGAAATCAAGGACTATTCGGGACTCATCCGCCAGTCTCCCGTGGTCGTCGTCATGTTCACCATCATTCTGTTCAGTCTGATCGGATTGCCGCCGTTGGCGGGTTTTCTAGGCAAGTTTGCCATTTTCGCCGCCTTGGCCCAATCGTGGCAGAACACGGGAAACGGGTTTCTGCTCGTGCTGCTGATCGCCGGTGGGTTGAACACGGCCATCAGCCTGTTTTATTACCTGCGCGTCGTGAAGGTGATGACAATCGATCCGGAACTGGATTCCGCGGTTCCCGCGGCTTCGGGAGCCCCCATTTCCCTGCTCGCCGGAACCTTCCTCGCATTACTGACAATCCCAATTCTGACGTTGCTGCTGTATACGAACGGCCTGAACGAATGGTCCCTGGCAGCCGCGGCACAACTCTTCTGAAGAACTGACGGCGATATGGCCCGGCAAGACACGATTGACGTCCTGAATCGGCTGCTGGCGGTTCATAGTCGTTCCCTGCCCCAATACCTTTGCAGCGCTCGACCATGGACAACCACCAGCGACTCGAAAGCGGAGCAGGCGTTGCGACTCATTGCAGAAGATCATCGCCTGATGGTCGAGCGGATCGCGTCGGCGATTCTATCCGCCAGTGGCCGACCGGAACTGGGCGAGTATCCGATGAGCTTCACGGGAATGCATGACTTGTCGATTCAATACTTGATCCGCGAGATCATTGATCGACAGCGACAGGATCTCGAAGTGATTCGCGACTGCGTTGCGAAGCTGCAGCACGAACCCTCTGCCCGTTCCTTGGCCGAAGAAGCTTTGGGGGCTGCGGAGGGGCATTTGCAGAACCTGGAAGAACTGAGCGAACCGGATCTGTCCGTCGCGTCTCCCTGAACTGATTGCGTGTGTTATGGAACTGATCGACACACACGCGCATCTGGATGATGAACAGTTCGACGCTCAACTCGATGCCGTCATCCAGCGTGCGCGCCAAGCGGACGTTGCCTCCGTCATCGCAATCGGCACAACCGCCCGTTCGAGTCGCACGTGCGTCGAACTAGCCGGTCGTTATCTCGAGGTTCATGCCGCCGTGGGCATTCAGCCGAACTATGCGGGCGAGGCGAGCGAGGAAGACTGGTCACAGATCGTCGAATTGGCCAATCAGACGAAGGTCGTGGCGCTGGGCGAAACGGGTCTGGATCGGTTCTGGGACTACACACCGTTCGAACAGCAGCAGGACTACTTTGATCGTCATCTGCACTTGGCCCACCAAACCGGACTGCCCGTCGTCATCCACATGCGAGACTGCCTGAAAGACATCCTGCAGATGCTGCGCGAGGCGCGACGTCGAGGCCCTTTGCGCGGTGTCATGCACTCCTACACGGGCGATATCGCGGGCGCTGAGGAGTGTCTTGAGCTGGGTCTGCACATCAGTTTTGCAGGGATGGTGACTTACAAGAAATCAGTTGACCTGCGCTCGGTCGCCGCGACGATTCCCGCCGATCGACTGTTGATCGAGACGGACGCTCCCTACTTGTCCCCCGAGCCGCAGCGCGCCACGCGTCCGAATGAACCGGCGTTGATCGTGCATACCGCCCGATGCCTGGCCGAGGTGCGAAACGTGACGTTGGAAGAACTTGCTGCGCAAACCGCACGCAATGCAAGGCAGTTGTTCGGCCTTACTCCCGGCAACCCATGACGTGGTCCCTGATCGATCTGTGTGAAGCGGGTAGAGTACCGGATTTCCTGCTCCGCTGGGGAATTCGTCAACAACTCCGCGCGCGACTTCGCCAAGAGCGGCAGCGTCAGGCACGCGTCCCGGAACTGGAGAGCTCGACATCGCGCATTTCGATTGGACGTAGCCAAATTCGTGAGAATCTGGGACCTACAACATCGGTTTCCTCCGCCGAAACATCCCCGAATTCTCACGAATTCGGCTACGCGCAACTTCAAGCCGCGCAGACGGAACTCGCGCACCGCCTGTCCGAGGGTCCGATGGTGGCGTATGCCGGCGAGGCGAATCGGCAAC
>CAZFWV010000110.1:12285-18832 GCA_964522605.1 uncultured Pirellulaceae bacterium
CACCGCCTGTCCGAGGGTCCGATGGTGGCGTATGCCGGCGAGGCGAATCGGCAACACTACGAGGTACCAACCGAGTTCTTCTTCCGTGTGCTCGGGAAACACTTGAAGTACAGCAGCGGCTATTGGCCCACTCCGCAGACCACATTGGACGAGGCTGAGGCGGCGATGCTGGACTTGACCGTCAAGCGCGCGGAAATCCAGGACGGACAGCAGATCTTGGAACTCGGCTGCGGTTGGGGCTCGCTTACGCTTTGGATGGCGGACCGATTCCCCAAGAGCCAGATCACTGCCGTCTCCAACTCCCGGACCCAACGGCAGTTCATTGAATCCGAGGCGGCACGACGCGGATATCATCACGTTCGCGTTATCACCGCAAACATTGCCGACTTCGAACCGTCCAGCCGATACGACCGCGTTGTCTCCGTGGAAATGTTCGAGCACATCCGCAATCACCGACTGCTGCTGCACCGCATTCGCCAATGGCTTCAGCCTGACGGAAAGCTATTTGTTCATATCTTCTGCCACCGAGATTTGACTTACTTGTTTGAATCCGAGGGCGAGGAAAGTTGGATGGGGCGGCATTTTTTCTCCGGCGGCATGATGCCGGCAGCCGACTGGTTGTCCCGATTTTCGCAGGACCTGCAAATCCAGCAACAGTGGAGTGTCGATGGAAAGCACTACGCGCACAGTTGTGAGGCTTGGCTTCAACGGCTGGATCAGCAGCGCGAGGAAATTGAGCGACTCTTTCGACGAGACCTCGACGCGGCGACGGCGCGCCGACAGATTCAACGCTGGCGGATGTTCTTTCTGGCCTGCGCGGAACTGTTCGCATTCCGCAAAGGACAAGAATGGTTCGTCGCCCACTACCTGTTCGGACGTCAGTGAGCCGATAGCGGTAATCGCGCCTGCGGTTTGACCCAATGCAGCTGTGCAACATTGGTCCAACGTTCAAGAAAACCGGCTTCACAGTACGCCAGATAATAATCCCACGTGCGGATGAAGCGATCATCCAGTCCCATGTCACGAATGTCGGCCAGGCGACTTCGAAACCGACCGCGCCACCGCCTGAGCGTCTCCGCATAGTGCACGGTCAGATCGTCGAGTTGCACTAATTGCAGATCGGTAACGAGCTTCACTGCACGCGCGATCGCGGACAGACAGGGCAAACAACCGCCCGGAAAGATATAGCGCTGGATGAAATCGACCGAGCGCCGATAGGCATCGTAGCGCTGATCGGGTATCAGAATTGCCTGAAGCAACATCTCGCCATCGGGTTTCAGAAGGCGGGAACAAACCTCAAAATAAGTCGGCAAAAACTCATGGCCGACGGCTTCAATCATTTCCACGGAAACCAGACGGTCAAACTGGCCTTGCAGCAGTCGATAATCACGATTCAGCACGGTCACGCGTGACTCCAGCCCCATTTCCCGAATCGCCTGTTTCGCATATTCCTCCTGCTGACGAGAAATCGTCGTTGTCGTCACACGACATCCATACCGCTGAGCCGCGTAGATGGCGAAGCCGCCCCAGCCGGTTCCGATTTCAACCAGATGATGCTCCGGCCCAAGTCGCAGCCGACGACAAATCCGTTCGAATTTCGCCAGCGAGGCTTCCCGCAACGTCGCATCCGGCTTGAGAAACACTCCGCAGGAATAGGTCATCGTTTCGTCGAGAAACGTGCGAAAGAAATCGTTGCCAAGATCGTAGTGGGCTTCGATATTCCTTCGGCTTCCCGGCAGAGTATTCCGCGTCAAGTACTGACACAACCGCTTCCAGGGAGCACTCCACCAGTGCGAGGCTCCCTCCAGGTCCTCCATCGCGTCCGCGTTGCGCAGGAACAACCGAAACAGGGAAACCAGATCGTCGGTCACCCAATCCCCGCGAAGATATGCCTCATCAACGCCCATCGACCCTTTCCAGGCCAAATCGCGATAGAGGCGGGCGTCGCACACGCGGACACGACTTGCAGGCAGATCGTCAACCGGCACTCCGAAATCATGGCATCCGTCTTGATCCTCAACCTGCAGCTGACCGTCATGCAGCCGATGCAATCGCCGGTAGACGCGTTGCGCAAGCCATCGTTCCCAGCGAGTCGCCGAAGACACCGTCGCTCGTTCATTCAGGGCCGCATCGACCGGGGACGGCTCGGAGTCTCCTCGCTGGACGGCGCAACCTGCGTCCGAGGATGAGGATAAAAAGGGCACTTGCGTATCCATAACCGGAAGGCCTCGTAGTAAATGGCGCTCAACACCCGAAACGGCACGAGCGGATGGCTGACGGTGGTTGTTAACCAGCGTTGGCGGCTGAGTTCTCGGCGGCGGAGTGACAACGTCGCGTCGAAAACTCGCTCGTCTTGGCGCCAAGTCTCCAGGTGAATCACCAATTGTTCTGCCGGCGGCGTGATCCGCCAGTCATACTCTAGGTCCAAACCGAAAAAAGGACTTACGTGAAATTCCTTTGCGTGGTGAAAAGCCAGCCGCCGATCCGTTGTCTGATTGCCCGACCAGAGAACGTAGCAGTGTTGCTCCCGCCACGGCGTGTTGTTCACTTCGGCGACGATCGCTTCGACTTGAGAAGAATCGTCATCCGAGTAGCAGAAATAGAGGTTAATCGGACTGAAGTAGTAGCCTAGACAACGCCAAAGAGTCAACAGGCGAATTGGCCCGGACAGGTCCCGCGTTGTGACCTCCCGGACTCGTTGGCGCACGGCAGCTTCCAAGGGTCGTCGAGGATCTCCCAAATGATCCGGACGATAAATGGACGCCCAGGCCAACCGCCGATCCGACAACAGCGGAAGTTGGTGAACCAGTCCCGGCAGTTCGGCCAGATCCAGATAGAGGTACGTCAACCGATAGGTAAATTGACGTGCTATGGGCTGGAAGCGCCGATGCCGGACGAATCCTTGGTAGACACAGCTGTGCATGGGTCCATCGTCTTACCGAAATACCGACACACCGTTAACGCACTCCGCACGCCATCCTCGTGGAAACCATATCCCCAATAGGCTCCACAAAAATAAGTCCCTCGCATCCCATTGATCTCGCCCTGTCGCTGCTGGGCCTGAAGCGTTCCTGGTCCGAACACAGGATGCTCGAATTCCAGCTCCCGGATTACACAGCTTGGTTCAATGCGTTCGTGATAGTTGAGCGTCAGGCAAATGGGACGTGTTGCACCCACGGACTGGAGACGATTCAGGTCGTACGTCACTGCCACGGGCTGGTCATCCTCTGCGGGGATATGGTAATTCCAGCTGGCCCATGCGCGACGACGGCGGGGCAATAAACCGGAATCCACGTGGAGAATCGCGCGGTTCTTCTGGTAGGGAAACTGTCCCAGGATTTCGCGTTCCGCGGGACTGGCATCCTCGAGGATGCGCAAGGCCTGATCTGCATGGCAGGCCAGAATCACGCAATCAAACGGTTCCTGCGACCTGCCAGCCGAGTCCACTTCAACATGATCGGCATATCGTCGGATCGACCGGACCGGATCCTTCAACTGAAGCCGCGTTCCAAGCGTTTCGGCGATCGTCTGAACATACCGTCGCGCTCCTCCAGGAATCGTGCGCCACTGGGGTCGATCCCAGACCTGCAGCAAGCCATGATTCTGGAAAAAGGCGATCAGAAACCGAGCTGGCATCGCCAGGACGTGCCCAGCGCGCGCGGACCAGATCGCTGCCGTCATGGGAACCAGGTAGTGCTGGACGAACTCCGCACCGTACTTCTCACGCCGCAAGTACTGCTCGAGCGTCAATCGATCATCATCTTCCATGAGAAAAGCTGGACTTCGCCGGTTAAAGCGCAAGATCTCCCGCAGCATTCCCAAAAAGCGTGGTCGCACCAAATTCCGCCGCTGGGCGAACAGTCCATTCAGCGTACTGCCCTGATACTCCAGTCCAGTCCGCTCACAGTGCACACTGAAACTCATGTCGCTGAACTGGGTCGGAATCCGGAGCTGCTCCAGCAAATGCAGAAAGTGGGGGTAGGTCCGGTCATTACAGACCATGAAACCTGTATCCACCGCGTACGGATGTCCGTCGAGTTCGATATCGACAGTGCGCGTGTGACCGCCGGCGTAGTCTTCCGCCTCGAAAAGTTGGACTTCGTGGTCGCTCTGGAGTAACCAGGCGCAGACATTCCCGCTAATGCCTGCTCCCACAATTGCCACACGCATGGCCGGTCGCCCGCTTCGGTTCGGAGTGCTCATCCATAGACGGTTGTAACACGCCCGACGCCGCTGACAAGAGGTGGACGAACGTCACTCGCCGGCCGACCAGCGAAATGCGGTGATACCGGCCAGGTCACGAACAAAGAGCTGGTCGCGATCGTGAGCCAGGTGAGCCCACGCCGATTCCTCTGAGATCTTCCGCTGGGCCAGCAATTCAAACTGCTCCGGATTCGCCCGAATCAGAAGCAGTTCGCCCCGTTCATCCAGCGCCAAAATCCTGTCACCCTGCTTGAGCAAGCTCCAATATTCACCAAAGGGCTTCGTAATCCACTTCTCCTGCCCCGTCTTGAGATCCAGGCAGGCGAATCGCCGATTCCGCAGATGCAGGTAGACGTGCTCGTCGATCACGACCGGCGTCGACATGTAACCCTGCACCTTGTTATTCCACTGTTCGGTAACCTGGAACTGATCGCCTTGGGGCGCAACCCGGTATAGGAACGATTGGCCGCCGTAACTGCTGGTAAAGATCCCCTCGTCGGTGACTGTCGGCGTCAAGATGTTCATGCCGCGGAATGCGGGAACCTCCTGCGACCAAAGCACTTTTCCGGTCGCCGGATCGATACCGGCGAGCGATTCGCGTGTCTGCACAACCAATTGACGCACGCCCCCCACTTCGGCCAACACGGGTGACGAGAAGGCGCTGCCCATCATCCCACCGCCGTCGTCCATCGTTCGCCAAAGGACCTCCCCCGTGTTGCGATTAAGTTTCACAACACCGCCGCCCGCCTGGACATAGACATCATCACCGTCGACCAGTGGAGAACAGACAAATCCGAACGACGGCAACGGGCTGCCCAGTTGCTCCACAAAATCAACCCGCCAGCGTGGCTCGCCCGATGCGACGTCCAGAGCCACCAAAACGTCTCGCATTCCCGCGACGAACAGCGTGTCGCCGACGCACGCCGGAGTCGAGCGAATCCAATCACCGCGTGACTTGGCAAAGAAGGGAACGTCCATCGATCCCTCCCACTCCTGCGTCCATTGGATCTGTCCTGTCTCACGATCGAGCGCCGTCACACGTTCCAGGCGGTCGTCGACCGTTTCCGTAACGAAGACGCGGTCCTTGCTGACAACTGGTCCCGAGTAGCTCGGCTGCAGTGGGACACGCCATTGTTGTTGAAGCGCTGGTGCTTCCAAGCTGGTCGGCCAAGTGATCCCCGTTGCCTGCCCGGTTCGTTGAGGACCTCGCCACTGGTTCCACGCCAACTCATCGACGGAAGGATCCGCGGCAAACAAAGGCGTGACACTGTGACAAATCAGGATTGCTCCAGCCAACAACCAACCATCGTTCAAGTTTCGCATGTCAGATTTCCATTTCGTGATTCGAACCCGGTAAGGCACAAGCTCAAAAATAAGTTCCCCGTTTCGCCGTGCGGGCGTCGCCCTGCGGATAGGGGGAGTTTTCCGCGGCCCGCTGGGCACGCGGTTAAACGAGAGGACGGAGATGCCGATGTTATTCGTGCGACCTCCCCACGGTCGTGGCAAATTCTTTGAGTTGTTCCAGATTATCGCAGTGCGCACAGTATCTCATTCGTTGCCGGATGGACTCGTGAAGCCCTCTACCGCCCACAATGAGCGCCACGTCATCGGGCAATGCTGCGTGAAACTGCGCATATTCACGCAGAAATTGCTCTTCGTCAGGAACAACGCTGACACTCAGCCAGAACAAGCGCGGTCTCCGTTTTTGCGCCGCCGCGGTGAGCGTGCTGAACGGAAGCGACCCGCCGAGGGCATTCGCCCGCCAACCCACCTCGCGCAGGACTAACTCAACCATTCGACTCGGCAGGGTGTACGGATCGCCATCCGGAATCCCACCAATCGCTGACGGCGCATCGGAACTCGGGCGCGGTAAAACTCGACGCAAGTCATCGAGAATCCGTCCGTAGATCTCGCATCCAAGACGCTCTTCATAAACGTCCATCTCGCCACACTGCCAGAGCTTGCCAACACGCCGCATCACTTCGGTCAATAACTCGTCACAGATGCGACTGACAGAGAAACCTGCCAAATACAAATCCATCACGACGTCTCGACACGCCTGTTCATCACCCTGGCAGATGGCTTCCAGTAAGATATCCTGCGCCCGCGTCATCCCGCGTTCGCACTGACCGCTGGTCGCAGGCAGCCCGAGCAAATCAGGTCGAACGAGGGCCTGGTCACTCTCCCGCAGAAAGCGGCACACTTCTCCAAGCGAAATCCGACGATGCCCGCCACCCGTCCGTTGGGTATCGATCAGCCCCCGGTCACACCATCGTTTGAGGGACGATTCGCTGACGCCTAGAGCGCGGGCGACCTGCTTGGGGCTGAAGAGTTTCTCGACCAC
>CAZFWV010000111.1:0-18697 GCA_964522605.1 uncultured Pirellulaceae bacterium
CCGAAACGGGGCGAGGGGAGCCAGAGTGGATCGGGTCGGCTACGGACGAGCCTGTAAGACTTTCAACAGCCCAGCCTCGCCCTCCCAGTCTTGAAACTGCCTCTATTTTCGAGATGAGTTAGGGCGCAACAGCCCGGCGTCAGAACGGAACTTGACGGCTCGTAGACGCTGTCGCTGCTAGCCGGCGGAGGCTGGCGTTGTGACGGGCGGGAGCATCCCGTATACTCCGGCCGACTGAGTCACCCCGGTCCTGCGGCCGGTGGCGGTTTTGACGTTCAGTTTAAGCAGCGACTGTGAACCGGTTGTCGGAAGGAAACGTATAGGCAAAAGACAACATTTTCGCCGGGGAGTAGGTTTCCCGGTGACCACGGAGGAAAAGGAGATTCGTTGTCGTCGAACCTTGTCGAGCCCGTTGTGGCGAATGCTCACCCACAACCTCACCGCGATTCGCTATAGGCACTACATTTGCGGAGAAATGTGATAACGGTACAAGGAGGTCGGAGCAAAGTTTTCTCGACGTCGATGCATGCAGTGGTCGATATCGAAACCTGCTTTTACTCTCGTCCTCGCGAATGTCACTTCTCACGCACGGAAAGCTGCCCTGGACACGGATCGCGAACGAGCCTGCCGAGATGTTGCCAGGCCGGTGAAACCGGTCAGAATGGATCATTCGGCGGCGTGGATCGCAAGTCGTAGAACCAGAAGATGCCCATCGGATGGTCTTGACGAATGCGAGTGGTAAATGTGGGTCCGGCGGGAAGCAGCGCCGATCACCCGGAGTTGGGTGACGGAGCGGCGACTCGCAACGCTCAAGCGGGAGACGCCAACGAGCATGTTCAATTGCCTATTTGGGGAGAGACTCGCGATGGAAATCTATGGTCCTGGTTATCTTGACGGTCCTCAGTCGATTCAGGCTCCGCACCGGGCGAAAGCGGTCGAGCCCCAGCAGTCGGCGGACGGATTGCACGGTCCCGATAGCGTGGACTTGTCGCCGGAGGCGGAAATCGTGGGGCGCGTGCAGGATGTGCCCGATCTTCGCACCGATCGGATTGCCCAGATTCGAGCGGAGATCGCGGCCGGGACGTACGAGACGGAGGCGAAACTGGAGGTCGCCGTGGGCCGCCTGTTGGACGAGATCGGATAGACCCACAGGGCGTCCGTTGGCGGCGCGTTCTTTCTCTTGGCCCGATCGCTGTGCGATACCCAAGGTCGCCCGGATGACGGGCGAAGGAGCGCGGCGAGCGAACAATGCAGCGTTCTTGGGGAACTCCGACGGAGAATTGGCGAGTGAGTCGGCACGTGCCGCCGCTTGATGCGCGGCGGGCTCGGGCTACAATCGACGAACACGAGGACAACGGACGAACGGCAACCGGTGCCTTGGGTCGTGGTCTCGGAGGCACGACCTCGGAAATGAGTTCTCCCTGGATGGATCCCGCCCGTTCGTACCCTCGCGGCCCGAGGGCCGCTTCGCGTTCCGGCACTCTTCGAAATGGCTGATTACTCACTGGGAACGGTTGAAGTTTCCCTCTCCCCGATGGAGCGGTTCGAAGAGTATCTCCAGAGCCGGGGCAAACGTGTGACGCAGCAAAGACGCGTCCTGGTAAACCACGTATTCAGCCGACATGAGCATTTCGATGCGGATGACCTCATTGATGAGGTGGCCCGGTTGCCGGGTCAGCCGCGTGTGAGTCGTCCCACCGTCTATCGGACACTTCGGGAATTGGTCGACGCCGGCCTCCTAAGGCAGATGAATCTTGGGGGAAGAGCTGTCTACGAGCACGACTACGGATATCCCCAGCACGATCATCTACATTGTCAGAAATGCAATCAGTTGATTGAGTTTCGCAGCGAAGAACTACAAAAGCTGCGTGACGCAGTTGCCCGACAGCATCAGTTTCGCGTGACGGGGCACCGCCTGATCATTACGGGGATCTGTCAAGCTTGTGCGCGAACACGCCGACGCAAGCGGCCGTTGGACCTGGTTTGAGTGAGGCTGGTACCCACAAGACCCGTGCGATCATCCCGTCGCCTGGGAAGGAGTTCGAGTGGTCGGAGCGGAATCTGGGCGGGTGCCGTGGCACGCGATTCGGCCGAAGGCCGCTCTGAGATTTGGGTCTCTGGATCCCTGAGAGAGGTCCACCATGTCCAGTCTGATTGCGATCCTCGTGGTGGTCGCTGCTCTAGGAATGCTGATTGGATACCAATTGGGGTTCTCAGCGGGACAGAAAGTTGGCTACGACCGCGGGCATCACGAGGGGAAGCACGCAGGTTCAGTTCGTGCGTTTGCCGTGGGTTACGATCGAGGGCGACATGATCGGGAGGTAAAGCAGCGGGAGGAGTCGGACGAACCGGCTGGACCACGCTTCCGAAGCCCACCCCTGGTTGGTCTGGTCCTGCTGGTTGGATGCCTGTTGGCGCTTCTGTTGGTCCTGCGGGGGGGCGGCGTCGATTTTCCGTCTTTGTGGAATCGCTGATGCGACTTCCTGCCGCACTCGGGCCGGATCAATGATAGGGTTGATCAGCGAGGGTGTGATCTCGCTCAGAGAAAAGTACTCGATTGACCACTTCAACTAGGCGTGCACCATGATAAAACGGCTCCTCAGATTGTTCCACGACGATGAGGCTGCGACGGCCGTTGAATACTCGGTCATGTTGGCCCTGATTTTGATGGGTGTGATCGCAGCCATCGGAGTGGTCGGGTCAGAAACGGGTGGCCTTTGGGGCGGAATTGACGACGACCTAAGTGCTACGCGATTTGGCAGCCCCGGTGGGTAGTTCCGGCCGAGGCCCGAGCAACATTTTCGATCTCCCACGAGGACCAGGTGATTCATCCATCGGGTCCTCTTTTTTGTTGTCGGCGGATCGTCGCGGGTTTGCTTCGCAGTTGCCCCGCGGTCTCTGCGCCCGAATCGTCCGGTTGGAGGAAGCGCCTGTCGATACGGCAGCTCGCTGGAATCAGATCGACTCTGCCGGCATGCGATTCTTGGCGGGCAAATGGCGAACGGAGCCCGGTCGCACCGGTCGATTCTCGTCGGCGCTCACTAACGCGGCGAAGCAGAGTGCCAGGCTCTGCAGGTTCTTCCGTCCGGAATTCGTTGGCTCGCGACGTTCCTCGATCGAACAGAGCAACTCACCCATCGTCCCCTGGAAGCCGTTCTCGAACCAACATCCTTGCAGGTCGGGCTCCGCGGCTCCGGCGGAAGTCCAGAGTTGGACTCGCTGTTCATTCAGGCCCGGACCGAATGCGCGCAGCGTGCCGTCGCGGCCGACAACGGTCGTCCGATCCTCCTGCCCCCACGTCACATGGGCATTCATCAACAGGCGAACCTGGGCGTCCTCGTAGTCGATCACTGCTTCGGCCAAGAATGGAGCAAGGATTCGCTGATAGTTCATCCGACGGACGCTGGCGAAGACTTGTTGCGGGGTTCGATCCTCCAGAAGTGCTCTTGTGATGTCGAACCAGTGAATGCCGAAGTCATACAACAACAGGTGGTGAATCCGCTCGAACGGAGTCCCTTCGGTCCACGTGTGATCGAAATGCAGCGTAAAGTCGATCGACGACAACGGGCCCACCACACCGTGGCGAACGGCCTGTCGCAGATAGCTGAAGTGGGGGGCCCATTGTCCATTCTGGTTGACTGCCAAGTGAACGCCTTTTGCGTCCGCGAGGGCGACGAGCCGCTCGCCCTGATCCAGATCGATGACAAACGGTTTCTGGCTCAAGACGTGTCGTCGGGCTTCCAGGCATGCCTCGATAATTGCGACGCGATCCTCCGGATGGGTGGCCACGTCCACGACTTCGACGTCGTCATGCCGCAGCAATTCACGATAATCCGTGATGACGGTGGCGTCGGGATAGAACTCCGCACGCCGCTGTTCCGCGCGTTCTCGACACAAATCGCAGAGCACGGCCACGTCGAGCCCCAGCTGTTGATAAGCTCGCAACTGGTATTCCGAAATTCCGCCGGCGCCGATCAGACCAATTCTCGGTCGATAGTCGCGAGGGCGTGGCGGCTGATACGGTAAGTCGGGTGCCTCAACTCGTTGGGAATCGGGAATCCGGCTTAATCCATAGGCGGGTTCGGCGGCATCCGTCATCCAGAAAACTCCCTGCGCTGCTAACGGTGAAAATGGTGTTCTTTCGGCGAGAAATCGAGTGAGGATTGGAATGGCGTTCTGCCAGGATCGATCGATCAAGCCGTACGGTCGTCTCCGATCAGTGGCAAAGCGCACCCTTGCTGAGCACTCTGATAGGCCGTGTCCACAATCTGCTGGCCAATTCGGCTCACGGCAGGAGACAGTGGGCCGTCGACGGGCTGTCCGGACTCGAGGCAATGCAGCATATACTGCACGGGGTTTGCGGTCGGGGGAACCAAGGAGTCGACAGGCAGTTGTTGACCCGCGGGGCAGTCGCGCGTTTGGATTTGGATCGTCGCTTCAAAATCGTAACTGCTGATCGTCCCTTCCGTGCCGCAAATGACGAAGCCGCATTTCGGTTGCGGCTGATGCGTCCACGGATCCGAGAAGGTCCCCCATCGAGTCTCGAATTTGGACAGCCCCACATCGTATCGTGCGATGGTGATACTGTGCTCGTCCACTTCCAGGCCCGCGGGCTGGTCGACCATACAAACCACCTCGCTCGGTTTCCGATTGCCATGGTACCAGGTTGCCAGGGTCGTGCCGTATCCAAGATAGTCAAGCAGGGATCCGCCTCCGGCAGCACGGCGATAGAACCAACTCGCCTCTTTCTCCTCGGCAGATGGCTCTCGTTCGATCTTGTCGGCGCCATGCCAAAGGGGGCCACGATTGCCATCGTAGTAGTGCACTTCGCGAATGTCTCCGATGCGACCTTCAGCCACGCAGCGGTGTGCCGTCGCGTGTGTCGGGTACCAGCGGAGCGGCCAATTGATGGCCAGCTGGCGTCCTGTGGACTGGAGTGCGCGCGTCATCCGATCCGCATCCTGCAGCGTGGCCGCAAAGGGCTTTTCGATCAGCACATCGACGCCGAAGGGGGCGACGCGCTCGGTCCAGATCGCATGTTCTGCCGTGGCCGGACAAAGGATCACGAGGTCAGGGGCGGTTTTCTCCAGACATTGCTGGTGGTCGGTGAAAACACGCTCCGCCGGAATCTGGAAATTCGTGATGGCTTGCTGCATGCGCGACGGATGCTCGTCGCAGATCCCGACAATCTCCGCCTCGGGGTGCTCCCAGACCATCCTCAGCAAGTCCCCCATGTGGAAATGGTCAAAGTTGACCGCGGCAACGCGCCACCGTTTCTTCATGGCATTTCCTCACTTCCGGCCTTTTGAGCGTCTGCGGTGTGAGCGACGATCGACGAGAATCGAATGGGCACGACGGTTAGCTCGCCGGCGCCGTTGATTCCTTGATGACCATTCCCTGAGGATCCATCACGCCGACGCGTGTGCCCGATGCCAATCGCAAGGCTTCCCGCACGCCGTCCTTGTTGGTCAAGGCGACATAGACCTTGCCGGGCGCCTCGCGGAGTCGCTCAATTCCCTCCTGCACCGTGGCTGTGGTTTCGACTTCGATCGTGAATTCTTCGGTTTGAATATCAAAACCGGGTCCTGGGTTGTAGCGGGTCCCTAGACGCTGCGCAATTCGATTCGCTGTTGCGGTGTGTGCCTTGTTGTCTGTCATGGACTTCTTTGCTCCCTCCCTCGGCGCGGCGGCCCGAGAGAAGTCTGTCTTCTCGAGAGGAATTCGAGCGACCCGCGAAAGCGACTGGTGACACGGGGCGCGGGAAGCCCCTTGCTTGGGGCGCTGTCAGGTTGCGGCGTAGCCAAGCCATCCTCGTTGCACGGAGAAGCCGTTGCCGATCGCATCACGTTGGCACAAGCGACCCGAGACGTGATCCACTCGGCTTTCCTTCGTTGCTGGATTTGTTTCTGTCGATCGTTGCGCGGGCATTGGGCCAGGACAAGCGACCGACGCCCGCGACTTCCGGCGCGCCCCTCGATCGAGAGACGCGGGCGACGGGACCCTGAATAGTGTCAGCCCGGAGGGAGCCCCACGTCAAGAACTCTTTTCCGCGGATTACGGGCTGGTTCGGTTCAATCTCTCACTGCCATTTTCTGAAATTCGTCAAGGCAGGCCAGAATGTGAGGCATGCGTCACGAAATCTGGATCGAGGGTGAGGCAACGTGAGCGAAAAGCCCAGGGCTCGACCACGCTACCAGGGGCGGCCGTGTCTGGTCCTGTTCGGTGCGGCCGCCTGTGGAGTGCTTGCCGACCGGATCTTTCCCCTGCCGATTTTGCTGTGGTGGAGTCTTGGGGCGGTCTGTCTGGCAGGTGGGTATGCCTGCTCGAGACGCCCCGGGGGCCGGTCCGCTGCCTGCCTGTTGCTCTTGGCGGCCGGCGGATTCTCGGCGAGTTGGCACCATCGCCAATGGTTTCTGTTTGATGTCAACGAACTCGCCTTTCGGGCGCCACGCGAGGGGCGGCATTCGGTCCCGGTCTGTGTGGAAGGAATCGTCCAAGATCAGCCTCGGGAAATGTCCCGTCTGAATGTTGAGCTGCCGGCAGGCGACCCGATGGAATGGACCCGTTTAGGGCTGCGCGCAACACGCATTCGGGAGGGTCAGCAATGGCAGGCCGTTTCGGGAATTGTCACCGTGACGGTGCCGGGACGAACTGGTGCGATCGGTGCGGGTGACCGAGTTCGGATCTGGGCTCACCTCCGCCGCATTCGAGGCCCGATGAATCCGGGCGAGCTGGACTGGCGAATGCGCCTGCGCGGCGTTCGTCAACTATGTTCCCTGCGCGCCCCGCATCCCGAGTGCATCCGAAAGGTCCGTCCGGCGGGCTGGCACCCGAGCACGTGGCTTGGTCGACTGCGCGCTCACTGCGACCAGGTGTTGGCGAGGCATTTGGCTCCGGATCCGTACCGCCTGGCCGCGGCGATCTTGCTCGGGGCGCGGGGCAGCCTGACGCATCCACAATCAGAGGCCTTCTTCCGCAGTGGGACAGTTCATCTGCTGGCCATTTCCGGGCTCCACCTCGGAATGGTTGCCGGAGGATTCCTTGCTGCCGCACGTGGCCAAGTTCTGCCGCGCCGCTCGGCGCTTGTCGGGGTGATCGTCCTGGTCGCTGTTTATGCCGCGCTGACAGAGGGCCGCGCGCCGGTCGTCCGTGCCGCCGTTCTGGCCCACGTAATCTGTCTTTCCTGGTGGACTCGCCGGCGAACGTC
The DNA here is from genome assembly GCA_964522605.1 of uncultured Pirellulaceae bacterium. Taxonomy (GTDB): domain Bacteria; phylum Planctomycetota; class Planctomycetia; order Pirellulales; family Pirellulaceae; genus CAVZLD01. Next base: position 7,208 of record CAZFWV010000111.1, read on the forward strand.
CGTCCTCAATTCGCTGGGGGCCGCAGCCCTCGTCGTGTTGGCTCGGAACCCAAACCACTTGTTCCAGACCGGCGCCCAATTGTCGTTTCTGGCTGTCGGCACGCTGGCGGCACTCGCGCCCCATCTGGCTCTTCGTCCGCCGGCGGACCCTCTGCAACGACTGATCTGGCGGACACGTCCCTGGTGGTGGCGTGGCGTTCGCGCGACAGGGCAACGCTTCGGGCAGATGGTCGCCGCAAGTGCCATGGTTTGGGTGGCCACTGTCCCGCTCGTTCAGCACCATTTTCACATTGTTTCACCGGTGGCGATTGGATTGAACCTCGTTCTCTGGATTCCGGTCGCCTTGGTGCTGTTCTCGGGGTACGGGCTGCTTCTTTGTGACGGCATCTGTCCGCTTCTTGCCAGCTGGTTCGGTTCGTGTTGTGAGTTGAATCTGATCGGATTGCAGCGTGCCTCCGAAATTGCGTGTCGGTGGCCGATGGCCTATTCCTGGTCTTCCGGTCCCGGTGTTGTTTGGCTGGTGCTCTTCTATCTCGTCTGGAGTCTACTCTTGTGCCTGCCCGCCCGACGTCAATTCTGGACCGGTTGCACCCTCGCGGCGGTGGCTTGGTGGGTCATAACGCTTGGCGTCGGAATGGTTCCCAGAGTCCAGCCGCATTCCGGCGTGCGCGTGACGTTTCTCTCCGTCGGCCACGGTACGTGCGTTCTACTGGAATTCCCACGGGGAGAGACGTTGTTGTACGATTGCGGCCGGCGTGGTTCGACGTCGTCGGCAGTCGATACCGTCGCGCGGTTCCTTTGGTCGCGTCGGATCCGATCCCTCGACGGCGTCGTTCTATCTCATGCGGATGCCGATCACTTCAACTTGTTGCCCGGGATTCTCGAACGATTTCCCGTTCGTGCCGTGTTCGTGCCACCGGGGATGTTTCAAGATCCCGGTCCTTCGCTCGCGGCAGTCCAGCGTCAATTGTTGGAGGCAGGTGTCCGCGTACATCAAGTGCGGGCCCCGGAGCGACTGCCGATTCCCACGGAGGGACGATCACGAATCCTACACCCGCCGCGAGCGGTTTCGCCGGGTCACGATAATGCAAACAGTCTGGTTCTGCTTTACGAACAGGGAAGGAACCTTCTGCTGCTGCCTGGTGATCTCGAGGGCGCAGGGCTCGAACAGTTACTCCAGCGGCCGGTCGGACCCGTGGCCGTCGTTATGGCTCCTCATCACGGTAGTCCGAATAGCCGTCCGGCCGAGTTCATTGCGTGGTCTCAGGCAAGTGTCTTTATCGTGAGCGGCGAGGAGAGTCCGAATTTCGAGATGCTGGCGGCCCGTTCTGCCGATCGGAGTTGCCGCCTCTTCCACACCGCCCTGGATGGCGCCATCGACGTCGTGATTGATGGCGACACGATTCAGGTCACGTCGTTTCTCGCGCCCAGGCGTTAGGCTTCCGCTAGGTACTGCGATCGTCGCGAGCGATACCCGAATCGGAACGAAATCTCGACGCTTGCCTCCAGACTCTTGAAGTCGTGTGTTGCGTCGCGGTACCGTGAATCTCCGGTCTTCGTCCGTTTGCCGGACCAAGTCGTCGACGATTTCTGTCGGGCCGATGAGCGATGGATATAACCGAAATCCTGTCCCTGGTGACCTGCGTGAGCTCGATCTTGACCCTGGTCGTGGTGACGGTGGCTTTCTTGCCGCAGGTGAAACAGGTTCTGGTGGTGATTCGCGACGTTGTCCTTTGGGTGACCCTGGTGGGCGTCATGGCCGCAACCGGTTGGCTGGCGTGGACCGGACTGTCCGGTTCCTCTCCGTCATCCAGGTCGTCAACAACCGCCGAAGAGGGCCCGTCCGTTTCCACGAGCCGTTGGGCAGGAGATCCGGTAACACGAAACGTCCAGTCCTCGGAATGGGGGAATTATGCTCCCTGACCGGCCGTGGCTGCGATCGTCCGTGTCCGAAGTCGCGAGTGAGAATAAGGACAACCGGGAGAACTTGGAGGTTTTGGTAAGTTAAGCCGACGCGGTTGGCTCGTTCCTTCAAGTCGCTCCGAGGTGTAGTCGATAAGGTCCGAGGATTGGTTCAATGACACCGGGAACGGAACCGGTTCAATCAGCAATACGGGTGCTCGGAGGAGCCAACGCAGCCGGTCTTAACTGAGAGACAGCGCAATGGATCCCTTGTTTTCGCAGTCAATGCAGGCCTGGTTCGAATGGGTCCTGCTCTGGATCGGCTTTGGTACATGCGTCGGATTGTTGGCCAAAGGTCTCATGCCGGGTCGTGATCCGGGCGGGCCGGTCGCGACGCTGCTGATGGGAATCACGGGGGTGGCGATTGGCTGCGGCGTCTATGCTCTGATTTATGGAGAGCGGGTGACGCCCATTTCGTCGATCGGCCTGGTTTGTGGAACGCTTGGCGCGTTTACGATTCTGTTCTTCTACCGTCTGCTAGGGGGGATGGGTCTTGAAGGTGCGGATCGGTCGGGGGACCGACCCGCGCGCCCTCCGGTACCACGACGGACTCGCCGTCGCCGTTATCGCTCCTATTATGTAGACGATCCCCTCTAGGCTAACCGAAGAACAGACGGCAGTCCTGGTCGCCTGGGGGTCGCGTTCGACGGAGTGCGCGTCCGCTTCTGTGGATTTGACCTGCGGTACGAAAGGTAAGCAGGAAGACCTGGAGATGGTGCGAAGTCTCCGTTGGCGGACGTGGGGCGGAGGAGCCGGAGAGTGACGAACAAGGAGTCCACTGCTGGGGACCACCGGCCGGGGGAACATTTGCGGTTGCAAAACACACGCCGACTGCTAGGATGACGGCTTGAGTGTAGCCAAGTTGGTGTTTGTTGTAGGAGTGATCACGCAGACCTACCGTAGGGAAAAACGGTGTCTCACAACGTTGGGTTGTGAACCAGGGGCGTAATCGGCTGGCCGACGGAAGAGTTCATCGGGTGAGTGAATGACCATCACGAAAGAGCGAAAGCAGGATCTAATTCGAGATTTTCGACGGGCGGATTCCGATACGGGGTCTCCGGAAGTGCAAATTGCGATTCTGACCACGCGCATTAATGGCCTCACCGAACACATGCGGACGCACAAGAAAGACTATGCCAGCCGGCGTGGGTTGTTGATGATGGTCAGTCGTCGTCGCCGTCTATTGGATTATCTGAAGCAGATCGATCCTCAGCGGTATCTCGACATCATCGGTCGGCTGGAAATTCGGAAGTAAACAGCACTTCTTTTTCGCCTGCTCTCTCCCTTGGTGTCCAAGCCGTTCGGCTGGGATCGTTGGCGATTCTTAATGCGTTGCGAGATGCCGAAAGGCGGATTGAGCTCTGTAACGCTGCGCGTTGTAGATCCCCGTTCGCTATGTCTGCAGGACGCTCCATCCTGATCCCGTGTCGTTTGTGAGGAAACAGTAAAGTGAAAATCCGAGTAGAGAAACAGATTGGCAAGCAGATTTTTTCGATGGAGACGGGGGTTTTGGCCAAGCAGGCGTCGGGAAGCGTGCTCGTGCAGTATGGCGACACGGTGGTGTTGAATGCCTGCGCGACGGGACCGCCGCGACCGGGAATTGATTTCTTCCCATTGACGTGTGATTACCGCGAACGGACCTCGGCCGCCGGAAAATTCCCCGGCGGGTTTATGAAACGGGAAGGGCGGCCGAGTACGAAGGAGATTCTGACGGCCCGGTTGATGGACCGTCCGATTCGGCCGTTATTCCCCGACGGGTTCTGTGATGAAGTCCAGTGTCAGAGCATCGTCGTTTCCAGCGACCGGCAGAATGACGCGGACGTGCTTGCGATGAACGGGACCTCCGCGGCCCTGCATCTTTCCAGCCTGCCGTTTTTGGGGCCCGTCGCTTCCATACGGCTGGGGCGGATCGATGAGCAGTGGGTGCCGTTTCCCACCCATGACGAATTGGAGGAAAGCGATCTGGATCTGATCGTTTCGGGCAACGATGCGACCGTGTTGATGATCGAGGGGTTTGCGCGGGAGATGCCCGAGCAGCTGATGTACGATGCGATCGAAGAGAGCCATCGCTACATTCGTGAACTCTGTCAGTTGCACGAGGAGCTGCGCCGGCAAGCGGGTGCGACGAAGGTGGAGTTTCAGCCGACCGGGGACGGAGGAATTCGCGACCGGTTGCGCGACAATTACTACGACGCGCTGCGAGAAGCGAAGTCGGTCTCCGGGAAACAGAACCGGGCGGAGGCTGTGGCCGCTCTGAAGGAGCGTGTGGTCAACGAGGTGATTCCCGATCCTTCCTCGGAAGGGGCGATCGACGCGGGGCTGCTGGCCAACGCCTGGCATGACCTGGAACGGATGGTGATCCGCGATCTGATTGTCAGCGGTACGCGTCCCGATGGTCGCGATCAGAAGACACTTCGTTCGATTGAGTGCGAAGTTGGGCTCCTGCCACGCACGCATGGATCGGCGGTCTTCCAACGGGGAGAAACGCAAGCCTTGATTTCCGTGACGTTGGGTACTTCGCGCGATGAGCAGCGCGTCGACGGTCTGGCGGAAGAGTACTCCAAGCGATTCATGCTCGATTACAACTTTCCGCCTTTCTCCGTAGGCGAATGCCGCCCGATTCGCGGACCCGGACGACGCGAGATTGGTCACGGCGCCTTGGCCGAACGATCGATCAATCCCGTGCTCCCCACGTCCGAGGATTTTCCTTATACGATTCGCGTTGTATCGGATATTCTCGAGTCGAACGGATCCAGTTCGATGGCTTCCGTCTGTGGCGCCACGCTCGGGTTGATGGATGCGGGCGTTCCGATCACGAATCCTGTGGCGGGCATTTCGGTCGGACTGGTTAAGAAGACCGAGGAAGACTGGGTGCTGTTGACCGACATCATCGGAGACGAAGACCATTTCGGCGATATGGACTTCAAAATCGCGGGGACGCAGAACGGAATCACGGGGATCCAATTGGACTTGAAGATCGACGGGATCAGCGGCGACATGATCCGAGCCACCATGGCGCAATCGCGCGAGGCCCGGATGGAGATTCTGCGTTCGATGTTGTCCACGATCTCGCGACCGCGTGAGGAAACGTCTCGCTGGGCGCCTCGCTTGCTGCGGACGATGATCGATCCCGAGAAGATTGGGCTGCTGATCGGCCCCGGCGGGAAGACGATCCGATCGATTCAGGAATCGACCGGAGCGGTCATTGATGTCGAGGACGATGGACGAGTCACGATCGCCAGCAGTAACGCCGAGTGGGCTCAAGCCGCCTTGGGACAGGTCGAGGCGCTGACGGCGACGGTTCAGGTCGGAAAGGTCTACGAGGGGCGAGTGACCAGCGTGAAGGATTTCGGCGCCTTCGTCGAGATTCTGCCCGGTCGCGATGGCCTCTGTCACATCAGTGAGCTGTCGGATGAGTACGTCAACAGCGTCTCGGATGTCTGTCGGGTTGGCGACAAGATGCGCGTCTTGGTGATCGACATTGATGATCACGATCGAGTCAAGCTCAGTCGCCGACGGGCGTTGGAGGAGAGTCCTGCCGAAAGCCAGTCGAGTTAATCGGAGGTGGAGAGGAACCGAGGTCGAACATGTACGTGTGCGGCCTCGGTTCGGAAGACGGTGGGGGAAATCCCTGTAGTCTGCGCGATGAGCGAAAGCGACCAGCCGAACTACGATGCCTTCACGACCCAGCTGATCCGGCAGTACAACGAAATTGCTCGGCTCGCTGGTGCACTCGCGCATGAAATCAAGAACCCACTCTCCGTGATTCGGATGAACATCGATCTGCTGACCGAGGACATCACATCCGATGAGACGATCAACCGGCGGCGCGTGTTGCAGAAGGTCGAAATTGTGCAGCGGCAGTGTGAGCGGCTGCAGAATCTGCTGAACGACTTCCTGAAATTTGCCCGGGTCCGCAAGCTGGATTTGACTCCCGGCAGCCTGAACGAGCAGATCAGTCGAGTGTTGGATCTCTTTGCGGCTCAGGCGGCGGATGCCAAGGTCGACGTGGTTCGCTACCTCGACCCCGACCTGCCCAGTATTCTGCTGGACGAACAGATGCTGGAGGCTTCGCTGGTAAACCTGGTCAAGAACGCGCTCGAGGCGATGCCCCAGGGAGGACAGCTCACGGTCCGCACGCGGCAAACGCGTACGGGAGTCGCGCTGGACTTGATCGATACCGGCTGCGGCATGGATGAAAACACCGCGATCCACATGTTCGACGCCTTCTTCTCCACGAAGGACGGCGGTTCCGGGCTCGGTTTGCCCACCGCGCAAAAGGTGATCGAGGCCCATGGGGCCCGAATCGATGTTCAAAGTGAGGTGGGACGCGGTACGCAGTTCACCTTGGAATTCCCCACTCCGGCCCGATTGGAGGCGGGCGTCGCGGCCGGGACCCCGGCAGCGCCCGAACAGCCGTCGACGGCCCGCGGACGGAGCCGGCGCCCCGATCGACCCTGATCCATCGTTGTTGTATCATCGCCGCATGGTTGCTACCGAAAACTCCTCTTCCTCGACGGATCCCTCCGCTCTGGCTGCCACAATCCGCGTCCTGGTGGTGGACAACGATAAGAGCCATGCCCAGGCGATGGCCGAAACGCTCGAACGAGTCGGTTACGAATGCACGGTAGCCACCTCGGGACCGGAGGGAGCTCGGCGGATCGAATTGGACGACTTTGACGTCGTGATTACCGACCTCGTGATGAACGAAGTCGATGGCGAGGCGATTCTGCGACGCGCCAAGGAAGCGTTGCCGGACTGCGAGGTGATCGTGGTCACCGGCCATGGCTCGGTTCCGAAGGCGGTCGAGGCGATGCAGCAGGGGGCCTTCAATTTTCTGGAGAAGCCGCTGACGCCGGACCGCCTGCGGGCGGTGACCCAACGTGCGGCGGAGGCCGTGCGACTGAGGCGGGCCAACGTCGATCTTCAGCAGAGGTTGGATGAGCGATTCGGCTTTGAAGGAATTGTCTACGCCAGCGACAAGATGAAGGTCGTCATCGAGCGTCTCAAGCGACTTGCACCGACCGATGCGAGTGTTTTGATCACGGGCGAAACGGGAACCGGGAAGGAGCTTGTCGCGCAAGCACTCCATCAGAACAGTCCCCGAAAGAAGAAACCCTTTGTCGCGCTGAATTGTGCGGCGCTGAGCGAGCATTTGCTGGAGAGCGAACTGTTCGGGCATGTTCGGGGAGCTTACACCGACGCCCAAACCGATCGAGTCGGACGCTTTGAGTACGCCCACGGCGGTACGCTGTTCCTTGATGAAGTCAGCGACATGCCGATGCCCACGCAGATCAAGCTGCTGCGGGTCCTCGAAAGTGGCGAAATCGTTCGCGTCGGAGAAAACAAGCCAACGAACGTGAACGTTCGCGTGCTGTCGGCCACAAATCGGGACCTCGAGTTGGCGATCCAGGACGGGACTTTTCGACGGGATCTCTACCATCGCCTGAAGGTGGTTACAATCGATCTGCCGCGTCTCGCGGATCGGCGCGAGGACATCATTCCACTGAGCGATCATTTCCGGAAGCAGTTCGCGCGCCGGCATCACAAAGTCGTTCGCGGGATTTCGGGTGCCGCCAGTCGCCGCTTGTTCGCCTTTGATTGGCCGGGAAACGTGCGGCAACTCCGGAATGCCATCGAGAGCATGGTGGTGATCGACACGGACGAGACCCTGGACGTCGACGATTTGCCGATGGAGCTGGAAGCGACTTCCGGATCGGATCTCGATCTGTCCCCGGGCAGCGAAGCCTTGCCACTGATCGGTCAGCCTTTGAGTGAGATCGAACGCTGGGCCATCGAGCAAACACTGCAACTGACCGGGGGAAACCGTGAGGAGACGGCGCGGATTCTGGGAATCGGAGCTCGGACGCTTTATCGCAAGATCAAGGAATACGGTTTGCAGGACCGGTAAACCCGGATCCGCGGGTTCGATGGAAACCTGTCACCCGGATCGAGTGGGGCGCAGAGCCTGCTTAGATGATCAGGACCGCCGGAATGAGCTTGGACGAGCGACCGCGGATTGAACGTTTATCCCCGAGCGTGGTCAATAAGATCGCGGCAGGGGAGGTGATTGAGCGACCCGCCAGCGTCGTCAAAGAGTTGCTGGAAAATGCCGTTGATGCCCACGCGCGACAGATCGAACTGGTCCTCGAGCAGGGCGGGATCGAGCTGATTCGCGTCACCGATGACGGCTGCGGAATTCCCGAAGATCAGTTGTTGTTGGCGTTGGCCAGTCACGCCACAAGCAAGATTCGCTCCGCGGATGATCTGTTTGCCGTGAGCACGCTCGGTTTTCGAGGCGAGGCGCTGGCGTCGATCGCGGAAGTCAGCGCGCTGCGTCTTCGCAGTCGCGTGGCCGATGCCCCAGGAGCAGCAGAAGTGTCGGTGCGCGGGGGCCAAATCAGTGACGTCGTTCCCTGTGCGGCTGCTCCCGGCACGAGCATTGAGGTCCGTCAGCTGTTCTTCAACACGCCCGTGCGTCGCAAGTTCCTCCGCACGCCACAGACGGAATTGAGCCACGCGACCGAAGCCTTTATTCGCATGGCGTTGGCTCATCCCGAGTGCCAATTCACACTCCATCACCAGCAGCGCACGCTGTACGATTTGCCTGCGGGAACCGATTGGCGTGAGCGGATTGCGGCACTGTTTGGTCGGGAGTTGGCCGACGCCCTGATTTGGGTGGAAAACGAGGATGGTCCAATTCGCTTGGCCGGATATGTCGCGAACCCGTCGCATAGCCGCAGCCATAGCAAGATGCAGTACCTGTTCCTCAATGGGCGCCCGGTTCGCGATCGGTCGCTGCAGCACGCACTGGGTGAAGCCTACCGCGGATTGCTCTTAGGTGGGCGGTATCCAATCTGCTTTCTGCGGTGCGATTTGCCGGCCGATCAGGTCGATGTCAATGTGCATCCCACGAAACTGGAAGTCCGCTTTCAGGACGGCGGTCGAATCTACAGTCTGCTGTTGGGAACACTGCGGAGTCGATTTCTTTCCACGGATCTGACCGTTCGCGTGGCGCCGCCGCCGACCCAACCGACCGATGGGCCGATGCGCCTCGAGGCTGCACTGCCTGCGGCGATCGACCCGGAGCAAGCCGAAGCGGTGCGGCAGCGCGTGCTGGATTGGGCTCGTCGCGGCGCAACGCCCTCTCCGCCCCCGTTGACCGAAGTCGCGCCCCGTCCAGAACCATACCGGCCCCGAATGCCCGAAGCGGAACCGGCTTCCCCACGGCCGTCGGCCTTGCAAGCCCATAACCGCTACCTGGTGACCACCTCCGATGACGGGGTCGTAATCATTGACCAGCACGCGCTGCACGAACGGATCCTCTACGAGCAACTTCGCCAGAAGGTGTTGTCCGGGGCACTCGAAGTTCAACGCCTGCTCGTTCCCCAGCCCGTTGATCTCACGTCGACCGAGGCTGCCGCGGTGATGGAGAATCAGACGCTCCTGGCCGAACTCGGGATTCAGGTGGAACCGTTCGGCGGCGATACGATTCTTGTTTCCGGGTATCCCGCGCTGCTCGCTAACTTGGATCCTACGCAGCTGCTTCAACAGGTGGCCCAACAACTGGTGGAGGGCCAGCGACCTCCGGAGCGCCGCGACCTGTTGGATGAACTGCTCCACACGATCTCCTGCAAAGCAGCGATCAAGGCAGGTGATCAGCTTTCACCCGAAGAAATCTCCGCCTTGCTGGAACACCGTCATCTGGTCCACGATGCTCATCATTGTCCGCACGGGCGTCCCACCACGTTGGTTTTCACCCGGGAGGAGCTGGACCGACGCTTTAAACGCATTTGATCCGGCGTTCGTTGTCCGTCACAATGCAGTTGCTAGCACCGGGAGGCTGAATCGCCATGATTTGTGTATCGATCGGACGGGGACGCCATAAACATGTCATTGCAGAACACGCACATCTCGTCGAAGAGGGGGCCCAACTGGTGGAACTCCGGTTGGACTACATCGCCGGCGAAGTCAACCTGAAACGCTTGATCGATCAGCGCCCTTGTCCTGTGATTGTCACCTGCCGCCGGGCGACGGACGGCGGGAAATGGCACGGCAGCGAGTCCGAGCGACTGATGTTGCTGCGAACGGCAATTGCCGACGGCGTCGATTATGTTGACTTGGAGGAAGACATTGCTGGATCCATTCCTCGCTATGGAACGACCAAACGGATCATCAGCCTTCACGATTTCACCAAGACGCCCGAAGACCTTTCCGCGATCCATGCCCGCCTCGCCAGCAAACAGGCGGACATTGTCAAGCTGGCGACCATGGCCAACCATCCGCACGACAACGTACGGATGCTCGAGTTGATTCGACAGAGCAACGTCCCGACGGTTGGGATGTGTATGGGCGATATGGGGACTCCTTCGCGGATTCTTGCCGCGAAGTTCGGTGCGCCGTTTACCTACGCCACGTTTCATCACGAGCGGGCGCTGGCGCCGGGTCAACTGAGCTTTCGTCAGATGCTGGATATCTATCATTACGATCGCATTGATACGCAGACACGGATCTACGGAGTGATCGCGGATCCGATTGGACAGGGACTCAGTCCGGTCGTCCACAATGCGGCATTCCAGGCAGCGAAGATCAATTCGGTGTATCTGCCATTCCGAGTCCCCGCAGAACATTTGCCGCAGTTTCTCCAGGATGGTCCCCAGCTGGGGATCTGCGGACTCAGTGTTTCCATTCCGCACAAAGAGTCGGTACTCGTTTATTGCACGAAGGTCGATCGCGCCGTCCAGGCCATTGGGGCAGCCAACACGCTCGTTTTCCAGGATGGACAGGTGATTGGCTACAACACCGATTATCGTGCGGCACTGGATAGTCTGGCGCCCGTGCTGCGTTTGTCCCATGGCGAGAAACCGCTTACTGGCCATGTCGCACTCCTGCTCGGAAGTGGAGGCGTGGCGAAGGCGATCGCCTTTGGGCTGACGCACCGGGGAGCTCAGGTTGTCGTCGCCGCCCGTCGTCCCGAGGCTGCGCAGTTCTTTCAGAAACATTTCGGCAGCCGCGTGGTTGACTGGGAAAATCGTCATTCGGTAAATGCCGATGTCCTAATCAACTGCACTCCGGTCGGGATGCACCCGAATGTGGACGAAACGCCGTTCGATCGCCGCCACCTACGCCCCTCGATGACTGTGTTTGATACCGTCTATAATCCCGAGCAAACGTTGCTGATTAAGGAAGCGCGTCGGCAGAACTGCGTCGTCGTCACGGGTGTGGATATGTTCATCCGTCAGGCGGCGCTGCAATTTCAATACTTTACCGGGCAGACCGCACCAGTCGATTTGATGCGTGAGGAGCTCAAGCGAACGATCGGTCCCGTGCGATATTAAGACGGTTTCAAAACTGGGAGGGCGAGGCTCCTGCCGAGCCGTGAGTCGTCCGAAGACCTGCGGCTGGGCAGGAGCTTCGCCCTGGGCTGTTGAAAATCTGACAGGCTCGTCCATAGCGGCGCCGATCCACTCTGGCTCCCCTCGCCCCGTTTCGGGGAGAGGGGCCGGGGGAGAGGGGCTTTCAACTCGC
>CAZFWV010000112.1:0-15211 GCA_964522605.1 uncultured Pirellulaceae bacterium
CAAAACCCGGGTGCGGAAGCACCCCGTTGGGTTGCGGCCCTGCCGCACTGCGTTTTTCCATTTCAACGCAGAACTTGCAGAGACGCAGACGACCGCAGAGTCACGAGTCTAATCGTCTGGGCGCTCAAGGGAAACCTCCCTGCACGGCGAGGCCTTGGGCGTCCCGTTGGGGTCAGGAAGTCAAATGGGTTCTTGTCCTCAGCAGCGTTCCCACTTGGCTGAGTGTCAGACCGGTCAGCAGAATGGTCAATGTGCCAGCAACGGGAACCAGAAAGGCATGAAACGGACTGAGCCAGCCCACAGTCAAGTCTTGCAGGGCAGTTCCCCACTGATGTGCCGGGCTGCCACTCCGTTGGGCGAGCAGCAGCTTTGTGATCTCTGGGAGCGACAGCCACAAAATGGCGACAACACCGAGCAGTACTGCGGACACTGCCGACGGATTCCTCGCGCGTCGGCTGATCATGCCAAGTAAGAACAGCCCGCACATTCCTCCGCCCAAGATCCCGGAAAGTGTCCACCAGATGTCGAGCGCGCTTTCGGTCAGACGAATCAGCAACAGGGCCATCCCGGTCCCCAGCACACCCCAGACAATCGTGCTCAGATAGAGCACAAACATGCCTTGTTTTTCGCTAGGTTCTGGATTGATGAACCGACGATAGTAATCTGACATTAGGAGCGTGGCGGAGGAATTCAGGCTGGTCGATACCGTACTCATTGCAGCCGCGAAGATTGCGGCCACGAGCAGCCCGGTAAGCCCCGGCGGCAGGTGCTTTGCAATGAAATGCGGAAACACGCGATCTCCGATGTCTTTGTCCTCCAGCGTTGCTGCTTCAGCGAGCAACTGATTTCGATAATCCAACGTCAACTGTGCCTCATTGGAGTCGGATGTGTACTGCGGGTAGATCCCCTGTTGCATTAAACGCTGCCGAGCGACGAGTTGCTTGACTTCGGGCAGCTCCTGCGCGTGACTCTCGGCGTGGTAATACACGAATAAGGTCGTCCCGATCAGAAAGAAGACCGCCGAAACCGGCACGTACAACAGGCCGCTCAGCCACAGCCCTCGACGAGCCTCCCGATCGCTGCTCGAGGCGATATAGCGTTGTACAAAGCTCTGATCGATGCCAAAGTTTTGCAGGTTAATAAACAGCCCGTACAACAGCACGACCAAGAAGGTTGCCCGGCTGCCATCCAGCCAGAGGACCCCTCGATCAATTCCCGCACCGAACTCCCCCAGGCTGAATTTCCCTGCGGAGATACCGGTTCGCAGCACCTCCATCGGACCGCCGTCCACACCGATTAACATGACGAAGAGACAGACGATCGCTCCGACCATCAAAACACAAGCCTGGATCGCATCCGCCCAGATCACCGCGATGATTCCGCCGACGAACGCATAGACCGTTACCGAGACTCCCGTCGCCAGAATCACGAGTCGGATGTCCCATCCAAAGATTACGGCCATGGGCAGCGCCATGAGGTACATCACGACACCCATCCGCGCAATTTGCGTTAGCAGGTAGAAGACGCTCGCGTAGAGTCGCGCCCATAATCCAAATCGCTGCTCGAGCAGCGCATAGGCCGACACCTCACCGCTTGCGCGGTAGTAGGGCATGAACCAGCGAACTGCGATCCAGGTCGCAATCGGAATCGACAAGCTAAAGACAAAGGGGTTCCAGTTGGAAACGAACGATTTTCCAGGTAAGGCTAGGTAGCTAATACTGCTCAAGTACGTGGCGAATATCGACAGACCACAGACCCATCCGGGCAGCGACCGTCCCGCAGCCGTAAAACTCTCTGTGGAACGACTCGTTCGCCAGAAGTAGAACCCTACCGACATCGTGACGGTGAAGTAGCTGAGGAGGACAACCCAATCCAGCGGCGTAAAGTGACTTTGCATCTACTCACTTCCTTGAGGCGACATGGCGAATTCTCCGCGACCATTCTGCCTTGATGACTCGTTCGTCGACATCTGCAGTTGAGGACCGCTATCAACGATCCGCTCACGGTCCCGTGGAGGATCTTTTCGGCGCATCCAGCTGAAGATCTCGCGGATCAACGACAGAATCGTCGATCGTCAATGACCGAAAGTCTCCGAACCGGTGGAAAGTCAAGAAGTTCGCGTCATGCGCGTTGTGAGCGCCACCCACGCCGTCATCGTAGGCAGTACGAATGGCGGCAATCAGATCGTCGCCCTCAATCAGCCAGTCCGGATATTGAAACCCGTGCTTTCGAATATCCGGGTGATAGAGCAAGATGCAGCGAATTTCCCACTGTTTCAAATCGGCGGAGCGCATCAGAGCGAGCGTATTTCGGATCGACGATGCAGATGCCTGCCCCTGATGTTGCGGCAGAACAGGATTGGAAAGCGTCCAGTACGATTGGGAAGCATCGTCGTATCGAATCGAGAATTTCTTCGACCCGCCCGGAAAATCGATCAGGTCCTGCACGGGGTCGAATGACACGCTCTTGCCGTCCGGAGAAACCCGCACGATGGCTGCTTTTCCTCCCGCAGGACAGGCAACGCGCAGCATATTCACGACTTGTCCGGTCGGCGTCACAACCGCATTCCCCTCCAACCAGCCACCGAAAACTCCGTCAAGCCAATCCGGATTCCGTGCCAGCGTGTTGCTGATCGTCCAATTGCTGCGATCGAGCAGATTCGCGTCTAAGGGAACACTCAACATGGCAGCCCGATAGCGTTCGCCCCATTTATTTCCTCCCATCGCATCTTCGACGGCGCGCCACAGACGCCCCTGATGCGAGATGATCGGCATGGGCGCAGTGTGGTATTCCCCATCCGAAGTCAGTAGGCCCTGCTGTCCGTCCGTCGGACTCGTCCACGTCGACCCTTCGTCGTCCGACCGGAGAATTACGAGTCGACCATGATGCTTCTCGGGCCCGAGCAGGTAGACGGCTCCACGATGGGAAAAGATGCTGGCCCAAAACAGGCCATCAATACGCGCAACGTGTTTCCACGACGCTCCCCGATCCTCGGATCGAAATACATGCGTGACGGCGCGTTCATGTTCCGTGGAACCTGGCCCGAATTCGTCGCATTTCGTCAAATAAACTCCGTCGCGCACAATCGCAATTCCGGGTGAGCCAAAGTAGATCCCTGAACTGGCTGGAGTGTGAGCGACGACGACTCCAGGAACGCGCGTAAGGTCGGGTTCGGCGGCCTGCCCAGCCACCCCAAACAGGGCAATCACAAATAGAACAGGGCGATATGCCATCATGGTGCACTACCTTTCAACGTGAGCACAAAAATCTGGTTCCAGGTCTGTTGACCGGACACCACGGGACGGATGTAGGCCAGTTGCATCCCGTTCGGCGAAAACACACATGCCTCGGGTCGAGGCGCGAGGTCCGCGGACACGATCTCCGTCAAGCGGTGGGTGGTCCCCGATTCGCTATCGGTCAAACAAACCGACCCGTCCATGACGTGCGCAATCCAGCGCCCGCTTGGACTCCACGTAAACGCTGAGCCAATATCGTGCGGATTTCGCGTCAACTGAGTCGGTGGACCACCACAGGGAGAGACGGTCCAGAGTTGCACGACGCCGTGATCATCTCTCATCAGGAAGGCAATGCGCCGCCCGTCGGGTGAACTGCGCAACCAGTGTCGAGGGCCCTGAATTCCCGGAAAGCGCCGCTCGGTCGTGAAAGTTAGACGACGCTGAATCACACCGGCCGGCGGTGCGGGCCGTGTTGTTGCTGTTCCTTGCATTGGCCGAGCGCCCGCGTGGGTGAGGTCGTCGGGCAAGTCAACCACGAACACTTCCCGCACCGTTCTGCCCGTGCGGTCCACAACATGGCCTTGAAAAGCGATCGCCCGACGTTGGCGACTGCCGTCGGGACGCAGATATCCGTGCGTTCCGATCCAACTGTCTTCCTCCGCCCGGCTGATCTCGTCGGAGCCGGGCCGCGGTTGATTGACGGTCTGAGTCACCAGGACGCTAAAGTGAGATCCGTGGTGATTTCGCGGATGGTCACCCGAGACCCGAACCGGTCCTGCTGGAACGCTGACGCCTACGTTGCGCTGATTCCAGTCGTTCCCCTCGCGATCTCCGAGCGTCGCGAGTATGTGATCTTCATAGGTGAACGCAATCCAATGTCCATCAGCCGAAAACGTATGCACATGGGTACCGCCCCGCAAGGCACCGGGCGTGAAAGGAGGGATCAGATCCCGTGCATCCAGATTCTGTCCCCGGCCAGGTTGAGAAGAGTGGACAATCACTCCTCGCCGATGGCAAGCCGAGTAGGACCAATCGTTCGTGGGCTGCTCGGGTCCGTGAATAAAGACAACTCGATCATCAACGGGTGACGAGGTCACCACACCACAGGCCGCGTCCTGCTGCGAGGAAAACAAGAGCTGAACTTCTCCGGTAACCGCATGGACTCGCTCAATGCGATTCCCATCAAACATGTTGCCGGCCGGATCGCTGCGCACATCGTAGACAATCCAATCGCCATCGGACGACCAGACTCCGATGTTCGTCAGGATGTGCCCGTGCGGCGCGACCGTAATCTGGCGCTCCATGGCCTCAAGTGAAATCGGTGTGGACAGCATGGCTTCCGTTGCTCCCTGAGCTGAAGTTTCCGCCCATCCGGATTGGCGAGTGGCCGTCTCGGGTTCTGCTTCAACCTGCAAGGTAACCGGTCCAAGCAACCCCGATGGACAAAGCGGCGAGTCCGCCTGCCAATGCCGCCAGGTAGCAAAGGAGTACCGCCCGGTGGGACTTTGTTGTCCCTCGAGAACCCACCGAGGCCACTCGCGGAGCACTCCGTTCGCGGCCCGTTCACGATCGGGCGGGAGACGCTCATCTCCAATCATTCGGTTCGGCCAGAGATTCACGACCTCGATTTGGAGTTGGTTCTTGCCCGCCCTTACCGCTTCTGTGATCTCGACGCGGAAGGGCGGCTTCCAGAGAATGCCGAGCGGCTTCTCGTTGAGTGTCACCTTGGCAATTACTTCGACTCGACCGAGGTCCAACCAGATCCGTCGCCGAGGATCGAGTTGTTCTAGAGGGATCCCGATTTCCTTCTGATAGACGGCCGTCCCGGAGTAGTACTTGATCGATGGTTCCTCCCGCTCCGTCCAATCGGTCAGTGTGTCAAAAAGCACCTTCTGCTCCGGGCCTCCCCCATTCGAATCGAACTCAACGCGCCAATCACCCGTGATCGTTCTCCAGATGTCTTTCGGCGTGAAGTTGTGCCCGGATAACCTGGGCGTGAGTGCATTCGGTTCCTCCGCCGATGACGATCGGAAGACGACGAAATAACTCTCCGCCGGTTCCATTCGCAGCGGTACTGTGGTCCGGCCATCGGCGGTGCTTTGGTACTCAGGCAACACACGGACCTCGCCCGTCTCAGGATGCCAAAGTTCCGGTCGGCCGCCCGGCACACGAAACGTGCAGTCGGCATCCACCGCCTGAGCTTGGCCATTGCTGACCCAATAGACGTCCGAATCGCCCAGCTTTCGATGGGCAAAGCGGAGCGGTGTGTCCGCGACGAAATCCGGTGGGACGCCAATTTGCTGCAACAGCGTCGCCAAAGCCGGCGATGGCGGATAAACCTCGACGCGTGGAACCGGTGGTTGAAGTTGGCCCCATGGAGCGATCCCGGCGGCTCCCACGACCTGAACCGCAGTCCAGCCCGCGGTTGGCAATTGTTCGCCCGAAATCTCCCGCGGCGGCCGTAGCGATTGCCATTGCCCGTCCGTGACGACGGCCGTTTCACCTCCATCCGTAAAACGAAAGTACAGGGCACCGATCAAGCCGGCGGGATTCGGCGCCTCACCTCCATTCTCGGCAATCACGAGAATCTCATTTTCACCATTCTTTAACTGGTGTGTCACGTCCATCGACACCAACTGTCGAAAGTCGCTGCCGGAGCCTACCTCTTGCTGATTCACGTAGAGCACGAATGAATTATCGGCCGTCATCACGACTTGGCTCGCCACGAGATGCCGGACGTCGTCGATCGTCACCGTGCGGCGAAAGCAGACACTGCCGACTGCGGCGGAGGACGCAGGCGTATCCTCCGCATGCCAGATCCATTGCGCATCGGCTGACAACTCCGGAGGCGGTTGCTGATCTCGCGAGCGCGACAGAGCGTCTCCCCAAATTACGCGTCCCTCACCCACCTGACGCCCGGTGGAACCGCTCGGAAGCGTGTTTCCTTCGCCCCAAAGTAGGGTCGCGAGTTCACGCACCCGATCGTCACATTGTGGGTATCCCGCGAGGCTCGGCGATTTTTTCGGCGGCCTTCCAATCACGGTCGCGCCACCTTGAACCAATTGAAGAATCTTCTCAAGCAGACGCGGAGTCATCGTGTCTGCATCGGGCAAAATGAGCGCTGCATAGCGACGGCCATCCGGCAGAAGCAGTTGCCCGCGGTCCGTTGCCACACGATCGATCAATGCCTCCGGAGTACACGCGTCGTATTTGTAACCCTCTGGCGCGGGATCGGGAGCTTGAAACACATTCGGGGCACCCTCTGGACTCAGGTACAACAAGTCCGCAACCCATTGCCCTTGCTGCAGCAAGAACTGGCAGCGCGACAAGTATTCATGCCAAGGCGTTGTCATGCTCCACCACGTCTGAGTTCGCTCGTAATGCAGACCGTGGGGCCCAAGAGAAAGACCGGGGCGAATCGCAAGGTACGGCTGGTGCACATACCGATGAATCACCAAGCGATTGACCCCTTCGCTGAAAGCCCAATCCCCAAGTGGTTTCACAGAAGCCGGATGGAACAGCCAGCGGTCAATCGAAGTGAATGCCTCGGCCGCAATAATTGGCTTTCCGTAGACATGCCCAATCGACGTTGCCTCGGTCACGCTGTAACGAGTGTCAAATCCAGCACTCCAGAACTCACACATGGGAACGTCGGCAGTTGCCCCGAAAGTCATGTCATCGCAGGGCGTCATGTCATACGGTTCAATCGATAACCACAGTCCATGTCGCCGTGCCAGTTCGGCCAGGTGTCGACCATGGTTCTCGACGATCATTTCCGAAACCGTCTGCCGCAGATCCCAGAGAAAACGTTCCGATTGCTCGAGGCTGTTCATCACACGGCCCGTCAAGACAGGCAGATAGGGTTGAAGATCGTATCCGCGGCGTTGGCGAAAGGCGGCGGCAAATCCGGGCGTCCAGTTTTGCGCACCTACCTCCCAACTATCCAAATGAGTTGCCACGAGAGCGCGGCCGACGCGATCTCCCACATCGTTCAAGAGACGCTGTGTGAATTGCTCGAAATGATGGTCCAGTGCTTCGCGACTTAACTTGTCACATTCGAGCCCCGGAGATGGTGCCGGCCGATTCGTTTGTCCCGTGCTCGTGTGACCAAAACGCAGGATGGTCCAATCGCCAGCCGGAACACTCCATGTCAGGCGGCCGTCCTCTGCCAATTGACCGGTCAAATCGCGAAGGTCTCGCGATCGGATTTGCTCCTCGGTTGCGCGATCCGAGTAGTCGGCGATCGACGGAAAAGCCGGTCGAACTCCCGGCATGGACGAAATCGGTCCGCGCACGTAGAGGGCTTTTTCCTCGATGTCGGGAATGCGATACTCTTTCTTCGGCGTGGGAAAGGCCAGCACGCACACGTCGCGGTAAAAGTCGTATTCCATCGCGGGTTGGGGAAGATGCCCAGCGAAGTTTTGTGGCCCCGAGACGCGCAATTCACTCGCGACAAGTTTTTGCATCGACAGTTCGGGACGAACCCACGAACCACCGCTTCCTGTCCAACCAGGTGCGCTGTTGATACTGATCTGGAGTCCCAGCCGATCCGCTTCACGCACCGCATGTCGGAAGAGATCACGCCAGGACTCACTGAAGAAGGAGATGGGCCCAGCTGGTACGCTGAGCGACACCTCCATCAAAATCACACCGCCAATCCCAACTTCATGCATTGCCTCCAAATCCGCCGTGATTCCGTCCCGCGTGATATTGCCATTTTTCCAGAACCAATAGACCCAGGGACGCGCAATGGCCGGCGGCTTGGCGAACTGACTCGTCAGTTCCGACCAATTCGCTGACTTCGTTTCCGTTGCCAGCGCAACGTTAGGCGGTTTACCGAGGACACCGATGATCAAGAAGAAACCAAGAACCAACTTCAAGAGATGGCCGGAAAAGACGAAACAGATTCCGGATCTGACTGTGCGGTGAAACATCCGTCTGGATTCCATCTGGCCCATTGCTTACGGGACGATTCCGAGACTTCTATTCTGGCACAGTCCTCAGGCCGGGCCCAGTGCACCATCTACGCGGCTGACGAGATCCGTTACACTGAGGGACCGCGAACGCGATTTGAGGCTCTGCGACAGATCGCGCCGAACGCGAGTCGAAGGTGAAATGCCGATCTTGAGGAGGTCCCACTCATGCAACGCTGGCTGATCTGCTGTGTTCTTGTCTTCCTCGCGGGGCCCGTCCTGGCACAGGACCAGACCGATCGACCGAACATCGTGCTGATCCTGGCCGATGATGTCGGATATGGAGATCTCAGTTGTTACGGTGCAACACGGGTCTCAACCCCCAACCTCGATCAACTTGCGCAGGAGGGGCTGCTCTTGACGGACGCCCATTCCGCTGCCGCCACATGCACGCCTTCCCGCTATGCTCTCCTGACCGGCGAGTACGCTTGGCGCCAGAAAGGCACGGGCATCGCTGCCGGCGATGCGAAGCTGATCATCGAACCCGGTCGACTGACGCTCGCTTCTCTCCTGAAACAGGCGGGCTACAAGACCGGGGTCGTGGGGAAGTGGCATCTGGGCCTGGGAGACGGGCGATTGAATTGGAACGACGAAATCCGGCCGGGCCCGCTGGAATTGGGATTCGATTATTGCTTCCTGATTCCCGCAACCGGTGACCGTGTGCCGTGTGTGTACGTCGAGAATCGCCGGGTCGTCGATCTGGATCCGAATGACCCGATCGAAGTGAGCTACCGCGGGCCCCTAGGGGATGAGCCGACCGGCGCATCCCATCCGGAGTTGCTCAAGATGCGACCGAGTCACGGCCACAACCAGACGATTGTCAATGGGATCAGTCGGATCGGCTACATGCGAGGTGGAAAAGCGGCACAATGGGTCGACGAAGATATGGCAGATCGAATCACCGAGAAGGCGGTGAAGTTCATCGAAGAGCACCGGGAGGATCCATTTTTTCTCTTTTTTTCGACACACGACATCCACGTGCCTCGCGTTCCTCATGCGCGCTTCGTCGGGCAAACTGCGATGGGACCGCGTGGCGATGTGATTGCCCAACTGGATTGGTGCGTCGGTCAGATCTTGCAGACACTTCGGCAGCATCACTTGACCAAGAACACAATCGTGATGTTCACCAGTGACAATGGACCGGTGGTCGACGATGGATACCGTGACGATGCCGTGGAAAAGCTCGGCGATCATCGGCCGGCGGGCCCGTGGCGTGGGGGAAAATACAGCAACTTCGAAGGCGGTACGCGCGTCCCCTGGATCGTTTCCTGGCCCGGACGTGTACCGACCGGACAATCACGAGCGCTCGTCTGCCAAGTCGACCTCGTTGCGTCATTCGCAGCCTTCACGGGTCAGGAGTTCGACAAATCCACGGCGCCCGATAGCCAGAATGTGATGTCCGCTCTGCTGGGCGATGACGCCGTCGGCCGCGATCATCTCGTCGAACAGGCACGCACCCAATCGTTGCGTCAAGGCGAATGGAAATACATTCCGCCCAATCCGGGTGCGAGAATCAACCGAAGCACGAACACGGAACTGGGGAGCGACGCATCGCCGCAGCTCTATCAACTGGAACAAGATCCAGCCGAGTCAACGAATGTGGCCGCCGAACAGCGCGCGATCGTCGAGCAACTTGACGCACAATTGAAGTCCATTCGCCAACCGGGGCGATGAGCGAGCCGCGACGCGTGTTTGATCGCCCTGGTGGTTACGCAGCAGTCGAACGGAACCAAAGATCGAGAAGAGGAACCGCGGATCGAACGGATAAAACGGATGTCCGCGGATCGGTCCGTGCCGATCCGTCCTCTCCGTCGAATCCGTGGTCCCTTCTTCTCCTCAGGTCCACCCTGAACGCGATTTCGTCTGGCTCTACGTCATCAGGATCTTGCGGGCCGAATCATCACCCGCGTCGGTGATGAAGGGGATCTTGGTTTCGCGTTCGGTTTCTCGGTTGGCTGACGCGACATCTCCCCGATCGATTTCCGACAGCGAAAATTTGCGGGCACCGGCCATGAGTTGTTGCAGTCCGGCCGCGAGCTTATCGCAGAGCGTCCAGATGGCGATCGCTCCGTACGGAATATTCTTCATCTCGTCCTTGCCCACCTTTTCCTGCACGTCGTAATAGCCAGCGAAGATCTCGTCGGCCGAGTGCCCGATTTCTCGCACGGTCGACGGCAGCTTATCCCAATTGCCATGAACCTTGTCGCTACGAATCAAGTGACCGTCGACGATCACTTCACGCTCCTCTCCCTTGAGGACGCCTTCCACATTCGAGCCGACGAAACCGGGGATCATCAAAGCCCGCCCCATACAGATCAATTTGGTAAAGGGCGCGCCGAGTGCGAGCGCCTTGAAAATATGATCCTCACGCGCGAGGCCTCCGGCAAACGCCATGTCCACGACGTGACGCCCCCGGTCTGCCAGGAGCTTGGCATACTCGTGCGCCTTCGCGTGTAACAGAATCGAAGGAACACCCCAGCAATCCATCATGTTCCAGGGGCTCATCCCCGTGCCGCCACCCGATCCATCGATCGTTAACAGGTCGAGTTCGGCATCGCTGGCGAACTTGATCGCCATCGCCAGACCTTCCATGCCGTAGGAGCCGGTCTTGAGTGTGATCCGCGGGTAGCCCAGCTTCCGGAGATAGTCCACGCTCTGCATGAAGTTTTCCTGAACCTTCTCGACCGAGTCGAGATCCGTATAGCCGAGGCGACTGTGACGGGCAAAGGCCCGGATGGCATTGTGCTCAAACGCGTCCTTCACACCCGGCAAGGTGGGATCGGGATCGACCACATATCCGCGTTCTTTCAGGAACATCGCATAATCGTACGTCGTAACCTGGATCTCCCCTCCGATATCCTTGGCCCCTTGGCCCCACTTCAGTTCGATCACCGCCTTGTCGCCGTACTTCTCGACGACATACTCCGCCACGCCGTTGCGCGTGTCTTCAACATTCAACTGAACGATGACCGTTCCGTAGCCGTCGTAGTAACGGAGGAACGTGTCGACGCGGCGATCCAGCTCCGGCGATTTCTGCACGCGGCCTTTGGCCAACTCGGACTGTCGATCGACCCCCACGACGTTTTCCCCGACCACGATCGGAAACCCGACCAACGCGGCGCCTACCGCGAACGATTCCCAGTACTTCGCTGCGATGAAGGTCGATCCGAGGGCACCGGTCATCAGTGGAACCCGCGCCTTCGTCTTCATCCGCGTGCCAAATTCCGTTTCCACACGCACGTTCGGGAAGATGCAGTCGTCCGGGTTGCTCGTCAGACCGGCCGGCAGCCCATGGGCTCCGTAGACATACCCCTGGACGCGGAGCGCATCGTAATTGACTCCCACGTGTGTCGTGTTGGCACTTCCGGCGGTGATGGAACCGAAATCTCGAGGGTACAGCAATCGTCGGCCCATCATGCTGCCCAGCCACGTCTCACATTTCCCCTTGCAATCGGCACGGCACAGGGTGCACAACCCCGACTCCGCCGGATTGGCTCGATTGGCGGTCCCCAGAGCATCATTCTGCCGGTTCAGCTGGATCATGATCGTTTCCCTCGAAATGGTAATAAGATGCTGTCATTGTGGCATGCTACTGCCAATAATCGGCCGACCCCGAAGGCGGGCCATGAAAGAAATCGGCTACAATACAGCATAAAATGTGCCAAGCGAGACCAGCCCAGCGAAGCACCTCCGCACGAAACCCGCCTCATTTCGGCAGTTTTGCCGATACGGATCGCTTTCTGGCACTCACCAGGCTGTTTGGTCAGCAAAACTGCCGTAAGATGGCGGCCAACGGCAATCTCTCGCAGAGGGCTGCCGCAGAGGACTGCCGAAACCCGGAGAGCAAACCGAATGGAGAAGATTGCCCGCAACCGAACCGCGATCCTGAATGCCCTCCTGCATGCGACGACACCGGTCAATTCCGCACGGCTGGCCGAGAAACTGCGCGCCCAGGGGGTCCACCTGAGCGAACGGACCGTGCGACTCTACCTGACGCAGCTGGACGCCGAAGGGCTGAGCGAATCCCGGGGCCGCCGCGGTCGGGTGATCACCGAAAAGGGGCGGGAGGAACTGCGGGCGATTCAGTCGCTGGAGCGCGTCGGGTATCTGTCCGCCAAGATCGACCAGATGACCTACGCCATGACGTTTGACCTAGCAACGCGCACCGGAAGCGTCGTCGTGAACACTTCGCTAGTCAGCCCACTGCATTTGGCGCGCTGCATCCATGACGTCTGCCGCGTCTTTGCCGGTGGTTACGCGATGGGAAACCGAGTGGCGTTGCTGTCTCCCGGAGAGACCGTAGGAAACCTGACGGTCCCGCAAGACAAGGTGGGATTCTGCACCGTTTGTTCGATCACGCTCAACGGCGTTCTGCTCAAGCACGGCGTGCCCACGACATCGCGTTTTGGTGGATTGCTCCAACTACGCGACGGCAGGCCCCTGCGATTCGTCGAGATGATTCACTATGACGGGACGACGATCGATCCATTGGAAGTCTTCATCCGCAGCGGCATGACCGACTACTCAGGGGCAATTCGGGATGGAAACGGCTTGATTGGCGCCAGCTTCCGGGAAATGCCGGAAGACAGTCGGCAGCTGGTGCTGCAATTGGCGGATCGGTTATCGGCGGTTGGTCTGGGCGCCTTTGTGGAGGTGGCCATGCCGGGCCAGGCGGTCCTGGGACTACCCAGCAGTCCGGGGCGCATCGGATCCGTTGTGATTGGGGGCTTGAACCCAATCGCGATTCTCGAGGAGATGGGCTATCGCGTTTATTCACGGGCGCTTTCCGGCTTGTTGGATTACAGCCGGATGTATTCCTACGAAGAACTGCCCGAGGCCTTAGCGCCATTTCTGAGCGAATCGGCGTAGTGCGGGCTGTGCCAACGCGGGGGATCGCGCGCAGCGTCGTTGTGGGCGAGTCGGAAAACGAAGCGCCTCCAGCCGCAGCCACCATCGGCATGAGTCTGAATCGGCCAGCAGCTTGGTAGGAATTCGCTGGTTCTTGTATAATTCAACGCGCATCCGGATTGACTCACCGACCGACGTGCGCACCGAAGATCTCTTCGGCTTGGGTATCTGCCGACGCCACAAGCGGGTTCCTTGGAGACTTGGAATGGGAGGAGGGATGTCCGATGTCTACCCACAGCACTCAAATGGGGTCCGCCCTCATCGCTCTCGTCGGGTTGCTGATTTCAGCTTTTGCGACGTTCGCCGAAACGCCCCCATCAGAACAAGAAGAGCCGCCCTGCAGCGCGGAACAACTGACGCGCACTGCGATTCAGTTTGGCCTCGAAGGCGCGACACACTATGAACGGCTTACGTTGCTGAGCGCTCTGCGGGAAGATCCCGACTATGAATTGGCCCATTGGCGCAACGGCGAGGTGTTCGTCTCGGATGGCTGGCGGCCATTCGACGAAGCGGAAGAGTTGCTGGCTCAGGATCCCGCATTGTTCGAATACCGCGCGTTACGTGCGGATACGCAGAACATTCCTCAGCGCGAATTTGCGTTGGCCCATTGGTGTCGCGAACGCGGACAAGTCGATCGTGAGCGGTTGCATTGCGCGCGCATTTTGATGAACCCGAAGAGCAGCCCACAATTGTGTGAAAAGGCGATGCGCAGCTCCGGCTTGCGTGTCTATCACGGCCAGTTGATGACGGAAGAGTCTGTTCGTCATCTGCAGCAGAAGGACGAACAAGCTGAAGCGGCTTTTGAGCAGTGGGCGCCACGAATGGAGAAATGGTTGCGCAGCATCGAGACGGGATTACCCCGCGCACAGCGGTATGCGATGCAAGAGCTGCAATCCACGAGAGATCCGGCGGCGATTCCCGCATTGGAAGCGGTGTTGTCCAGCCACAACGAATCGATGGCGCTGGAAGTTGTCACCATTCTGGCCCAGATGCCCGAGCCCGAGGCAACGGCATCGCTGGTGCGGCACGCACTCGAACTGGAGTCTCTTCGCGTCCAGGATGCCGCCATCGAGGAACTACGAAAGCGGCCGCTGCACGATTACATACCGCAGATTCTCGGCCAACTGCTGGCTCCAATTCAATCGACTTTTACGGTTCAGCTCCTGCCCGACGGTTCAGTGCATCATGAACACCAATTGATGCGCGAAGGGACGCAACAGACACTCGTGTCTGAGGTCAATCGGATCGTCACGCCAAAACTCACACAAAGGCACGCGATCTCGAACGTGGAGAAAGCCGAAAAACACTCTTGGTCCAAGATGAGCCGGAAAGAATCGCGTTACAAGATTGCGGAATCGCAGCGATGGTTGGCTTTTCAGGCGGCCATGCACTCCCGTCAGTTGGAAGCCAACGTCGCTCTGGCCAATGAACGGATTGCGCAACATAACGCACGGATTTATCCGGTCCTGCAGGAGGTGACCGACGAAGCTTTGCCGTGGACTCCTGATGCATGGTGGCAGTGGTGGGAAGAGTACAACGAACTCTATTCGCCTTCCAAACCAACCTACAGCTTTTCGACGGTGCAAATCCAACCCCATTACGTCCCTGTCTACCATCTACCCGTGTCTTGCTTCGCCGCGGGAACGCTCGTTCGCACAGAAAGCGGCCTCGTTCCGATTGAACAAGTTCAGATTGGCGACCGCGTTCTGGCGCAAGAACCGACGACCGGGGAATTGGCCTACAAGGTCGTTGTCGATACGACGCAGCGTCCCCCAAGCCCTCTACTCCGACTGTCCACCGGGGCCGGACCGATCGACACGACACTCGGACATCCCTTCTGGGTCAATGGCACAGGCTGGCGAATGGCGAAGCGATTGAAGGTCGGGGATTCGCTCCACGCGCAAGGCGCACCTCAGATCGTTGATTCGATCACACCGATCCTTGCTGGACCGGCTCATAATCTGATTGTGGATGAGTTCCACACGTATTTCGTCAGCGCACAGAATCTGTTGGTCCACGACGGGACGTTGCGCCAACCGACGCGTGCGCTCACACCGGGCTTGGAACTCGCGGCGACCGAGACCCCGTAGACTC
>CAZFWV010000112.1:15311-18665 GCA_964522605.1 uncultured Pirellulaceae bacterium
AATCCATCGTGTTCGGTTGGCTTCATCGAATTCAGGCACCTTCGATCGTGAGGAGTTTAATGAAGAACTGGCGATTGCCCTTCAAATCAGGGCTTAACACTGCAGTTGTTATTCTGTTCGGCGCATTCTGCGTCGTGGGTTGGTTGGCTTCGGCCGAAGCAGCTCTGCCAATCACGAATCTCTACAACACCGGCGTGGATGATAATGGGGTCGCCCTTGGGGATTCTGCCGTCGATCCACACTATACGGTTGTCTCTGGTCCGAGTGGCGCGGTTGCTGCGTCGACAGTGATCGACGATGATTTTCCGATACCTCCATGGCTCGATAACAATGCCGGATCACGCTGGATCAGTCCCGGTGACGCCGATGCAAACGCAGCGCCGGGGACTTACGCTTACGAAACGACCTTTGACCTGACGGGCATGGATGTGAGCAATGTTGCCATCGTAGGCGGATGGGCCACCGACGACTCCAGTGGCGGCATCCTGCTCAACGGAACGTCGGTCTTTTCCGCGCCAACCGCTGGGTTCGGCGGTCTCACCTGGTTTGGCGTGAATTCCGCCAGCGCCGCGGCGGCAGGAGCATCGTTTGTTGAGGGGGTCAATACGTTGACCTTCCAAGTGGTGAATGGAGGTGAGGCAGCGAATCCGACCGGCTTGCGAGTGGACCGCGTTTACGCTCGAGGCGCACCCGCCGGAACGTTGCCGATTCCTGGTCTTTACAATACGGGTGTTGATGACAATGGCGTGGTCTTGTCCGACGGTTCGGCCGACCCCCACTATGCGATGACCGTTTCCCCTGAAGGCACCCCGGGTCCGGCAACGGCCATTACTTCGCCGCCATCGCCCCCCTGGATCCAACAGACTGCGTCCTCGCGCTGGATCGGCCCGAATGTCGTGGGAGGCAATGGGGAACCGGGCGTATACACGTTCGAGACGACTTTCGATCTGACCGGTCTGGACGCTTCGAGCGCCGTGATCACCGGCCTATGGTCGGTCGATAATGCGGGAGCCGACATCTTGCTCAACGGCAATCCGACCGGCAATGCCCAGGTTGGCAGCTTTGTCGAACTGACACCGTTCAGCATCTCCGCGGCGGAAGGCGACGTCTTTCTGCCCGGATTAAACACGCTATCGTTTTCGGTCGAGAATGCCGCTCCCGCGGCGCCACCACTTGCCAACCCGATCGGGTTACGCGTCGAGGGGCTTGTCGCCTACGCGGTTCCTGAACCGGGTACGTGGGCGTTGTTGCTGCTGGGTGGATTGCTGGCATTTCGCCGTCGGCGCTAACGATTTCGATCGACAGGAAACCCGTACTGGGGCAAGACGGGTCTCAGGTCTACCGGCCCCGGTCGCAACCTATGGCGATCGGGGCCGTTTTCGTTGCGTGGAATCCGCGGTTTCTCGCTCGACGCCGCATCGCTCTCTGTCGCGCAAGTCTCCCCAAGCCAGGACCTACGTTCCGGGGCACGATTCATCTCTTCTTTAGCTGGTCTGGTGCTGAATCGTGTTGCCCACTAGAGTAAGGTCTTCCTATCGGGCGAGTGCCTTTTTGTTGCCTCGTCATCCAGCCGACGACGATCGGCCCCCAAACCTGCCGCCTTGTTTCCATTGAAAGGACCCTACTGTGATCGTGCGACTGTCTGACGGCAGAGAATTGCCGATTGAAATGTACAAAGTCCGAGTGGTTCAGAAGACGACGCTGCCGCCGATTTCGCAGCGACTCCAGGCGATCGAGGATGCCGGTTACAACACATTTCTGCTTTGGACCAAAGACATCTTCATCGATATGTTAACCGACAGCGGAACCAACGCCATGAGTGACAATCAGTTGGCGGCGATGATGGTTTCCGACGATGCTTACGCCGGGGGAGAAAGCTACCGAAAGCTGGGATCCGCCATCAAAGATGTCTTGGGGTTTGACTACTACGTTCCCGCGCACCAGGGCCGGGCGGCGGAGCACTTGCTGGCGAAGATCTTCTGTCGCCCGGGTACCGCTGTCCCGATGAACTACCACTTTACGACGACCAAGGCGCATTTTGAGATGGGTGGCGCCGAAGTACTGGAAATCTACGGCGATGATGCGCTGGACACGGCCAGTACGAATCCCTTCAAAGGAAATCTCGATCTGAAGAAATTTCAGGCCGTGATCGACCGATATGGGGCGAAGAACATTCCCTTCGTGCGGATGGAAGCCACAACCAACCTGATTGGAGGTCAGCCGTTCTCCCTGGAAAATCTTCGTGGCGTCCGCGAAATGGCGCAGGCGCACGGGATCCCCGTGGTGATCGATTGCAGTCTGATCTCCGAAAACGCCTATTTCATTCGCTCGCGTGAGCCAGGCTACGAAAACGCATCGATCGCGGAAATCGTGCGGGAGATGATGTCACAGGCGGACTTGATTTATCTGTCGGGGCGCAAGAGCACCTGCGTTCGCGGAGGACTATTGGCGACGAACAACCCGGACTACTTCAATCAGTTGAAGGCTTGGCTGCCGGTCTATGAAGGGTTCATCACCTACGGCGGGATGTCGAGCAAGGAAATTGAAGCGATGGCGGTTGGTCTGCGCGAAATGGTCGACCTGGACGTCGCAAGCAGTTCTGCCGACTTGATCAAGGACTTTGTTGAGAAAATGGTTGCTCGCGGGATTCCCGCCGTCACGCCCCCAGGAGGGTTGGCCGGGCACGTGGACGCCATGAAGTTCCTCCCCCACATCCCGCAGACGCAGTATCCGGCCGGAGCCCTCGCCGCCGCCCTGTACTTGGTCTCCGGAGTCCGGAGTATGGAACGAGGTACCATCAGTATGGATCGCGACCAGCACGGCAATGACGTCCCGTCTGATCTCGAACTCTGCCGAATGGCGGTTCCGCGACGCGTCTATTCCATGTCGCACGTCGACTACGTCGTGGATCGCCTGGCCTGGCTTCATCAGAAACGCGACCTGGTGGGTGGTTTAGAGTTCTACGAAGAACCACCGGTACTTCGCTTCTTTACGGGAAAGCTGAAGGCTCTGGACAACTGGAGCCAAAAGCTCGCGGAGGCATTTCGCGCAGATTATGGTGACTCAGCCTGATCGACTCGCGTTCGCCCCGCGACGCGGGGAACATTCGAGAGAATTCCTCCCCGCAGATCGGTCTTGATCCGATGCCGACGGCAGGTCAAACTGACTGGCCGAAGGATCTGGCAAGAGACTGTGCAACGGAGGCTGTGCGTTGGAACTCCACGGCGTCAAACGGAATCTGATTGGGACCGCCGTGGGGGGGTCCTTGTTGCGCGGTCGACAACTGCTGGAACTGTGGCGCGCCGTCCGATCGAATCCTGAACGGGGTGGGATCGTCTGTCAGGATGTGTGTGC
>CAZFWV010000113.1:0-1907 GCA_964522605.1 uncultured Pirellulaceae bacterium
AGGACGAAGCAGAGAAATTCGGCAACATTGCGCAACGGGCCGCGGCGGTGAAGAACGCCGAGGACGCGCGTGCCGCCCTCGTCCGAAAAGCCAATGCTGCGGCAAGGGCAGATTCGCTGGGAGAAGAAATGCAGAGGATGCAGGCGACGGAGTCTCAATTGCGAGCCCTGCTGGAGCAGACGCGGGCTCGGATTGCGAAGGCCAAGAGCTCGCACGCTGTCAGCGCCGCGCGTCTCACCGGAGCCAAGGTGCGCAAGGCCGCTCTCAGCGACGCAACCTCGTTCGGGAGCTCGCTGGCCGCGCTCGATGACCTGGAGAAACAAGCGGATCGCCATGAAGACGAGGCCAGTGCGTTGGAAGAAATGAGAGGACTCGGGGAAACGAGTCTCGAAAGCAAGTATGACGTTGGCGGAACCGACGTCGACGAGGAACTCAAGGCACTCATGCAATCACAGGCCAACTAAGCTTTGTCTCAGAACGCCACTGGCAGAGCCAGTGGCACACCGATTCCACGAGTGCCACTGGGCTCTGCCAGTGCTCTGCGAGAATTTTGAGACAAAGCCTGGTGTCCTTTATTGTTAATTCGCTTCTACATCGTGGGGCGCGCATCCTTCTTGCCGCGTAGTCGACGCGATCCATCGCAAGCGGGAAGCTTACGCCACATAGATACAACACTAGCGGCGGTTGCAAGGTTGTTTTTCAGGAGGGCGAGGCTCCGGTCGAGCCGGGGTTGGTCACGTCTTTGGCTCGACAGGTACCTCGCCCTCCCGGTTTTGAAATGCGCTCCCACATTTTTGGCTGAGCACCGTCATGCGCCGAGGCGATCGTCATCGGTTTAGGCATTTCTGGAGTTCGTACCATGACATGCGGTCCCAGCATTGAAACAGAAAGTGCGCATGATGCCTCGTCCGAACTCATCCGATGGATTGATCTGATCGTCCGGCCTCTGGTCTTGGTCAGCATCGCGATGTTTCTGCTCGAGAAAGAACTCAGTCTGCGGTATGGTTGGGCGAACAGCCGGGAGGCACCCTGGTATTTCCTCTGGTCCGAACGGATGATTGCCAGCCTGTTTACGCTGGAGTTCTTTGTCCGGTGGTGGCGATCCAAACCAGCCTATGACGGCGCGCCCAATTCTTCCTATC
Organism: uncultured Pirellulaceae bacterium; assembly: GCA_964522605.1. Classification (GTDB taxonomy): domain Bacteria; phylum Planctomycetota; class Planctomycetia; order Pirellulales; family Pirellulaceae; genus CAVZLD01. The sequence goes on from CAZFWV010000113.1 coordinate 1,143, forward strand.
CCATGAATATCTGGGGCGCGATTGATCTGATCGCAATCGCTCCCTTCTGGATCGGATTCATCTGCCCCATCGAGTACCTGGGACTCGTGCGGACTTTGCGCGTGCTGCGGCTGCTGAAGTTCTTCCGGTACAGCCGAGGATTGCAGCTCACGGCGCTTAAGTTTTATCGCGCGTACCACAGTCTCAAGGGGCTTGCGTTCTCGGTGGGAATCCTCTGGCTGTTTTTCGCCATTGTCTGCTTGGAACTCGAACGATCTCATCAGCCAGACAAGCTCGGAAACCTTGTTGACGTACTGTGGTTTACGATCGTCACGGGGACGACGGTCGGTTACGGCGACGCATCACCGAGTACTCTTTCTGGAAAACTCTTTGTCGGGCTGATGCTGATTCCGATCATCGGCAGCATCGGGATGGCGATCTCCGCGTTCTCAAACGCCTGCGAAGCCGTGCAGGAACTTGAAGATGATCCCACGATCGATCCGCTCGACGAATGGAGGAGAGAACGAGAAAAGCTGAAAGAGCGACGTCGCATCAATCACGAGTATCGAATGAAGGAGTAGTGTTAGAGCGGTCCTTGCCCTCCGCGTCTTTCCGCGTTTCTCCGCGGCCATTACTCTCGCATGCTGTGCGCGGGTCTCCCAACCCCGCAATGTCCGAGGGAGGAACCACGGATCTGACCGACAGAACGGATGTTTGCGGATCGGTCTGTGCCGATCCGTACGCTCCGTCAAATCCGTGGTTTCTCTTTCTTCCTGAGGTCTCACC
>CAZFWV010000113.1:2007-18653 GCA_964522605.1 uncultured Pirellulaceae bacterium
GGGAGGTTTGCCATGATGATTCGATGTGCCATTTTGAGCGTTCTGACGTGTGTGCTTCCAACACCGGGAATGGCTTCCGACGTCCAGGAACTGACTTCTCCCGACGGCGACCTGGTCGTCCAGGTGAAGCGAACAGAGATTGGTGAAGTTCGTTACTGCTTGAGTTATCGTGGCCGGCGCGTTCTGGCCGAATCGGCACTGGGGCTCGAATTGGCAGGTGCGCCGGCCCTGCAAGCTGGTTTTGAAATCGTTGCGGTGTCGCGTCATTCCAATGATGAATCGTGGCCCGTTCTCTATGGGGAACGTCGTCAAGTTCGAGACCATTACCATGAACTGGCGATGGATCTCGAAAGGACAGCCGCGGTTCCTCGCCGATTGCGATTGACCTTCCGCGCCTACAACGAGGGCGTGGCGCTTGCCTACACGATTCCCGCACAGGCGGATTGCGAGCGTGTGCGCATCGCCCGAGAGGCGACTGAGTTCCGGTTTACCGAAGACCATACGGCATGGGCCGTTTACAGTGCGCAAGGGCGCTATGAGCAGGTGCCATTAAGCGAGATCAAGCCGGGTTGTGAACGGCCGTTGGTGCTGCAGATCGACGAGGACACCTACGTTGCGGTTGCGGAAGCTCGGCTCGTGGACTACGCGCGGATGAAGCTGGAGCGACGAGGCGACGATGGGCTTACGCTCGTCAGTCAACTGAGCAGCGAAGTGGAAGCCGAATTGCCTCTGACTACGCCGTGGCGCGTAGTCATGGTTGCGGCATCGCCCGCCAAGCTTCTAGAGAATAACGATCTATTCTTGAATCTCAATGACCCCTGCGCGATTGATGATCCGTCGTGGATTCGGCCCGGGAAGGTGATTCGCGAAGTTACGCTCACCACGGAAGGTGGCAAGGCCTGCGTTGATTTCGCGGCAGATCACAATCTGCAGTATGTCGAGTACGACGCGGGTTGGTACGGGCACGAGTATTCTGAAGAGGCCGATGCGACGACCGTGACCGTCGATCCGAAACGTTCGCCGGGACCGTTAGATCTGCAGGAAGTGATTCGCTACGCGGAGGAACGAGGGATCGGCATTCTGCTTTATGTTAATCGTCGTGCGCTGGAGCGACAGTTGGATGCGATCCTGCCGCTGTATCAGCAGTGGGGCGTGCGGGGTGTGAAGTATGGCTTCGTGAACGTGGGATCGCAGGAGTGGACGACCTGGCTTCACGCAGCAGTCCGCAAAGCAGCCGACCATCGACTGATGGTCGACGTGCACGACGAGTATCGTCCGACCGGCTACAGTCGCACCTACCCGAACCTTATGACTCAGGAAGGAATTGCTGGCGATGAAACGCGCCCGACCAACCAGCAGACTTTGACGATTCTGTTTACGCGAATGCTCGCGGGAGCGGGAGATCATACGATCTGTTACTATGATCCGCGCGTCGACGAGAACGCGTGCCATGCCTATCAGTTGGCCAAGGCCGTCTGTTTCTACAGCCCGTGGCAATTCCTCTACTGGTACGATCGGCCCGCAGCATCGCCGCGTCGTAAGGGCGGCGCGGGGGCGAGCGCGAATGTCATCGGGGACGAACCCGAACTGGAGTTCTTTGATCGAGTCCCGACCGTCTGGGATGATACCCGCGTGCTTGAGGGGGCAATCGGGCAGTACGCGACGATCGCCCGGCGGTCCGGCGAAGATTGGTTCATCGGTGCAATGAATGCCGCGTCGCCGCGCGAGTTGCGGATCCCACTCGATTTTCTCGATCCAAAAAAGAGTTACGTCGCGCACATCTATTCGCACGACCCGGATGGGCCAACACGCACTCACGTTCGCGTCGATCAGCGTTCCGTCGACCGTTCCACCGTGCTCACATCGAGATTGCACCGCAATGGCGGTCAGGCGGTGTGGATCGAATGCCAGTAGGTCGCATTCTCACCGGATTGTCAATCGCTTGCGCTGTCTTCGGGTAGCTTGATCGTAACAACCGGACACGGCGCATTCCGGACGACAGACTCCGCGACGCTTCCCATCAACAGACGGCTTAAGCCAGTTCGACCGTGCGTACCAAGGATGATCGCATCGACATCTTCTTTTTGAGCCAGCTTGACGATTTCCTCCGCTGGCTTGACGCTTGCGGCGCTGCCTGGCTCTCCGTACACGAGATGATGCTCATACTTGACCTGCGGGTCCGTGGGCACAATCGATTCAAGATCATGCATCTCTGTTGGGCTGGGCGGCGGGTCTTCGTCGAAGTGTTCGCCAACCGGATAGAGCTCGCGATCGGTGACGTGGGCGATCAGCAGTGTCGCACCCATGTCACGAGCGAGGGACGTGGCGAACGGCAGCGAGTGGCGACTCGCCTCGGAATAGTCGGTCGCGAAGAGGATTTTTTGCATTTTCATGATCAGAACACTCCGCTTCGATACCCAAGGTACGACAAGGAACTGGATCACATCCCAAAACCGTCATTCGGGCATGCAAGGCTCCTACCGAGCGTAGGGTTGCCGCGTCTACGGTTCGGCAGGGGCCTCGCCCGCCCAGTTTCCGTCCCGCTTACCGCTTCTTTTCTGCAATTCTGGTGCCAAATCCTGAAGTGCCGGAACTCACTCTTCAAGACGAGGAACAAGTGAGCGAATTCGCACGCCAAGGCCCGCTCTGCTCCGCTTAGGCAAGCAACCGCTCGTGAGCAACACGATCGCTCTCCGCTGAGCGCGGCGCAGCGTCGTCAGTCGCTGCTGAATCCGTAGCCTGGAGCGTCTGATTGACAGGGCTTCAACCATCAGAGATCGTATCCTCTGATACTGGAGGGACCAGCGATGAGGATCCGGACGTGATCCGCGTCGGGGACGACTACTACCTGGCCGGTACCACGATGCAAATGTTCGATCAGACCGATGGCACGACGAGTATCGCTGCGACGACTGCCACGCATCTGTGGTTGCGAGTGTCCTGTAACTTCGACAGCGAAACGTCGGTGTTCAGCTGGAGCACTGATGGCCAGACTTTCGCACCGCTGGGCGATCCGTTCGTCATGGCGTTCCAGCTCATCACGTTTCAGGGTGTCCGCCTCACTCTGTTTCATTACAACACAGAAGGCAGATCCGGCGGATACGTGGATTTTGACAACTTCACGGTGGAGGAGCCACGTGCTCGAGGGATCGAACGCGAGGTTCCTGTCGGCAAGACAGTTGCGCTCGTCAGCGGAGCGGACGGGAGCATACTGACTGCCGACACGCAAACAAGGACGCTGGTCAACCTGCCCGAGGCGTCATCGAACACCGTGGCTCCTGACGCTCGTTTCCACGTCGTTGATCTGGGGAAAGGCCGGGTGGCGCTCAGAACCGCCCATGGCGATTTTCTCTCGGACGCGAAAGAGACGGTGACGCTGAAGGACTTGGCGGGTCAACCTCCCGGCGATGCGGAATCCTTCCAATGGATCAATCTGATGCGCGGCGACACGATGCTGATGTCGCTGATCAATCATCGCTATCTGGCTACGAGACCGAATGAACCCGGCACGGTGGCCGTTTCTGCTGCTGGGCCGCGTCCCGACCGGAAGGGTGGCGCATGTTTCCGATGGATGGAAGTCAACTGATACTGCCGAAGCGACGAGAACAGGATGGAGCTATCCATGAAGATCAACGATCTGGTTACCATTTTCTGCCTGATCATCACGATTTGGGCCAGTCCATGCAGATCGGCCGAGGAGTCGTCGAATCCCGACGCAGCACAGGCTCCGCAGGAGCGATTGTGTTTGTGGTATCGTCAACCTGCGAAGGAGTGGACGGAAGCACTGCCCATCGGCAACGGCAGATTGGGGGCGATGGTTTTCGGCGGTGTCGAGGAAGAGCGACTGCAGCTGAATGAGGATACGCTCTGGGCCGGCGGGCCGTATGACCCGGTGAATCCGGCGGCCAAAGCTGCGTTGCCGGAAGTTCGGCAACTGATCTTTGAGTCGAAGTATCGTGAGGCGACACGCCTGATCGACCGACAGGTGATGGCAAGGCCGCTGCGGCAAATGCCTTATCAAACCGTCGGCGATCTGTTGCTTCGATTTCCGGATTCCGCTCCGGTCAAGAACTATCGGCGTGAGTTGAATCTGGATACGGCCATCGCGCGCGTCAGCTATGCCTTGGGTGATGTGTCGTTCGTCCGTGAAGTGTTTGCAAGTCCCGTCGACCAAGTCCTTGTCGTCCGACTGACGGCAGATCGTGACGGGCAGATTTCCTTCACCGCCCGCTTGCGAACGCCGCAAAAGGCAACCGTCACCGTAGATTCGGGCGACACACTCGTGATGCAGGGTGTGAACGGAGGTGCCGAAGGAATCCCCGGCGCACTGAAATTTCAGGCTCGCCTTCGTGTCGTGACGAGGGGAGGGGAAACGGTGACGTCAGACGACGAAATCTCCGTGCGAAATGCCGATTCAGCGCTGCTCTTGGTGGCCGCGGCAACGAGCTACAAGAGCTTCAATGACGTGGGTGGCGATCCGGAGGCGGTTACCAAATCGCAAATCGCGTTGGCTGTGGAAAAAGATTTCGATACGCTGCGCAGCGCGCACGTCGATGCTCATCAAAGTCTCTTCCGACGCGTATCGCTTGATCTGGGCACCAGCGAAGATATGGGCAAACCCACAGACGAGCGGATCAAGGCGTTTCCGGCAGCGAACGATCCTCAGTTTGCCGAGTTGTATTTTCAGTACGGTCGTTACTTGTTGATCAGCAGCTCGCGGCCCGGCACGCAACCAGCCGGTTTGCAGGGGATTTGGAATGAAAGTATGGCTCCGCCCTGGGGTGGAAAGTACACGATCAACATCAATACCGAAATGAATTACTGGCCGGCCGAGCCGTGTAATTTGGCTGAATGTGTCGAACCGCTCATTCGTATGGTGTCCGAGCTTGCAGAGACTGGCGCAACGACCGCAAAGGACATGTACGGAGCTCGAGGTTGGGTCACGCATCATAACACCGATCTCTGGCGCGCGACCGCGCCGATCGATGGTCCGAACTGGGGCATGTGGCCGACAGGTGGAGCATGGTTGTGCTTGCACTTGTGGGATCGATATGCCTACAGCGGTGATCGTGCGTATCTAAAAAGTGTGTATCCAGTCCTGAAAGGTGCCGCGGAATTCTTCCTCGATACGCTGGTTGAGGATCCGAAACATAAGTGGCTGGTTACGAATCCCTCGTTGTCTCCTGAGAATCAGCATCCGTTCGGCGCTGCTGTTTGTGCGGGGCCGACCATGGACGAGCAGATCATTCGTGACTTATTCTCGAACTGTATTCAGGCGGCGGAAGTGCTCGACGTGGATGCCGAGTTTCGTCAAGAGCTTGAAACGAAACGCAGCCGACTGGCTCCCAATCAGGTTGGCAAAGGAGGCCAGTTGCAGGAATGGCTAGAGGACTGGGATCTCGAAGCACCAGAACAGCAGCACCGCCATATCTCTCATTTGTACGGGCTCTACCCGAGTGCGCAAATTACGCCGCGGCAGACTCCTGAATTGGCCGAGGCAGCCAAGGTGACGCTCAACACACGCGGTGACTTGTCGACCGGCTGGGCGATTGCCTGGCGAATCAATTGCTGGGCTCGGTTGCACGATGGGGACCGGACGTTCTATATCCTCAAGAACCTGTTCAGCCCTTCGCGGACCTACCCGAACATGTTTGATGCCCACCCGCCGTTCCAGATTGACGGCAATTTTGGCGGAACCTCAGGCATCGTCGAGATGTTATTGCAAAGCCACGCAGGAGAAATCGAATTATTGCCGGCCTTGCCGGCAGAATGGCCGGCCGGCAGGGTCAAGGGGCTCCGCGCGCGGGGCGGCTTTGAAGTTGACATGGATTGGCGGGATGGAAAATTGCAGAGTGCACTCTTTCGCAATCACAATGGCGAAAGAGCAATCGTGCGCTACGGAAACCAAACCATCAACATCGAATCCCCACGTGACAAGATCATCCGACTCGACAGCTCACTGATGCCGAACTAATGCCAGAATGCCGGCCAAATGCCGCGCCGGGGACGGAAAATAGCGCGCAGCGCACGGCCGGGAAGTGAGAGGAACTCGCATTCAGGCTGGTCCGAGGAGAAGAGGAAACCACAGATCTGACGGAGGGTACGGATCGGCACGGACCGATCGGTGGAGATCCCTCTTGTCCGTTCGATCCGATCGTTTACTCAGCCGGTGAGCCGAGGACTTTCAGTCCAGCCCGAATCGTGGCGGCAACGCCCTGAGTCGTCTCTTCACGCGTGGGTTTGGGGCTGAGCGTAAACGGCTGTGGCTCGTTCTTCAGACTGGCGAGCAGACCCTCGGGGCGAACTGACCAGCCGGTGAACAGCACGCCGAGCATCTTCTCGGTCGCATTCTGTTGGGCCACCTCAAGGAACGCCGTGGCCGATTCGGGATTCCTCCACGGGGACGGCAACACGCGAAATCCTTTGTCTTGGAAGAACTGAACCGAAGGGAACGGAGTCTCCTGTCCCATTCGCTGATAGACGGACGGCAATTCGTAATGCCAATCGCACAGGATGATGTCCTTCGGCACCAGATCGATCGCGCGGGCCGATCCGGTGTCGCTGGCTTCCCACCTGCCATAGCCCGTCGTCTTGGAGTCGAGAAAGCGGTCGCTCCACATCAGCATTTCAACGCCTTTCTCTCGGACCAGGTGATCGTGCAGCTCATTCACGACTTTCGCGAACAGGTCGCCAACGTCCTTGTCTTTGCATCGCGGACAATTCTCGTCACCGATCAAAAACACTTCGTCCATGCCGACGTGAAACGCATCGGCATCGAAGGCGTCGATCAGTTCGTCAATCAGGGCAAAGACCACCTTATTCACGTCGGGGTGCGATGGGCACCACTCGCGACAGTAGATCTTGTCGTCACGCGGCGAAATTCCGGGTGTCTCGTCAAACTCCGGGTATTTTGCCAACAGCGTCCCCGGCCGTGCGCCCCACGACTGATGGCCCAAACAGTTCATCAGCGGAATCAGGCGGATTCCATGCCCGCGACAGAATTCGACCAAATCTCGGGCTTGTTCCTTGGTTAGGCCCCGAGCCTCCAATTCCGGATGCGACTGAAACTGGAAACCGTAATCGACTTCTAGAATCAATGCGTTAAAGCCGAGCGGAGCAAGACCGTCGGCGACGAGCTGTTTCACGGCGTCGAGCTTGTCAGGTTCGTAGTTGATCAGGTGAAAGGCAACCCACCGTGCGTTCTGCGTCTTCCAATTCTCACTCCACTGCTTGCTGGTCGATTGCGCGGCGAGCGGCGATGATCGTGCAAGGAGCAGGGCAACAACAAGAGTCACGACGGACATGCGTCGAATGTTCATGGTTCGTACTTTGCCTCCAGCATGGAACAAGGGGATAACTGGACTTTGTCTCAAAAGCAACGGCGATGCTGCCCGACGTGTTAAATTCGCTCTATAAACTCCACGGCTGGCGATACTCTTTCGTGAGCATCTGATTCGCGTCGTCGCAGTCGAGGAAGCGTTCGGTCGTGGGGTCAAAATCGAGCAGCCCACGTGTGCGATAGGCAATTTCGGCCAGGTGAACCAGGGCACAGCTTCGGTGCGCGATTTCCGCCGAAGCGCGAGTCGCAGTCCGATTGCGGACGGCATTCAAGAAGTCTGCCATGTGTTCCTCGTAGCCGCGCCGTCCGCGCAGCTCCTTGCCTTCGGTCGGTCCAGGCGTCTCCTTTGGACCTAGAAAGACGCTGAAAGCCCCTCGGCGGGAGAAAATCATATAGCCCTCGGTGCCGTAGAACACGTTGCCATTGTCGAAACCGTACAAGCCATAGGCCGTGAACGGGTAATTCTCGTAGACGAGTAGCCGCCCATCCGGGTACTCATAGGTCACATTCATATTGTCCGGATATTCACTGGCGTGACCGTCGAGCATCATCCGGCTGCCGCGTGCCGTGATTTGCTTGGGAAACGTGTCAACGCCAAGTCCCCAGGCGGCCATGTCGATGTCGTGAATCCCGTCATCACCAATCTCACCATTTCCGTAGTCACGAAACATGCGCCAGGTCGAATGAAAGCGATGCGGGTTGAACGGGCGTTTCGGTGCGGGGCCAAGCCACCGATCATAATCGACTCCCGCAGGCGGTGCTCCATCGGGCAAGGGCTTCACGGTCGCCCGCGGCTCGGCTGTCCAGGCGCGCGCCACCTTGACTTCTCCAATGATCCCCTCCCGCAACAGTCTGCCGGCCTTCTCGGTCACCGGACTGCTGCGCATTTGGCTTCCTTGCTGCACAATGCGGCCGTGTTTCTCAGCAGCCGCGATGATCAGCGGGCCTTCGTTGTAGACGTGGGAGATCGGTTTCTCGATGTAGACGTCCTTTCCCGCCTCCATCGCGCGCAGGGCAATCGGCGCATGCCAATGATGGGGTGTTGCGATGATGATCGCGTCGACAGCCGGATCGTCGAGCACATCTTCGAAATGGCCGGATTGTTTCGGAGCAGCAGATTGAAATACCGGCGTCACGTGGCTCTTCATCTTGTCAATCTGTGCCGGATCCACGTCGCACAACCAGGCGATCGAGACGGCCTCGCGACGATCAACGAGCCCATGGACGTGGTGCGTCATGATTCCACCACAACCGATAATGCCCAGGCGCACCGTCGTCGGCTTCTCGGCGGCGAACGAGTGCACGCCCTGAAGTGCGGCCCCCGCGCCGATCGCTGCTGCGGATCGGGACACGTCGGTGAGGAATCTACGTCGACTCGTAACGGGCGTCATGATAAGCCTCCGGTAACAGCGAGTGTCAGCGGTCCAGTGGAAGTTCGCACGCTTTGAGCAACGTCCGCTGAACGGCCAGGTCGTGAGCGTAGGGGAAATCGGTCTCTTTCTCGCCGCGGATGATGCGGGCCATGTCCGCGGCATCCGCGACATAGCGAGTGTATTTCGGGAACGTGATCTCTTGGTAACCAGCGGAATACTCACCACGGGGTTCCGCGAGTGCTACGCGTGCTGAGGGGTTATCCAACGGCTGAATATGGAACGTGCCGCCCCTGCCGCAGACGACAAGGTGCCGACGAGCAAACCCCTCGACTTCCATCGCACTCGATTTGACGGTCGCCATTGCTCTTGGATACTGCAACACGGCCAGCATGTTATCCCGCAATGAGTCATCGTGACTCGAGGCGTGTTGGCTGAAGGCGGCAACTTCCGTCGGTTCTCCCAGGATACCGACGACCAGGTCGAGGATGTGACAGCCCAGTTCAAACATCATTCCCCCGCGGTACTCTGCCAGCGAACGTCGGTCGTCCGCGCCGATGACTTTGCTCATCACCGTATGCACCTCGAACACCTCACCCAACCAGTCCTGCCTCAGGAAATCTCGAAGTAGCAGGATCGCGGGATTGTAGCGGTACATGTATCCCAACTGCACGAGCAAACCCTGTTTTTCCGCGGACGCAAGAATGCGTTGGAACTGAAGGAGTGATTCACCGGGAGGCTTGTCAAGATGGACGTGCTTGCCGGCGGCAATGCAACTCTCCGCTGCATTCAGGGAGTCGCGCACTCGCGTTTCCACAAGTACTGCCTGTAAACCGGGCGTATTGAGCAGTTGCTCTTGCGTCATCCGCGGTAAATCGCGGAAAGCGGATTTCGCCTTTTCGCGCTGCCAGAGCGCATCGTCGGGTTCCACGATGCCTACGACATCGTATTCTTCCGACGCCCGATAAACCGAAAGTTTGTTCGCATGCCCGTGCCCGACTCCAATCTGTCCGATGCGAATCCTCCTCTCCCGCGGCGCGGCAGACTTCGCCACCGATCCAGCAATCGCCAATCCCGCTCCGACTGTGAAAAATGTCCGCCGACCGATTGCGTGATTCACCGACATGAAACGATACCCTCGTGCAGGATTCTATTCAGTGCAGCGACCAGAGCCTCGTGGATCCTCGATCGCTCACGGTGCGCCTTTCAATCATAGCGGGATTGCCGTCGTCTTCCGACCAGTGGCACGACGTAACGCGTCACCACTCGAGGCACCTCTGCACGGCATTCTGAATCGAGGGCATTTCAAACCTACTTTCGCCGCAGAGTGGCTGATGGCAGAACGCAGCGATGCCCGAGATCGCCGATCTGCTGGGACGTTGCTGCGCTCCGCTGCCAGTCACCCGTCGAGAAAAACAAATTTTGAAATGCGCTCTCGCAAAAGCCAGTTGCTGCCGTGTCGAAAATCCTTGACAGAAAACGCCAAAACGTCGCTGTGGCTCGAGAATCGTTCGGCGGGATGGCGACTTCAGGGCATGGGGGCTGTGGGGTTTGCAGCCGGTTCTCTGTATCATGGTTAGGGATTCCCTTGTGACAGGTGAAAACATTCGAGAAGGTGAAGCGACGTTCGCTTGCCTTTCCAGTGACCGACAACAGAAGGATCGATGCGATGCGAACGAGAAACGCCATGGTGGTGTTGTTCATTATTTGTTTAACACAGGTTGCCGTGACCGGGGATCCAGATCCAGAAGTGCTTCCGGTGCCTCCTGCCGAGGTAATCGACGGGGCGTCGATTGTCGTTGATCCTGTGATCACCGTTCCTTACTCGTACGATTCCGTTGCGGGGCGACGTTTGTCAGCACGGCTGGAGGTCGCCAGTAGCATCGTTCGGGGACATCTCCGCGCGCGGGTTGGCCGAGGGCATCCGGCAACCTGGTTGGCGGATTCGGTCAGGCGGAAGGCAGACCAGTTGCAGGATGGTTTCCAGGACGGTGCGCCGCCCGAACTGTTGGCCCGAAACATGTTTCAGATCCATGACGATGTTAATGAGCTGATGAGGGAGGTTTACGCCTGCCAACTCCAGCACGTTCATCGGCACATGCCGGAGAAGCTACAGGAAATCGAGAAGCATCGATACGAACTCGCCGCGCTACTGGGTGTTCCGAATCAGTAACCTTGCCCGCGCCACCACGCACCGAGACCGGTCGACGGAGTGGACGTTGGACTGCGGAGTTGCGGATCGCCTGAGCATGCCTCACGCCGTACCTCGCACGCAGAATGGTTGCCCAATTCGGTCCCCAAGCGGACAAGCGGAAATAGGCTATCTTCTATAAGTTGTGAGTGACGCCCGGTATTCCAAGCCGCGGCAATCCGGAAACTGAGCGCATGCTTGATCGCGTCGGAGGAAATTGGAGGTGCTGAAATGACGGCGAACCAGATGATTCGCGCCCCACAAAGATGGGAGTACTCCGTGATTACTCGGAGCACAGAGGCCTTTCTTGTCAACGATCTGAACGAACGAGGGCAGGAAGGTTGGGAGTTGGCAACCGCCACGTGCGGCAAGGATCGGAAAGGAGAGCCCCAGTGGATCGCGTTTCTTAAGCGACCGTGCGGCAAGCATGACGTTTCTCGCGTGGATTCTGCGCTCAACCAGCAGATCAGGATTGAGCCGATCAAGAAGTAGATCGGTTCCGAGAATCCGTTGGGTGACCGATCCTCGTTTAACCCGCAGCCGTCAGGCGAGGACAAAAGGCAAACCGTCCTCGCCTGACGGCTGCGGGCTAAACGAGTTGGGTCAAGATCCGATCCTCGGTCCGAAATGTCTCCCCGCGATCCGAAGAGACGTCGAAGTCATCGCTCCCGGTCCACTGTAGTCCATTCCGGCTAAGCACGTGTGGAGCCGGCGACGAGGACAAGCAGACTGAACACGCCCCAATCGCCAGCTGCAGATATGTTTCGCCAAGTTATCGCGTGGGGGAATTCGGGAAGATCTTGTTAAGTTCCCCCGGTAACAATTGACCCTCTGGGCAGTCTGGACTAGATTCGCAGTTTGAAGAAACAATAGCTTCGGCCTGCGCTGCTGATTTTGGCTCACACCGCGATTGGCGAACTTGTTCGAACAGGAACTTGAATCATGACAAAGTGGACCACGATTGCGCTCTTGATCATCCTGTCGATGTGCTTCGTTTCTCCACTGTCCGCGGGACTTGTCGGGTTGTGGGAATTCGAGGATGACGCGGCACCCGCCAAAGCAACGGTCGGAAACGACTTGATTGTCAACAATACCAACGGAACGATTGTCCCGGTTGAAGGTCTGAGTGGTGCTGATGGAGCGGTCCAGATCGGCGTGGGCGACTCGTTCTCGTTGAATCATGATATCGCACCGAATGGTGGCAGCAGCGCTTATGTGAACCAGTTCACGGTCGTGTACGATTTGTTTCTGCCGCCTTCAACCGACTCGACGTGGCGATCCCTGTTGCAGACGACGACGGCCCCGGATGGGAACGATGGTGATTACTTTGTCAGCACCTCGAACTTGTTGGGCGTCAGTTCCATCAGCTACACGGACCAAGCCCTCGCCGCCGATGCATGGTATCGGATTGTGTTCTCGGCGGACATCGGCGCTAATATTGATGGTGGGGATCCCTCTTCATCCTTTCTAACCACCGTTACGGATACGTCGGGAAGTTCGTGGACGTTCCGTCATGCTTCACAGGATCTCGATGGCCGTCACGCGTTGTATTCCACGGTGAATGACAACATCGTCCATTTCTTCGCTGACGATGACGGCGAAGACAATCTCGTGACCGTGACCAATCTTGCGCTCTTCGATGTGCCACTGACACAAGCGGAATCGGTTGCGCTGGGGCCACCGGGCGCAATGATTCCGGAGCCATCCAGCTTGGTTCTGCTGCTCTCCGCGGGTCTCGGACTGCTTGCTGTCGCGCGTCGACGCTGAAGTTGGCTTCTCTTCAGCGAATCTACGGATTGCGTTTGCGCTCGAAAAAAGGACTCAAAGATCGAGAAGAGGAACCGCGGATCACACGGATAAAACGGATGTCCGCGGATCAGTCCGTGCCGATCCGTCCCCTCGGTCGAATCCGTGGTTCCTTCCGCTTCTCTGCTGTGCGCGGGACTCCCAATCCTGCATTCTTCGGCATTCCATTCAGCCGTGTCAAGTGACCCGTGCCGAGCCAGCGGAATCGCCTATTCTGGTATATTCAGAGGCAGTGTTACCCCGTGGCCTCACAAGAATTGGAGTTTCCGTTGCTCAAGAACAACTCTTTCTTGGTCCGCACGTGCGCCCTGATTCTGATTATCGCCTGTCCACAAACGGTGCTTGGCGACACGCCCAGTCAGATTGAAACGGGAGAGATGGCCGGGTACTTGCTCGTCCCGCAAGAGAGAGTTCCGGAGACGTATGACGCGGGATTTTCGATGTATGTCGCCGCCTGGCCGCTGATGGAGAAATACCCCGGACGCCGCTTTCAAACCGGTCTGTTCGGCACTTGGATGCATGCCCAGAACGATCGCCCCAGTCCGATCGAAAGAATGTACTCCGATATCGAGGGCGGTTTGGGCTGGTGGCGCGACACGCAATACGCCACGGAGACTCCCAAATTCATCATGGGTGGCGTGGCGCTGAATTTTGTTGCATGGGCAAACGGGCCCGGAGCGGGGAAGGGACGGGACTGGGACCGTCCGAACGGCAAGTACGGTGTGGCACAACTGAGTCCCTGGGTGCTCTGGCCTCCGGATGGTCTGAATCTGAAGCAGGGTACATGCGGTGAGTGGTTTGGTTATGGATACCTGCCGCTTCCGTTGACCGACGCTAAGTCCGAAACGGCCGGAAAGGCTGTTCCCACGGGAAACCATTGCTGGACCTTGTTTCTGAACACGGGGAACTTTAAAGGACCGGTTGCGTTTTTCACGCCCTATTTCTTTTCCCGCGCGTCGGTCGATGATCCGCGTCTGGCTGGCATGTTCCTCGATAGCCGTCCGTCCAATCCAAACAGGGCGCTGCAGATGGAAACTCAGTACATCCCCAGCATTCAGGCGACGGACACGAACGGCCAAACTTATGCACGGATCGCTTCGACCCGGTTCCCACGTGACCCTCAAGGTGATTCGCCCGTCGTGCATCGCGTGACGGCTTATACCAAGAAGGCCCTCTGGGATGCAGTCGCAGCCTGGTTTGCGGGAGGGCCCCAGGCCAACGGTGTGATTGATTCATCGGAATCCGTGGTGCATCAGTTTCCGGGACGAGGCGGCGCGACCTGGCGAATCTACGGGCCGTCGACTCCCAGAGAACAGCGCGTACCGATTGCGTGGAGTTCTTTTGCTACACCTTTTGCTCCCGATCCAAGTACGTTTGGATATCGGTGGAATGCAGAGTCTGTCACGAAAGCAGACGCGGACGGCTGCTCCGTCGTGACGCTGCCGGAGTACTACCGTCTGGAGGAAGATGGGGAGAAAGCCCGTTGGGTTCCTGTGCAGGAGCAGGACATACCGACTGACACGGGTTTGACCGAGTATGAATTCCATCGTGCGATCGACGACGCGGCGCCACCTTATGTCACTCCGGAAGATCCCGACAGTTGCTGGAAGAAGCCGGGCCCGGTGGCGGGGCCTTTCCAAGCGTATCCAGGAGACGGCAGCGTGGTGACCTACTCTTGGTATCGCTTCGCCGACCAGCCCGCTCTGCTCAACGCAGACTTAACCGACGAAGAGCGGGAGTTGCTGCAAGAGCGTGCCGAGAAACTCCATCGAAACTGGACCAAGGATCGCGAATACCTGGCGCCGCCCGATTCCGGACAACTGGCCGAAATTGACCCCGCGTTGATCGTGACTCCGCCACCAGGGCTCGAAATCGGTTATGTGCCGATTGTTACACGACAGGGAAGAAGGGAGTAGGCTGGAGGCTGGAGGAGGTAGGAAGTAGAGAGTAGAGAGTAGAGAGTAGAGAGTAGAGAAAGTAGAAAGAATGCTGCAGGCGGAAGACTGGAGGTTTCAGATTCTGTGTTTTTCCTCCAGCCTCCAGCCTCCAGCCTGCAGTCTGCTTCCTACTTCCCTCTCTCGAAGACGAGCAGGAATCGTTCGGGAGTCGGGGACGGTTTTTCTTCCAGCAAGTGAAAACCGGCGTCGGCCATTTCTTGTTTCACAGTTTCTGCGGCAATCATCCGCCGATGACTCGCCTCGCGATGTGGCATCACGTGCGGTGCCTGCCGATCCAGGATGTAGACCCGGCCGGACGGTGCCAATCGTTGATGAAGCTGCGCCAATAGTGCCGGTCCGTGAAACAGCCGGTGGTAGCTGTCGAGGAAGTAGACAGCGTCGAGTGGTTCGGGGCCCAATTGCGGATCGCCTTGTTCGGTTAAGTGCGACGGCAGATTCGCATCGGCAGGAAGCGACGGTCGCTCGTCCTTCTGCGTTGCCCATTCCTCGAGGATGATGTCTACGGCATCACCATTGGTTGCTTGCAGGATCGGAGTCATGAGTGTCCGGCCTTCGTCCAACGCCACAAAGGCAATTCGCTCATATGACTGACCAACGGGTGGCACAAGCTGCTCCACCGTCGCCTTGGGAATTGAGGGCAGCGGATCTGGATCCTGACCCGGTTCCCGCAGGGACAGAGGCCGTTGGAAGATCAACACGAATGCATCATCGGCTTGCCAGTACGACTCTGCGTACTCGAAGAAGCGGAAGCCCTGCTCCCGAGCTTCGCGGACGACTGTGGTTTCCGCAATCCAGTAGTGTTTGCCGCCCCGCTCCTCGCGCGGGACCCAGTCCGCAAGGGTTCCCAGTTGTCGATCGACGATGACCAGATAGCCGCCCGGTTTGAGCGATTTCCAAATTGCCTGGAGCATTTCCTGCGGCTTGGTTACGTGGTGATAGACGAAGTGCATGAACGCGAGATCCACCGTGCTGGCTGGCAGCGAAGGGTCATCCGGCGTTCCCAGAATGACCTCCACTTGGGGTAGATTCCGATCGGATGCCGCCTTCTTCAACGCGGTGATCTTCGACTCGTCGATCTCCTCCGCGTACACCTTTCCCTCGTCGCCGACGATGTCGGCGAACACCCAGGTGTCTGGGCCATTTCCAGCACCGATGTCGGCAATCACCGAGCCGGAGCCAACGTCGAGGTAGCTCATAATCGCGCGTAACGAGTCGCTCCGTTCACGTTGAGATTCTCGCGATCGCTCTCTGCGGTTTTCGGCCGGAGCTTCCGGCGGTTGACTCCAAGCCGGGCTGAGAGCGATCGTCAAGGAAATCAGGCAACTGAACACGGGAAGAGTGGTGCGGCGTACCATCGATTTCAATCTCCTATGCGTCTCCGGCGGGAGCAACGGTTTGGCGGGGAGTCGAATGCCGACAAGCTATGGAACAAGGTGGGACCGTTTGGTCGGCATCGACGCTTCTCTACGCGTGATCGTAAGGGCGGGCTGGGTTGAGGCAGGTTCTCGACAGGCGATCGCGGCGCGGCAAGCAGTCGTCGTACACTTCTTGCTTGACGGCTGTCTTACCCAGCCACGGATAGCACATGATGGCTACAGTATAACCACAAGAAACCTTGACGCGACGGGTTCGGAGCTTTTTGCTTGCATCCAACCGGGAAATCGTTATGGTGGCGCCAGGGAACCATCCGATCGTGCGCACTCGCGCCTGGCAGTGATTCGTGACACATTCTTGGGGATGACTCAGAAATAACTTCGGCTTCTCAATCCTCTCGTTTCACCGCGTGCCCAGCGGGCCGCGGAAGATTCCGCCCTACCCGCGGGGCGGTGCCCGCGCGGTTAAACGAGGAACCCGCGCGGTTAAACGAGGAACCCGCGCGGTTAAACGAGGAAGTTGCACAGTTAAACGACGAAGTTGCGTCTGAGCCGTTCCTTAGTGATGACTCAAGAACAACTTCGGCATTTGGGTGCCTGGGGTCGAGA
>CAZFWV010000114.1:0-11474 GCA_964522605.1 uncultured Pirellulaceae bacterium
CGTCAAGGTGACAAGGCAAATAAGATGCAACATTGGAAACTGCTTGTGATCTGGATGGTGACGATTCCTGCGGTGGCTGGCCAGGCGCTTGATCTGGCAGGGGACTGGCGTCTGCGGCTGGATCCACAGGATGCCGGGCTTGGCGCCAGATGGTTTTCCGCTCCGATCATCGCCGATGACCGGATCGCTCTGCCGGCGACGACGGATCAGGCCGGGTTCGGATTTCCGCTCGATGTGGAAACGATGACGCACCCAGTACCGTTCCCGGTGACGACGCGTTTTCCCGCGGCCAACGAGCCAGTGCGGGCGGATGAGCACGGGTACCTGGTTCGCAAATTCCTCTTTGTCGGCCCTGCCTGGTACGAGCGGGAAGTACAGATTCCCGCGACGTGGGCCGGACGCCCGGTGACGCTTCAATTGGAGCGGGCGATGTGGAAAACCGACGTGTGGTTCGACGGAGTACCCGTGGGTTCTTGTGACAGTTTAGTGGCCGAGCACCGATACGAATGGGGGCCGTTGACCCCGGGCCTCCACCGAATCACCGTACGTGTCGACAATCGTATGCTCTACAATCTGGCCACCGTCACGCATGCATACGGGCCAGAGACTCAGTCGCGTTGGAACGGGTTGGTCGGTGCGCTCACCCTGCATGTTCACCCGCGGGTGTCGATCCGCTCAATCGATATCGCTCCCGCATCGAATCGTTGCTCCGTACAGGCCCGAATGCGGCTGGTCAGCATCGAGGATCAAGAGACACTCGTGCCGGTTCAGCTTCAATTGCTTCCTGAAGATCGCGAGCAGCCGATCGCAGACCAAGTGGTAGAGTTGCCCTGTCCAAATGGTGAGAGTTTTCACGACGTCGCGCTGCAGTGGAATCAACCGGCGCAGGCTTGGAATGAATTCACACCGGTTCGTTATCGACTCCGAGCGATCTGGAAGAACCAAGATGGCTCAAGGGATCAGATCGAAATTCCTTTTGGGTTTCGCCACGTCGAGCAAGTTGGCCGGCAGATTCAGCTCAACGGTCGGCGGGTGTTTCTGCGCGGTACGCTCGATTGTTGCGTTTATCCGCGAACCGGGCACCCACCGACCGATGTCGCCGAATGGGAACGAATTCTGACGACAATCAAAGAATATGGATTCAATCATGTCCGATTTCACACCTGGTGTCCGCCGAATGCCGCGTTTGAGGCAGCCGATCGTCTCGGCGTCTACCTGCAGGCCGAAACGCCGGCCTGGATCGATGACTGGATCATCAACACGGTGACGAAGCCGCAAGGAATTGGGCATGATCCTGCGGTGAACGACTTTCTGCGCAACGAGCTTTCCCGGATGTCGAAGGCGTATGGAAATCACCCCTCATTCTTGCTCTGCGCGATCGGAAACGAGTTCGGCATGCAGAGTACGGATTGGGACGAGGTGAGCGAAATGGTCAAAGAGATCAAGGAGGTCGATCCTCGGCGTCTCTACGCGGCGTGCGGTGCTCGGCGGCATCTGGAGGAGGATGATTATTGGTTCACCCACCAGACGGGAGTCCGTGCGCGCGGCGTTGGGCCGGCGCACACGGACTGGGATTTTCAGGCGGCGGCCGAGGCCGCGTCGGTACCGGTGATTGCTCATGAAACCGGGCAGCGGCCCGTGTATCCGGATTACGAAACGCTTCTACCCAAATTCACCGGTCCCTTGCTGCCGCTGAATTACGATCGCTATCGACGAGCCTGTCAGGCGGCGGGATTATCCGATCAAGTCCGAGATTTTGTGCGATCTTCGGCACGATTCCAGTACGTGCAATATAAGGCCGAGCACGAGGCGATGCTCCGATCACCCGATTACGCGGGTTATCAATTGCTGATGCTGAATGACTTCACGGGGCAGAGCGAAGCACTCGTCGGAATCCTCGATCCGTTTGGGGAATCGAAAGGTGTTCTCGAGGCGAGCGAGGTGCGTGCCTGGAATGCTCCCACGGTACTGCTGGCGCGGTTTCCTCGCTACGTGTGGAGTGCGAACGAGACGTTCCACGCCCGATTGGAGATTGCTCATTACGGTGAGTGCGATCTGTCGGCGGGACCCGTGGAGTGGACCTTGCAGGCCGAGGATGGCCAGCCGGTTGCACAAGGCCAACTCGATGTCGAACACGTGGTGACCGGCCGACTATCCGATCTGGGCGACGTGACGGTACCGCTGGACACGATCCGTGTGCCGATTGCGTTAAGTTTCCTCGTGCGCTTTGCCGGGCTACAAAATCGTTGGAACCTTTGGGTCTATCCGCATGCGGAAACGCAGAATGAGCCGGAAGACATCCGGATCGCGACGACGCTCGACGAGGACGTGCGAAGCAGATTGCGCGCAGGGGGGAAGGTCGTTCTGCTGGCGCACGGTGCTCGCAGTCCGTTCGCCGCGCAAACCGGTTATGAATCCGTGTATTGGTCGGCGGGATGGTGGGGCAATAAGTTCTCATCCTTGGGAGTGTTCTGTGACCCGACGCATCCTGCACTGGCCGCCTTCCCGAATGCGGGTTGGAGCGACTGGCAATGGCATGACTTGTGCCAGAATGCGACCACCTTCGACATCACGGAGGCACCGACAGCACTCGAACCCATCGTGCAACCCGTGCCGGACTTTCATTACAACACTCGTTTGGGACATGTCTTTGAAGGCCGAGTGGAGGGCGGCGCTCTGCTCGTGTGTGGCTATGACCTGTCGAGCGACCTTGAAACGCGTCGGGCGGCGCGTCAGTTTCGCCGCAGCTTGTTGCGCTATGCCGCGAGTGAATCGTTCCGGCCCTCGGTTGAGCTTTCCTGGGCCTGGCTGCAGCGACTGTTGGGATCGTCTGAGTGAACCGGAAGTCCGTCGAGCGACGAGGCGGGAGTGGAACGCGGGGCGGCGTTACCCGCTCATCGAAGGCCCATTTCATCTAACCTGGCGCAATCGTTCTGTTGTTACGCACAAGTGGTGCGGGATCAAAGATCAAGAAAAGGAACCGCGGATCGAACGGATACAACGGATGTTCGCGGATCTGTCCGTGCTGATCCGTCCCCTCCGTCGAATCCGTGGTTCCTCTGCCTGTTGTCGATCAGGTTTCTCGAAAAGGCAGAATCACCGCCTTACGCTGATCCGTGCTTGGCATGCATATTTTCCCCCGAGCCTTCGCTACCACTGTTCCTTCAGGCGGTTTTCGTCCTGCAACGAGTCTTCGTAGTAGTAATGGGCGCAGGGAATGAACTGCTTCTTAGAGATTTCCTCGCCGTTGAGATATTGGATGAAGGCTTCGACGGTCCCGATTGCCATTTTGCGAGGGAACTGTTGGGGAGAATCGAACAGTTTCCGTTCAAACACCGCCTGCTTCCCGGCGGGGGAGGCGTCGAAGCCGATGATCGTGATGCGGTCCTGCTTGGCCGCCTTGGTCACCGCGGCCTGAGCTCCCAGTGCGGACGGATCATTGACGGCAAAGATCCCCACGAGATCTGGATGCGCCTGCAGAATATCAGTGGTAACCGCATAGCCGTCATTCTGGTTCCCCTTACCCGAAAGTTCGGTCACGATCTCGAGCTGGCTGCTTTGCTCCTTCAGGAAATCGACAAAACCGTTTCGTCGCAAGATGCAGGAAGTGATTTCCGGGAAGGTGATGATGGCGATTTGCCCACGACCGTTGGTTGCCTTCAGCATGCTTTCCGCGGCCAAACGTCCCCCCTGGTAGTTGTCGCTGCCAATGTGCGAGACGATTGCATCCTGGACTTCATCATTCGTGACTTGGACGTCAAACGTGAACACCGGGATCCCCGCGTCGCGAGCACGCCGCACTCCTTCGGCCGCGGCCCGCGAATCCACCGGATTCAGGAAGATCGCATCGTATTCCTGGACGATGAAGTCGTAGACCTGGTTGTTCTGCTTGGCCGGATCGAGATCACCACTGAGCGCAACCAGTTCATAGCCATACTTGTCTGCCTCCTGTCGCATCACCTCGGCGATCAGTTTGAAGAACGGATTCGACAGATCCATGCAAGTCATGCCGATGATCTTTGGATTGGGCTGCTCGCTGGATCCCTGTTGCCCGTTTTGCGAACAAGCAGTGGTCAGGATGGCGAGGCAAGTCACTGTGCAGATTGTCGTCCATGCTTTTCGATTCATGAGGAAGCTCCAGCGGTTCGGTGGGGGATGCGGATCCGCAGGAATTTGGCGAAGCCGCCGCTACTGCGAAGCTTATCGAGCAGAACAGCGAGCAGGATCACTGCTCCCAGTACAACTTGCTGCGTGTAACTTTCCATCCCCAACAGGTTCATGCCGTTTTGAATCACGGAAATAATGAAGGCCCCGATCAGGGTGCCGAGAATCCGACCTGTTCCGCCGGCCAGGCTGGTTCCGCCCACAACAACCGCAGCGATCACATATAACTCGTACATTTCGCCCATCGTGGGTGTGGCGGCATTCAGCTGCGAGGCTTGAATGCATCCGCCAATTCCGGCCGATAAGGCACTGACGAGATAGACGAACACAACGACGAACGCGACCGGGACTCCGGAAAGTCTCGCCGCCTCTTCGTTCCCGCCGACCGCATAGATATAGCGCCCCATGCGTGTGTGTGACATGAAAACATGTGCGGCCGCATAAAAGAGGGTGAGCAGGATGACGGTATGAGGAATTGCGAGCGTATATCCCTGACCAAGCCAGGGCAAGGCCTTCGGAACTTCATAAACGGAGAATCCGCCCGTCACCAGAAAGGCGAGCCCGCGTGCCATCATCATGACACTCAGCGTGACGATAAACGGGGCGACACGAAAACGGGCGACGATCATTCCCGCGATCGCGCCGATCACTCCGCAGCTCGAAACGCCAACCACGAAGCCGACGAATACCACCCATCCCGGTGCTTCGGTGCCACCGAGTTTTTTCATGAGGAGTGTGCCGATCACCGCCGATAGGGCAATCAAGCTGCCAACGGACAGATCGATGCCACCGGTCATGATGACCATTGTCATTCCGATCGCGATGATCGCGATGACGACGATGCGATCGACGATGGCGAGCAGATTGCTGGCCTTGAGGAAATCGGGCCACAGTCGCGGTTCGGGCGAAAGTCGTGTCCAGCCGGCGGTCGGCGCGTCGCGGGCCGGTGGCGGTTCGAGCACCCTCCATGTATTGACGGCGCCACTGGTCGCGATGACAGCCGGCGTGAGGTTTTCCGCAGCGACTTCATCGAGAACCTGTCGCAGGTCGCGAGGCGTTCCAACCACCACGCGCACATTAGTAAAACCTTGATCCTGCAGTTTCCGCCCGAGGATCTCTGCCAATTCGGCGGACTGCGTATTCGTGGCGCCGACTGCGAGGATGAGATCCGTTGGGCGATAATCTTGCTGGATTCGTCCCGCCAGTTCGGTTGCGGCGGATTCGCCCTCGGGGACCTGCCGCTTGAGCGTTAGCGCGCTGAACAGCACGCACAGGGCAAGCAGCACGAGGACCATTCCGTAATCACGAAAGAACCGTTGCAAGGCAAAAGCTCCGCGCCGAGGGTCAGTGGATCGCCAGCGACATGATTTCTTCTTGGGTTGCATTGCGCGGATCGGTAATCTCGCCCCGCACCTGACCGTCGTGCATGACGAGAATTCGATCGCTCATTCCCAGCAACTCCGGCAGTTCACTGCTCACCATCAGAATCGCCTTGCCATCTGCCGCAAGTTGGTTGATCAGCAAGTAAATCTCGTATTTCGCCCCCACGTCAATTCCTCGCGTCGGCTCGTCGAAGATCACCACGTCTGCGTGACTTGCCAGCCACTTTGCCAGGACGATCTTCTGCTGGTTACCTCCAGACAGGCTTTGAGCCGGTTGTTCCGCATCGGTGATCTTGATCTTCAGACTCTGGACATACCGGGCAAACTCGACTCGTTCCTTGCGGCCGTCGATGAACGGACCGCGGAGGAATCGTCGAAGATTTGGCAACCCAAAGTTTTCGCGAATCGAGTGATTCAGCACAAGACCGAGTCGTTTACGGTCCTCTGTCAGAAGGCAGATGCGATGGCGCACGGCGTCGCGTGGATGGCGGATCACGACCGGACGCCCGTCGACCCAGATTTGACCCGCGTCAGCCCGGTCGGCACCGAAAATCAAACGCATGGTCTCGGTCCGTCCCGCGCCAACCAGGCCGGCAAATCCCAAAACTTCGCCCGCATGCGCGACGAAGCTGACGCCTTTCACGTCTCGACCCCGGGTCAGGCCCGTGACGCGCAACCGTTCCGCGCCTCTTTCCGCACTCTGTTTGGGAAACTCCGACTGCATCGGACGCCCCACCATCTTCTCGATCAGACTTTCACGTGAGAACTCCTGAATACACCGGTTGGCGACGGCCGCTCCATCGCGCAGAACCAACACGCGATCGGCAATCATGAAGACTTCTTCGAGCCGGTGGCTGATATAGATGATGCCCAGATTCTGCTGCTTCAATTCGCGGATGACGGAAAAGAGATGCTCCGCCTCCTGGGGACCGAGTGCTGCGGTTGGTTCGTCCATCACGAGGATCTGTGCATCGATGGAAAGCGCCTTGGCGATCTCGACCTTTTGCTGCTGGGCAACCGACAGGTCGCGACAGCGGGCTTCCGGATCGATCTGCAGACGCAGACGGCCGAACAGTTTCTGGACCTCGCGCTTTTCCTCGGCCGCGAGGATTCTTCCGTGACGGGTTTTTTCACGACCAAGAAACAAATTTTCCCGGACGGTGAGATCCGGAATTAGGTTGAACTCCTGGTAGATCAGCGAAATGCCGGCACGCTGTGCTGTTGCGGGACTATCGCAGCGAATCGGGCAGCCATGGAGCAGAATTTCCCCCGCGTCAGGCTGGTGAGCTCCTCCGAGAATCTTCATCAGCGTGCTCTTGCCTGCGCCATTTTCCCCCACCAGGGCTAAAACCTCACCGCGACGCAGCTGGAGAGAAACATTCTGCAGAGCCTGCACACCGGGGAACGATTTCTCGATTCCCCGCATTTCGAGCAGCATGACGTTTTCGTGTTCCATCCGAACGGGCTGCCTGGTGGGTCAAATTGATTCAACGTCGATTCCGAAACGGCTATATGCCTACTTCGCAAACCGGCATATTGTAATCTGTCTGCGGCCGGTGGTGATCGCCGATCCGGCATCGAGTTGTACTTGTTTCACACCTGAGCCTAGATATACTGACTCCGCACGTGGGTAGAGCGGTGGCCAGAGGGCCGTGTGTCGAGATCGTGACGGAAGTAGAGACGTGTCTCGCTGCACAGGAAGGCCGCAGAATGGAGTAGAGTCGATTCATGGCATCAACGCAGGTACTGAATCACAATTCACGACACCCCCTGGTTGCGGATCTGCTCGCCGGAGTGGTCGTATTTCTCGTTGCGTTGCCTTTGTGTCTCGGCGTTGCCCTCGCTTCCAACGCGCCCCTGTTTGCTGGCATTCTGTCAGGGATTGTCGGTGGTCTGTTGGTGGGAGCGATTAGCGGGTCGC
Source organism: uncultured Pirellulaceae bacterium (assembly GCA_964522605.1). Taxonomy (GTDB): domain Bacteria; phylum Planctomycetota; class Planctomycetia; order Pirellulales; family Pirellulaceae; genus CAVZLD01. Next base: position 7,468 of record CAZFWV010000114.1, read on the forward strand.
ACACGAGTGTCAGCGGCCCGGCCGCGGGACTGACGGCGGTAGTTGCCGCACAAATCGCGGTCCTCGGATCCTTCGACGCATTCTTGCTGGCGGTGTTGATTTCGGGGCTCCTGCAGATTGGACTGGGCGTGTTGCGCGTCGGGGCCGTTGCGGACTTTGTGCCTTCGAGCGTGATCAAGGGTTTGTTGGCTGCGATCGGATTAATTCTGATTCTGAAGCAATTGCCCCATCTGGTTGGACACGATGCGAATCCGCTGGGAATGATGTCCTTTGAGGAGTTGGATCACGAGAATACTTTTTCGGAGCTCTCACATCTGTTTCGCGCGATTCATCCGGGAGCGACCGTCATTGGAGTCCTGTCGGCCTTGATCCTTCTGGTTTGGGATAAGACAAAGTGGCTGAAGGAATCTCTCGTTCCGGCTCCCCTGTTGGTCGTGCTATTTGGAGTGGCGATGGGAGCATGGTTTTCGCGGCTCGGCGGTCGTTGGTCGATCGACGTCACGCACCTCGTTCAGGTGCCCGTGGCGGACAGCCTGAGCAGCTTCATCGGATTCCTCCAGGTTCCGAGATTCTCGGAGCTGAGCAACCCGCAAGTGTATGTGGCGGCGGTGACCATCTGCCTGGTCGCATCACTCGAAACGCTGCTCAATCTGGAAGCAGTGGACCGCCTCGATGCTCAGAAACGAATCTCTCCCACCAACCGCGAGTTAATCGCGCAGGGAACGGGAAACTTTTTCGCCGGATTGATCGGCGGATTGCCCGTGACTTCGGTGATCGTCCGTAGCTCCGTGAACATCAATTCCGGCGGGCGAACAAAGAGGGCCACCATGATTCATGGGCTGCTGCTGCTGTTGTGCGTCGGTCTGTTGCCCGGTTGGCTCAATCAGATACCGCTTTCCTGCCTGGCAGCCGTTCTCATTATGACCGGCTTGAAGCTGACCAGTCCGAAACTCTATCGTCAGATGTGGCGGGAAGGTCTCAATCAATTCTTGCCGTTTGTTATTACGATCGTCGCGATTCTGTTGACCGACTTACTGATTGGCATCCTGATCGGTCTGGGTTTCAGCATCATCTTTATCCTCCGAAGCAACTTGCGGCGCCCGCTGCGACAGATCGTGGAAAAACACGCAGGTGGCGATGTGTTGCATATCGAGCTGGCGCAACAGGTGAGTTTTCTGAATCGTGTTGCGCTGTCCAAGGCGCTCGCAGCCGTGCCGCGTGGCGGTCATGTGTTGATCGATGCGCGTGATACCGACTACATCGACGCCGATGTGCTGGATCTGATTCTGGAGTATCAGCAGGAGATTGCACCGGTTCGGGGAGTTCACGTGAGCTTGGTGGGATTCAAGGATCACTACGAACAGATTGACGACCGCGTGTTGTATGCGGATTATTCGACGCGCGAGCTGCAAACCAGTCTGACGCCCGACCAAGTGATTCTAGTTCTCGAGGAAGGGAATAAGCGATTCTGCGCCGGAGAGCAATTGTCTCGCGATCTGTCGCGACAGCGCGAGATTACCGCCGATACACGACATCCGTTGGCAATTGTCCTGAGCGGTGCGAGTTCCCGAACTCCCGTCGAAATGATCTTTGATACGGGGCTGGGTGACATATTCTGCACGCGCGTTACCGGAAACCTGGTAAGCGTCGGCGTCTTGGGAAGTCTTGAGTACGCCTGCGCGGTGGCGGGGGCAAAACTCATCCTGGTGTTGGGGCACGAGGATAGTGCGCTGATGCGGTTGGCGATCGAATGCTTTATTTCCGGCGAGCGGCCGTCCAGCAGAACCGGCTGTGAACACCTCGACCCAATCGTTACCGAGATTCAGCGATCGATTGACCCAGACCGTGTGGAGCAATGGGCGAGTCTCCCCGCCGCCGAACAAAGGACTTATCTGGATCAACTCTATCGAGAGCATGTGCAGCACATCGTCGAACAGATCCTGAAAGACAGCGGAGTGCTCGCCAAACTCGTCGACGACGGTCAGCTGAAAGTTGTCGGTGGAATGTACGACGTGCGAAGTGGTTGTGTAACGCTGTTTGAGCACGCCGTCGCGACCGATCGGCTCGGTCCTTCGGACTGAAGGAGAGGTGGCGCCGTTCTGTCGTTACCTTTCCCGTAGGCCGATTTTTCCTGTGCAGGCCGACTTGTCTCAAATCGGCAGCTCGACCTGCCTATGCCGACTTGAGACAAGTCGGCCTACGGGGCGTACAACCTCGAGATCTTCCTGCTGATGTGGATCGTGTGTCCGGTGGGTCGATAGGTGCGGTATAATCACGTCGCCGAACGAATTGGTCGGAGTGACTTGCCGAGTGGAGTAATTACAGCACAGCAGGCATCGCTTCCCGCTTGCGAAGAGGGCCGCAGAGACTGGTGTTGGACTGGGGAGTGGAAGGCGAATTGGGGTGTTGCTCGATTCTTGCTGCGAGGGGTTCCGTTCGAGCAGGGCAAGGGTAAGCTGAAACATCGGCCACGATACGTTTTGGTTCCGTGATCCGGGGAATTCAAAGAATCGAGTTCTGATCCAAGTCATCCGTTCAGCTGAAAGGACGAAGCGATGTACGAGCCGTTGAAGAACCGCCGCGAATTTCTGGCCACCGTTGGTGCGACAGGAGCGGCATCTCTTGTCGCCGGATCGCTCAAGAGTTCAACCGGTCATGCCGCCGAGGGCAGTGCCAAACTGGCGATTGACGGAGGCACCCCCGTGCGTCCGACCACGCTTTCCTCCCAGCCCTACGGACCGCAGTTTTATGATGAGGTGGAAAAGCAGGAACTGATCGATGTGCTCGAGTCGCGGTATCCATTTCGCTGGTGGGGAGAGAGTTCGAAGGTTCTGCAGTTCGAGCAAGAGTACGCCAAGCACATTGGCGTCAAGTATGCGCTGGCCGTGACGTCGGGAACCACCGCGCTCTTCACCGCCATGGCGGCGATGGAAATTGGCCCGGGCGATGAGGTACTGTTGCCCGCCTGGACCTGGTACGCCGATTACGATGCGATTGTGCTGGCCGGTGCCTTGCCTGTCTTTGTTGAAGTGGACGAGTCGTTCAATATCGATCCTCAAGAAATGGAAGCGAAGATTACGCCGCGCACCAAAGCGATCATCGCAGTCCACCTGCAAGGATGTCCGGCGGATATGGACCCCATTCTGGAAATTGGTCGGAAACACAACCTGCTCGTGCTGGAAGACGCGGCGCAATGTCTGGGCGGACAATACAAGGGCAAGTACGTCGGTGCGATTGGCGACTTGAGCATCAACAGTTTTCAGCTCAGCAAGAGCATCACGGCGGGAGAAGGGGGAGCGGTGACCACGAATAATCCGGAACTGTTTGAACGGGCCGTCCGTTTTCACGACGTAGGGACGCTCCGCTCACCCCAATCCGAATCGCTCGGCGGCGGTCTGCTGGCTGCCTTCGCGTCGTGTAACTTCCGAATGAACGAGTTTACGGGTGCGGTCTTGAAAGGCCAGTTGCAGAAGCTCGAGACCATCTGCGGCGGCCTGCGCCGTAACGCACGAATGGTCCGCGAAGGAATCGCCGACCTGCCGGATCTGAAACTCCGTAAGTCCCCCGATCAAGACGGAGACCTAGGCGTCACGGTCTTTCTGGACCATGGGACCCGCCAGCGACGCGATCAATTCCTGCGCGCACTTCGCGCCGAGGGGATCGCTGCCTCCGGACCGGGAGGGTCGGTCATTCTGCCGATCGACGAGCGGATTGAGAAGAAGGTGACCGTGCACCCGGACTGGCCTTCCTTCAACAGCCCCCAGGGAAAAGCGATTCGGTACGGAACCGAATGCTGTCCGCGTACGATCGATATCATTGGCCGCTTCGGCGGCGTGATCATGGACCCGAATTTTACTGAGGAGGACGTCCACGATATCGTTCGGGCGATGCGTAAGGTGTATCTGGCGATGAACCCGGCGTAAGGATCGACGCGCGAGCTGCAGTAAGGAATCACGGGGATTCAGGAGAGCCCCAGTGTTTCCGAAGTTGCTCGGTAGGACGGATTG